>DAOTIQ010000004.1:0-55050 GCA_035448245.1 Thermovirgaceae bacterium | reverse complement strand
ATGTGTTAAGCACGCCGCCAGCGTTCGTCCTGAGCCAGGATCAAACTCTCCAAAATATTTCTGGCGTTTTTCTTCGCCCGCTCTATCCATATGCGCTGTATTCTTTTTTCAAGGTGCCGCCGTCTTGTTCAGACGACGGCGAAAAATATACCACGCATCCGTGCTGAACGCAAGGGTTTATTTGTAAATTATTATTTTTGGTATTCGTAATTTCCCCTTTTTCTGTTATTCTTCTATGGCTTGATATCGGCAACTTTCCCTGACTTTCCTGAAAAGAGAGGAATATCAATGAAAACAGGTTTTTCAAAATTTTTCGGTAAAAACAACAGGAATAAAACGGACCATCCCGAAACCGTTGAAACAGGGGGCAAAAAACCGAAGGGGAATAATGTGCGTGGCGCTCTTCTGGCAGTTCTTGTGGTTTTTATGGCTGCAATAGCACTGGCCTCGGTTGTCGGTGCGATCGTAATAAGAAACGCCGCTTCTTCTCTCCCATCTCTCGAGGAGATGTCAAACTACGAACCCGATCTCTCAACAATAGTCTATGACAGGAACCAGAAGGTTATTACCCGTCTTTTTCTGGAAAACAGAACATGGGTCCCCCTTTCCCAGATCTCAAGGAACATGCAGAGATCTGCTGTTGCGGCAGAGGATAGCTCTTTCTACTCCCATGGGGGACTTGATTTTTCGGGTATATTGAGAGCCTTCTGGGTCAACGTTACAAACCTGAGGACAAAACAGGGAGCGAGCACAATCACCCAGCAACTTGCAAGAAATCTTTTTCTTTCCAGAGAACAGACCCTGACCCGAAAAATCAAGGAGGCTATTATCTCTCTTCGACTGGAGAGGATCTATTCCAAGGACCAGATCCTGGAGATGTACCTCAACATGATCTATTTCGGGCATGGCGCCTGGGGTATCCATTCCGCCTCACAGCTGTATTTCAATAAGGAGCCCTCGGAACTGACTCTATCGGAAACATCTCTCCTTGCCGGCCTTGTAAAGGCACCGGAGTATTACACTCCCATACGCCATCCGGACCGCGCTGCTTCCAGACAGACCTATGTCCTGAGCAGAATGGTGCAGTTGGGAATGATCACTCCAGAAGAGGCCCAGGACGCCCAGAAGATCGAACTGGATTTCCATTCTCTGAAAAAACCTGCCCTTATGTTCGACGAGGCTCCCTATTTCATCTCTCACATTTTGTTCGAACATCTTCTTCCGACCTATGGAAGCGATGTAGTCTACCGGGGTGGCCTCAGGGTTCACACGACCATCGATCTGGATGTCCAGCACGCTGCCGAGAAGGCAATACAGGGACTTAAGAGCGAAGGAGCAATTGTCGCACTCGACCCTGAATCCGGTGAGATACTTGCCATGGTGGGGGGAAAGGATTTCGAGGTTAGCAAGTTCAACAGGGCCACACAGGCATTCCGCCAGCCCGGTTCTTCCTTCAAGCCTTTTGTCTACACCGCCGCCCTGATGAGAGGGCTGAGGCCCGTGGATCACGCCCTTGACGCTCCCGTATCCTATGACAACGGCATAGACGACCAGGGAAAGAGAAACATCTGGGAACCAGGGAACTATACCCGGGAGTTCAGGGGTGAGGTTACGCTGCTGACTGCCCTTGTTCACTCGATCAATACAGTCGCGGTAAGGGTCGCTCACATCACGGGAGTTGAAAACATCCTCGATGTTTCCCGTAAGGCAGGCTTCACATCTCCTCATCTCCCAGCCGACCTGTCTCTGGCCCTCGGTTCCGCAAGCGTAACCCCTCTCGAGATGGCTGCGGCATACAGCATATTCGCAAACGACGGTTCAAAGGTCACCCCCTTCGCGATTCGGAGGGTCGTTACAGGAGCCGGAGAAATTCTGGAGGAATACGGTCCTCAGTTGACCAAAACTATCCCGGAAGAGATAGCTGTCTCTGTCCGTTCCGTATTGATGGAGGTCGTTCGCTCCGGCACTGGCACCAGGGCCAGGATCCCGGGTTATGAAGTCTTCGGGAAAACCGGTACCACCAACGAATACAGTGACGCATGGTTTGCCGGGGGCATACCTGGTCTGGTAACTGTAGTCTACGCCGGGAACGACGACCACAAAAGCCTCGACAGACCCGGAACCGGAGGTGTCATTGCTGCTCCAGTATGGCAGGCTTTCATGAGCGAGGCCGTGAAATACCTACCCGTGAGGGAGTCTTTCACGTTACCGGAATCTGCAAATGTCCAGATCGTCACCGTATGCAAGGATACTGGTTTCCTGGTTTCAGGTGGTTGCACCGCTTCCGTTATCATCCTTCCCGACGGGATGGCCCCATCCAGCATATGTCCTCTTCATGGCGGGTCATGGGCCATGGCGGCCAGTGACCCCAATGTTCCTCGCATGCTTCTTTCGCCCAGGGACGAAGAAGTCACAGGTATAACTGCCTCCATGGCGAGACTATACGGTGTTTCTATTTCAGACACCGCCTATTACGGACCAATGGATGAAATATCATCCCAACAGCCGGCCACTACCTATGCACCCCCGGTTTCAAAACCGGGTCAGGCGGATACACAGCCAGAGCCTTATGTGAAGAAGGAGCGGACACCCGAAGAGATAGAGGAAAGATACCAGGACCTGCTAAAGCAGTACGGGATCGAGGAAGATTAGCGCCCGATCTGGGGCCACGGATCGGGCATCGCGATCTTCTCAAAGAGAGACAGCGCATATCTGTCCGTCATGCCCGAAACATGGTCGAGCGCCATTTGACAGGGAGGAGCCCCGTCGGGAGCGATCGTTCCCACGGGGTTTTTTTCGTAATGGTCGAAAAGAGTTCTGAGAACGTGCTCAACCTTGGGTTCTTCCCGAAGAACCCTTTCAGAGGCATAGACGTTGGAATAAAGAAAAGACCTCATTTTTTCGACTGCCTCAAGAATTTCCGGACTCATTGTTACTCCTCCTGGCCCGCTGTTGCTTACGGTATCTTTAACCATCATTCCTATCCTGTCGCCATGAGTCTTGCCCAGAACCCCTATCGCATCAGCAGGAGGATCTGATTCTTTGACCAGGCCTGCTCTCATGGCATCGTCCAGATCATGGTTGATGTAAGCTATGGAATCCGAAACCCTTACGACACGAGCTTCCAGTGTAAGAGTTGTTTCTCCGCCGGTGAAACCCTCTCTTACGTCGACCTGCCCTTTCGAGTGTTTCAGAATACCGTCCCTGACCTCCAAGGTCAGGTTCAGCCCTTTCCCCTCTTTTTCGAGGTGGTCCACCACCCTGAGACTCTGGCTGGCATGGGCAAACCCATCCAGGCCTTTCTCGCGGGCGATTTTGTCCAGAGCACGTTCACCCATGTGTCCAAAGGGAGTGTGTCCCAGGTCATGTCCAAGAGCAATAGCATCTGTCAGGTCTTCATTAAGGGCAAGAGCCCTGGATATGGTCCTGGCTATCTGGCAAACCTCCAGGGTATGAGTTAGCCTGGTTCTGTAGTGATCCCCCTCGGGAAGGAGAAGAACCTGGGTCTTGTGCTTTAACCTCCTGAACGCCTTGCAATGAATAATCCTGTCCCTGTCCTGCTGATACAGGGTCCTTATCGGGCAGGGAATCTCTGTCCTGGCCCTCCCTCCACTGGAGTCACTGAAAGCGGCAAAGGGAGCAAGAATAGTCCTTTCTAATTTTTCCCATCTTATACGAGGTATCTCTGCAGTCATAATTTCTCCTTTAAAAAAGGCCGCCCCGAAAAGGGCGGCCCTCGAACTATCTAGTCCAGCAATCCAAGTTTGGCATGTGCCGCGGACAGCCTCGCCACCGGAACCCTGAAGGGAGAACAACTCACGTAGTTCAGACCCGCTCCCTGACAGAAGGAAATACTTTCCGGGTTACCGCCATGTTCCCCACATATGCCTATCTGGATACCCGGCCGGGCCTCCCTGCCCTCTTTGGCAGCGATCTTCATAAGACGTCCCACACCGTCCCTGTCCAGGACATGGAAGGGGTTGTCCTTAAGGACTCCGTCCTCCACATATCGGGTGAGAAATTTCCCCTCGGCATCATCCCTGGAGTAGCCGAAAGTAGTCTGCGTAAGATCGTTGGTTCCGAAACTGAAGAACTCCGCGAACTCCGCTATCTCCCCTGCCACCAGGGCAGCCCGCGGTACTTCGATCATTGTTCCAACAAGGTAGTGAAGCTTTTCAAGCCCCTTATTCTTTATCACCTGTTCGGCTGTATCTCTTACCATCCGGTCGAGCCTCTTCATCTCTTCTTTTGTTCCCACAAGGGGGACCATAATGTCAGGGATTACTTTCTTACCCGCAAGTGAAAGTTCACAGGCAGCCTCAATTATCGCGCAAACCTGCATTTCATAGATCTCCGGGTAAACGAGTCCCAGCCTGCATCCCCTGAATCCCAGCATAGGATTGTTCTCCTTGAGAGAGAGAACTCTTTTCAATATTGCCTCTGCCTTTTCCAGTTCTTTACCTGACTGACCCTTCAGGGAAGCGATGGTTTCCTTGAGTTCTTCTTCCTTGGGGAGAAATTCATGAAGAGGCGGGTCAAGGAGCCTTACGGTGACAGGAAGTCCTTCCATGGCCTCGAATATTCCCCGGAAATCGTCTCTCTGCATGATCTTGAGTTTTTCAAGAGCCTCTACCCGGGAATCCTTGTCGGAAGCAAGGATCATCTCCTGCATGACGGGAAGTCTTTCCGTCGCCATAAACATATGCTCTGTACGGCAAAGGCCTATACCCCTGGCACCGAAGGATCTGGCTCTCTCCGAATCCTCTGGAGTATCAGAGTTTGCCCAAACCTGAAGATCGGAGATGGAGTCCGCCATATCAAGCAGTTGTCTGAAATCATCAGTGAAGGACGGCTGGACGAGGGGAACCACTCCTGTAATGACGTGCCCCCTGGTACCATCGATCGTAATTGTCTCCCCTTTTCGAACCGTCTTCCCCCCGATCTGCATCTCCCCCCTGTTGACGTCGATAACTGCCGACTCACATCCGGAGACACATGGCTTCCCAAGGCCCCTTGCCACAACGGCGGCGTGGCTTGTCATCCCTCCCCTGCTGGTAAGGACACCCTGGGCCGCGTAAAGGCCATGAATGTCATCAGGTGTTGTCTCCGGTCTGACAAGTATCACCGGCTGCCCGCTGTTGGAAACCTTCTCGGCTTCATCGGCATCGAAAATGACTATGCCAGTGGCGGCACCAGGGGATGCGGGAAGGCCCTTGGCCGCAATATCAAAGCTGGCCTCGGGGTCTATCTGCTTGTGCAGCAATTGTTCCACCTGGTCAGGAGTAACCCTGGATACTGCCGTAGTGGCATCGATCAGCCCTTCGGCATGCATATCGACAGCCACCTGAACGGCCGCCCTCGATGTTCGCTTGGCATTCCGGGTCTGAAGCATAAAAAGTTTTCCTCTTTCGACAGTGAACTCTATGTCCTGAACATCTTTGTAATGTTTTTCGAGGAGTTCGGAAACCCTGTGAAGCTCACTGCTTGCCTCGGGCAACTTCTCGCCCAGAAAATCGATGGGCTGAGGTGTCCTGGTGCCCGCGACTACATCCTCTCCCTGGGCATTTATCAGGAATTCCCCGTAGAGTTTCTTTTCTCCGTTGGAAGGGTTCCTGGTGAAACATACTCCAGTACCACAGTCATTCCCAAGGTTTCCGAATACCATGGTCATTATGTTTACGGCTGTCCCGAGATCATCGGGTATTTTGTTGATCTTTCTGTAGGTTTTTGCTCTTGGGTTATCCCAGCTCCTGAAAACAGCTTCGATGGATTTCCTTAACTGGACCATGGGCTCGGAGGGGAAAGGTCCCCTTGATTCCTGTTCCACGATCCTGAGGAATTTTCCGATAATATCTTTCCAGGAAGAGGCTGGTATCTCGTAGTCGTAGGAGAGTCCAAGATCCTTCTTGGCACTGTGGATAACGTTCTCGAAAAGGTCACCATCTATTCCGAGCACCACATCAGAGAACATCTGGATGAACCTTCTGTAACTGTCAAGGGCGAATCTCTCGTCTCCGGATTCGGCGGCGAGAGCCTTGACAGTGGTCTCGTTAAGCCCCAGGTTAAGGATCGTGTCCATCATTCCCGGCATGGAAATGGCAGCGCCCGACCTGACTGAAACCAGAAGAGGTGACTTTTCTCCGCCGAAGGTTTTGCCTGTCTCCTTCTCCAGTCCATTTATGTAAGAAAGCACATGCTCCCAGAGTCCATCAAGAAAGGGCTCTCCTTTACTGATATATTCCAGACACGCTTCGGTTGAAATAGTGAACCCTGGAGGCACCGGAAGACCGATTCGCATCATTTCCGCGAGATTGGCACCCTTGCCCCCCAGCAGTTTTTTCTGGTCGGCCCTGCCTTCGCTGAAGTTGAAAACAAAACGCTTTTCTGTTTTTCCGGCTTCTGTCATTATCTTTCGACCTCCTCCGTTTTTTCTTCGATGGATCAGGCTCTCAAATAATCCAGAATTTCCTGTGCGGTTTCCTCTATTGCCCTGTTGGTTACATTCAGTATTCGGCAGCCGATCTTCCTCATGATATCCTTTGCGAACTTCAGTTCCTCTTCGACCCTTTCCCACTGGGCATAGGTGGAAGTATCGGAATCCAGACCCAGAAGGCGAAGTCTTTCCCTGCGTATTTCGACAAGCTTCTCTGGCTGGACCACCAGCCCGAACACCTTCTCGGGAGCTACATCGAATATTTCCTTCGGCGTTTCAGTCTCCGGGATAAGCGGCACATTGCCAACCATGAAACCCCTGTGAGCAAGGTACATACAAAGGGGCGTCTTGCTGGTCCTGGAAACACCCAAAATGAGCACATCCGCGGAAAGGAGCTGTTCGCTGCATCTTCCGTCATCACACTTAATGGCGAACTCTATTGCTTTTACCCTGCGGAAGTATTCTTCGTCCATCCTTCTCATAAGGCCTGGGGTCTCAAGCGGAGGATGTTCGAGACGCATCTCAAGCATGTCCAGCATTGGCCCCATTATATCGACGGTATCCGTCTTCTGGAGATGAGCCTTTTCCATGAACCATCGCCTCAGGTCATGGTCAACAAGAGTACACACAACCAGGGCGTTTATGGAACCGGCTTCTTCGAGCACCTCGAGTGCTCTCTCCTGATTATTGATGTACCTGTATCTCTGAAGTGTTACAGCGTCCGTAGCAAACTGGCTCATCGCAGCCTTGGCCACGTGCTCGGCGGTCTCACCGGTGAAATCCGAGACGACAAATACTGGGAGCGGCGCTTTACTTTCTGGGTCATTCACAGGAAGGTCCTCCTGTCCCGGGAAAATTGTAGTTCATGGTCTCAGGATTTCAGAACTCCCAGATCTCCGGCAGTCCTGAAAAGGTCATTGCATTTTTCCAACAGGGCGATCCTGTTGCTTCGGATCTTTTCATCCTTGTCCATAACCAGAACATGGTCAAAGAAAGAGGTTATGAAGGGTTCGAGTCGAGCAAGGAGCCTTGCCAGACCATCCCAGTCGGATCCAGCAACGGCACTGGCCACATCAGGAGAGAGAGTCTCGACGATCTCGAAAAGTTCTTTTTCCTCTTTTTCGACCAGGAGTCCGCTGTCCAGGTTCATGTTTCGCTCCTGCGCCTTCTGGAGAATATTTTTAACCCTGACAGCGGAAACCACCAGTCCCGAAAACCATTCCGAATCCTGAATTCCGGAGAAAACATCCAGCATCCTCATTGCCTGCATTGGTCTGGATCCAGCCACCGACACAGCAAGGGTCGTAAGTTCGTGAGAGAAGCCTTTCTCTCTCAACTGGTTATGAAGCCTCTGAAGGATAAATTCCCTTGCTGTGAGAGTTTCGGCCTCTGAAAGGCCCCTCTGCCTGGCGGATTCGGCAAGAATCTGGAGAATGTCTACATCAATCCTGCTGCCCCACAATATTTCATTGAGGGTCCTTGAAGCCCTGCGGATACCATAGGGATCCTGAGATCCGGTAGGCTGTAGCCCGGCTTTGAATCCTCCAGTGATCGTGTCGATCCTGTCACAGATCCCCAGAATACCCCCTATTTTGTCTTTCGGAACATCATCACCGGAAAAAGCCGGCAAATACTGTTCGTAAAGAGCCAAGGCCACCCTTGGGTCCTCTCCGCCTTTAAGTGCGTACTCCCTACCCATTACACCTCTCAGTTCAGGGAATTCGTAGACCATTTCGGTGGCAGTGTCCGCCCTGGAAAGCATCGCCGCCCTGTCGACCAGTTCCGTCTCTTCTCGAGAGAGAGAGAGAGTTTCGCTAACAAAGGAACAGAGTTCACGGACAAGGGAGACCTTTTCGTAAACAGTACCCAGTTTCTCGTGATGAATGATCTTTTTCAATGATTCAACCCTTGCGGAGAGTGCAACCTTCTGGTCCTCCTTCCAGAAGAACGCAGCATCGGAGAGCCTGGCCCTGAGAACCCTTTCGTTGCCCTCCCTGACCACTGACATATTGGTAGCCCTGTTGTTGCTGACACCGACAAAGAATGGCTTTAGCGCGCCTGATGTATCCCTCACCGGAAAATACCGCTGGTGGTTCTTCATTGACGTTATAAGCACTTCGGCTGGAATGTCGAGGAAGGATTGATCGAAGGATCCGAAGAAAGGTACAGGATACTCCACAAGGAAAAGGTTCTCCTCCATGAGGTCTTCATCCAGCACTGCTTTTCCGCCGATCTCCTTTTCCAGGCCAGCGATCCCAGAAACCATCTTTTCTTTTCGTTTCTCCGGATCGGCAATAACAAAGTTGTCGTGGAGTTTTTCCAGGTATTCTGCCGTGTTCTCTATCTCTATGATCTTTTTCCCCATAAACCGGTGACCCCGGGTGGTTTTGCCAGATTTGACAGACCCGAAACCGAAGTTTATCGGGGTATCTCCGTAAAGGGCCAAAAGCCACCTTACCGGCCGGGCAAACCTGGTGAAGGTCCTGTCCCAGTACATGCTTTTGGGAAATGATATCCCGCCTGTAATCCGCTCAAGAAGTCCCGGCAATATTTCAATGACCGGTCTTCCTTCCTGACGTATCACGGCAACGGCAAAATCGTTTTCACCGAAGGTCCTTTTTTCGAGGGAGTCGACCTCCACGCCTCTGCTTTTAGCAAAACCCCTTGCCGCTTTTGTGGGGTTTCCGCTGCCATCAAAAGCCGAGGACCATGCCGGGCCCTTGAACTCCTCAATGAGGTCTTCCTGTCTTTCTGCAAGGTCTCTTACAATGAACGCCATTCTTCTTGGCGTTCCAAAGGTCTGGATATTATCGAAGGATAGCCGCTCGGTCTTCATCTCCGATCCTGCGATCCGGGAAAGTTCCGAAAGGCTCGGAGGTATGAATCTGGAGGGTATTTCCTCGGTCCCTATTTCAAGAAGAAGATCCCTTTTTCCCATACTCCTACCTCCCGTTCTCTGTATCGAAACTATTCATCAGCGGATAACCCATATCCTTGCGCTGCTTTGCGTAAGCCTGACAACATCCGCTGGCCAGGGCCCGGACTCTGGAAATATATCCCGTTCTCTCGGTCACGCTTATTGCGTTCCTGGCATCGAGCAGGTTGAACGCATGGGAGCATTTCAGAACGTAGTCATAGGACGGAAATACCAGACCTTTTTCAAGGATGTTTTTTGCTTCCGTCTCGTACATTGAGAAGAGCCGGAACAGCATTTCTGTATCGGCAATCTCAAAGTTGTAGGTGGAATGTTCCACCTCTCCCCTGTGATGGACATCTCCGTATTTTACCTTGCCCACCCATTCCAGATCGTAGACATTGTCGACTTTCTGAACGAACATGGCGATACGCTCTATCCCATAGGTTATTTCGGCAGCAACGGGGTCCATGTCAATACCGCCAACCTGCTGGAAATAGGTGAACTGGGTTATCTCCATCCCGTCGAGCCATACTTCCCATCCAAGTCCCCATGCCCCAATGGTTGGAGACTCCCAGTCATCCTCAACAAAACGGATATCATGGTCCCCGGGATCGATACCCAGTGTCTTGAGACTCTCCAGATACATTTCCTGAATCTCCTCGGGGGCGGGTTGGATGATAACCTGGAACTGGTAATAATGCTGAAGCCTGTTGGGGTTCTCTCCGTACCTTCCATCCGTAGGACGTCTCGACGGTTCCACGTAGGCAACCCTCCACGGCTCCGGGCCAAGTACCCTTAGAGTGGTCGCGGGGTTCATGGTTCCCGCTCCTACCTCGATATCATAAGGCTGCTGGATAATGCACCCTTGCTCTGCCCAGTAACGCTCGAGGCGCATGATTATCTCCTGTAGATTCACCCGGATATTCCTCCTTTGACATTTCGATCACGTTCTTTCAGCCAGTTCTCTCTCCAGAACCAGGGTACACTTTTCCACCAGGCGGGATCCTATCCCTGGTTGCCCCGATCTTTCAATAAAATCCCTGTGACCTGATATTGCCGCTTCGAGAAGAGCCAGGCGTTCCTGCTCGGAAAGGGGTATACCCTGTCCTCCGCATTTTTCGCAATTAATGCCTTCGCCAGAAAAGACCGCTCTCCTGGGGAGTGATCCGCACGAACGGCATCTTTCCAGTTCCGGAGCCATTCCCCATATCCTGAGCCAGCGCCAGTAGAAACGCCAACTGGCAAGGTCCTCTCTTGCAGAAGGGTTCTCGAGCAACGACAGGGACCAGAAAAAAACAGGAAGAAGATCGTTGCACGGGTGTCCTGGAAGGGTGTTCCCGAGTATCGAACCCACCCAATGGACAGCTTGCCGTATTCTAATGGATGAAGACCGCAAAGACCAGAAGTCCTTCCTCACGTCAACATCCCGAAGATACCATCGGTTAGGACCCCTGTAGACGTGAAATGTCCCCCAGACAAGGGGATCGGTTGATCCCCCGAACCGGACTTTACCCCTGGCCGCCCCCGGGGCCAGAAGCCAGACGGGGCCTACGTTTTCCAGGAGAACATAAACACTTCTGTTTCCCTCGGGTGTATCGCTCCTTCGCAGAACCACTCCGCGGTTTTTCAGAATACCCTGCCCGGATTTGTTTTCCACGACCAGTCTCCCTAGGTATATCCCATCCTTCTAAGTTCGTTCCCGGAATTTCTCCAGCCTGGCCTGACCTTTACCCAGAGATCAAGATAGACATCATGACCGAACTGCTGCTGTAGTTCCAGCCTCGCCTTCCGGCCTATGTTTTTTAGTTTGGTCCCGCCCTTTCCGATCAGGATCGCTTTCTGGCCGCTTCTCTCAACGTAGATGCTGGCCCTTACCAGTAGGTTCTTTCTCTCGGGATACTCCTCGGGTGACTGAAACTCCTCCACATCTACAGCGACACTGTGTGGAACCTCCTGTTCTGTCTGCATCAGAACCTGCTCCCTGATAATCTCGGAAGCCAGGAATCTCTCGGTGCAGTCAACCATCCGGTCGTCGTCAAAGATCGGTGGACCGGGCACAAGAAGAGAAAAAATCTTCTCTAAAAGAAGATCCATATTGGTCTCTTTGAGTGCGGAAACTTCAACAACGTCCGCGGAACTTAACCTTTCCAGAAATACCTTCCAGCCTTTTTTATCCCTGGCCGGAGAGTCATAATCTGTCTTGTTTACGACAAGAACGACGGGTACAGACGACATTTCGATGATCTTCAGAATTTTTTCATCAGCCTTCCCGATATGGGTATCCGAAGCCTCGATAACATAGCAGACTGCGTCGGATGAACCAAGAGACTCCGATGCCTGGCGTTCCATGAAGCGCCCCAATTCGTGCAGGGGCCTGTGAAGGCCGGGGGTATCTACAAAGACTATCTGTCCCCTTGGGTCGTTGTAAACAGCTCTTATCCTGTTTCTGGTGGTCTGCGGTTTGTCGGATACAATCGCCGCCTTGCCGCCGACTATGGCATTGACGAGGGTCGATTTTCCAACGTTGGGCCTGCCGATTACGGAAACAAACCCCGACCTTGATCCGGCATCCGACATATTCAGCCTCTGTCTCCGAAAGAGAAGGGCATGGGGAAAATATCCTCAAGGGACAATATCACGTGTCCAGTTTCCGGTGCTTCGAGCACGATCAGCAACCTCCTGTTGAACTCGGCTAGAAACTGACGGCAAGCTCCACAGGGAGGACACGGGACTCCAGGAGGACCCGTTATTGCTATTGCGACGGGATCCTTGCCACCCGAAGACACCATTCTGGTCATGGCATTCCTCTCGGCGCAAATTGTCAGGCCGTAACTTCCATTCTCAACATTACAGCCGCAAAAAATCGTGCCATCGGCAGCTACCACAGCAGCCCCCACGGGAAAACCGGAGTACGGAGAATAGGAGAACCTCTGAACTCTCCTGGCCTCTTCAAGGAGCATGTCCGCTGTTACTCCGCCAGCCTTCCAGTCGTATCCCTGGTTCATTCAACCACCTCACAGATGCGGTACATGTCGTCCATTGGAGTGATTTTCACCAGTTTTATCCGGTGATCCTCCACCTCAAGAACCTGGAACTCCCAGTGACCGTAAGGGATTCTTTGTCCCTCGTCAGGGAATCTCCCAGCCAGGGAAAGGATCAGGCCGCCAACACTATCCATGTCACTGGACTCAAAGGGGTAGTGCAACATCTCGCTCAGATCCTCGAGACCCATATGTCCCTTTACGAGGTAGCTTCCATCGTCCTCTTTCTGGATCAATGCGCTTTCATCATCGTATTCATCCTGTATCTCTCCAACAATCTCCTCAATGAGATCCTCTAGGGTCACCAGGCCGCCAGTACCACCGTACTCGTCAACAACAATAGCGATATGAACTCTCTTGCCCTTCATCACATCGAACACATCGGCGATGCGCATCGTTTCCGGGACAAAAAGAGCATCCCTTACCAGAGAAGATACCGGAACGGCGGTTTCTCCCGAAATAAGAGACCCGATGAGATCCTTTACGTAAAGAATGCCAAGTATATGATCGGGATCCCTGTCATAGACAGGAAGTCTGGAATGACCGCATTCCCGGAATACCGATACCGATTCCTGGACACTGATCTCACCCGATACTGTAACCATATCGGTTCTAGGCACCATGATCTCGTATACCCTCGTCTCCTCAAATGAGATAACTCCGTGGATCATTCTGCGCTCATCTTCCTCGAAAACCCCGGAGGCCTCCCCTATGTTCACCATCTGTTCTATCTCTTCCCTGGTTACAAAAGGGTGCTGTGAGGAAAGGTCCACCTTCATGAGGGAGCCAAGGAACTTGACTGTCACTACGGTGGCCCATATCAGCGGGGCAAAGATAACGTTTATGAAACGGAGCAGGGGAAGGGTAGCTGTCACAATCTTTTCTGGCCTTATTATGGCCATGCTTTTTGGCAGGATCTCCCCAAATACCACTATCATTACGGTCATGAAAGCCACCGCAACGAGGAGGCCCTTGGGTCCAAAAAGGGAAAGGGCCAGCGAGGTTGCCACGGCGCTTGCGGCAATGTTGACCAGGTTGTTGCCTATCAGAATAACCGTCAGGGCTCTATGCATATCCGAGATCAGCCACTCTATACCCCGCTTTTTCTGGGGATTTTTTTCCTGAATGGCAAGGAGTTTTCCCCTCCCGATGGACGTTATCGCCGTCTCACTACTGCTGAAGAGAGCAGACAGACCCAGCAGGAAAGCCAGTATGAGGATACTTTGGGCAATTTCTTCGCTCACTTACGTATCAACCCTTTCATATATTACCTGTCCCATTCCAAGGGATACAGGGCTTCCTCAATTTTATCCCAATACTGCTCCTGTTTTTTCCACATTGCTTCTCTTTTTTCCTCGGTGTCGTGATCCATACCGAAGATATGAAGAATACCATGGATCAGGACCAGGGAAAGTTCCCTCGCGAATGAATGCCCAGCTACCCTGGCATTCGCCGCTACCTGCGGAGGGCAGATAACTATATCGCCCAGAAGTACCAGGGGGGCATCCGAATGGAAAACTCCATCATGTTCAAAGTCGAAAACAGGGAACGAAAGCACATCGGTGGGCGAGTCTTCCCCCAGATATTCAAGATTCAGTGCCCTTATCTCCTCTTCATCGACCAAAAAGATCGAGAACCTCGCCTCATCCGGAAGGACATTTTCTTCTGAAACGGAAAGGACAAGTTCTCTGGTCACAGGGTCAAGAACCTTTCGCAATCCTGAGACCAGTTCCGGTTTCAAGCGCTTGCTGAAACTTCCCGGTTCGTAATCGATATGGACCTTCACGCATCTTCCTCCGTCTTCGTTTCTTCCGATACAGGGGAAACCCTTCTGGTGTGGTACATGTGTTTAAGGGTTTCCGAGAAAGCTATCTTTATTCTGGTAATATCCTGAAGGGTCAGGGGGACAAGGTCAAGCTGGGACTCGGATATCTTTGTTTCAATGACATTGCTGACCACCTCCTCCAGTTCCTTCGGATTTCTGATGTCACCTGCGGCCGCCCTGACCGCGGCTTCCACTGAATCCGCCAGCATCACCACTGCCGACTCTCTGCTTGCGGGTCGGTTTCCAGGATAACAGAACTGATCCATCTGCAGATCCGGTTCTGTTATGGACGCCTTCTTGAAAAAGTATCCCAGACAGGTGGTTCCATGATGTTCGCTTATAAAAACCCTTATCTTCTGGGGGATCCCGTATTGCCTGGCTATTTCGAGACCCTCCCTTACATGGGAAATTATGATCAGTGCCGACAGGGTTGGCGAAAGTTCATCGTGAGGATTATGTCCTGTCTGCTGGTTCTCCACAAAGAACTGTGGGCGCTTGAGTTTCCCAACATCATGGAAAGATGCCCCTGCCCTTACAAGAAGAGCGTTCATTTTCAACCCCTGGGCCGCCGCTTCCGCAAGGGTCCCAACCATTATTGAATGGTGGTAGGTTCCTGGAGCCTCTATCTGAAGTCTTTTGAGAAGAGGGTGAGACGGATGGGTAAGGTCTACAAGCCTTATAGGAGTGAGGATATCAAAGAATTTTTCCCATAGCGGGAGGGCCCCGATAGTAACAGCAACCCACACGACAGCGGAAAAAACATACGTAACAAGTATCTTCCAGCCGGAGGGCAGGTAAAGGCCCCACATGATCACGTAAACACCGAAGGAAAGCCCCAGACCAAGAAGCAAGAGCTTTCTTATCAGGCACCAGCGGCTGTCGATCCTGGTCATCAGGACATACCCAAGGCTGGCAGTTAATACGGTGGCAAAAACGGAGAGCATCAGGTCCATGGATGAACTCCCGGAGGCTATTACAGAACCAATAACGCCGCCCCATATAAGGAGATGGAACGAAAATGATCCGGGAAGTCCCAGGTAGGCCCAACCTGCAAGAGCAATTATTCCGAGGACGTTCCCCGCAAACCGTGAGGAAACAAACATTGCCAGCCATCCTGTTATCAGGATAAAGATTATGAAGAGCCATTCCCGCCTGTCAAAAGAAAAATCCCTTCTCCCGGTGTACCACCACATCCAGAATATCCATAGAGTCGTCGCCAGAAAGACGAATAAAAGAGTCTTCCATGGTATCTCTCTCTCGGGGTATCCCTGGGCCCTCAGGATAATTGCCATTTCAGGCGAGATCAACTGGCCTTCACGGGCTATAGTCTCTCCGACTCCTATGATCCTCTCGACGGGAACAACTTCAGATGCGACCTGTTGCTTGAATTTAAGGGTAGCCTGGGGATCTTCCTTGAAAGAAGATCCCAGGATATGATCAAGAATCTGGAAAGCGAGATTCTGTTCTGGAACTGAAAGGGGCGATAAACTGAGTTTCTGCCATATGGGGTCATCATCGTCAAGGGCCATTTCAGGTGACCCGATCAACTCTTCAGCGATCATCACGGAAACCGAAATAACCCGATTTCGTGAATCTTCTCCAAGGGCTTCCAGTATCACTGCAAGGGAGTCTGGAAGGGCCTCCCCGTATTCGCCCCTTTCGAGAAGAACGAGCATCCCCTCGGCCTCTTCTCCATGAGCCCTGTCTTTGACAACGACGCCCACAATTTCGGCTATCCTCTGTTCCCGAAGAGCCCTTGTGGCGTTCTCGTCAACGATCTTCATTCTGGAGTGGGCAAAATAGGTCCGTGGTGCCGGCGCTCCCTGACGGAATGAACCGCCGCCCTCGCTAAGCCACCACGAGGCTGCCAACATCAGGACAGCCGCAGATACAACGACAATGGAAGCTAGCCATCTGAAGCGGTATTCGGGGTCCGCTGCCAGTTTGCGGATCATCTTCGCGAGGCTTATAACGAGTGGGCCTTCACTGCTTCTTCTGCTCATATTCCTCGTAGGCCTGGACTATTCTCTGGACAACCTCGTGCCTGACGACATCGGTCTTGTCCAGGGATATAAAGCCTATTCCAGAAATGTCCCTGAGAATATTGCCTACTACCTTGAGTCCGGAATCCTTTCCAGAAGGAAGATCTATCTGGGTGACATCACCTATCACAACAGCTTTAGAACCGAAACCCAGCCTGGTAAGGAACATTTTCATCTGCTCCGGCGTAGTGTTCTGAGCCTCATCAAGTATGATAAAACTGTCGTTCAGGGTCCTTCCCCTCATGTAGGCAAGGGGAGCTATCTCGATAACTTTTTTTTCGACGTATTTCATGAAACGCTCCGGGGAGAACATCTCGTAGAATGCATCATAGAGAGGCCTCAGGTAGGGCTCAACTTTTTCTCTCAGGTCTCCGGGCAAAAAACCCAGGCTTTCTCCAGCCTCAACTGCGGGACGGACAAGGACAACCCTGCTGGCCTTTCCCTCCTTGAGCGCAGCTACAGCAAGCCCGACGGCCAGATATGTCTTGCCAGTCCCTGCAGGACCTATCGCAAAAAGCACATCGTTCTTCCTTATCGCGTCTACGTATCGCTTCTGGCCACTCGTCCTCGGCCGGACAGGTTTACCCCTGTAGGTCATGCAGATCACATCTTCATACATGGGAAGCAGGTCCACAACCCCTTCTTCGGCAAATACGTTCATGGCATAGGTGACCTCTGCGGGTCTAAGAACGTGTCCCCTGCGTGCCACTCCAAGAAGTTGCGAAAGCAGCTCTTCAACCATGACTACCACAGAGGCATCAGGCCCCTGGACAACCAGCGAAAGATCCTTCACGGCTATCCTTACCGGGTAACGCTCCTCGAAAAGCCTCAGGTTCTCGTCTCCCGGACCCAGGAGTCTCGCAAGAACCTCGATACCGGGAGCCTCTATAGCATTTTGCGAAACGCCACTTGCAATTGGCCCCCTGTTAATCTCAGGTTCGATCATAACGATCATTCACTCCCTGCATATCAGCAAAAAACCGGGCGATCTTAGTGTCGTTCAAAAGCGGTCTACAGAGGGTATCCGGCATCATCAACAAGCGGCTCCAACCCGACATCCCGCAGGTTCTCCCTGGCAAACTTCGATACAAGGAAATCTTTTGCCACAGCGGGGAAAAGAGCATAGCTGAGGGCATCTTCCGGCTGGGTTATCCAGGCCCCCATGGATTTGTACACCCCGGGGAGTTCCGGCTCCAGAACTTCTCCGGGCCTGCATGTGATAGGTTTATCGTCGCCAATTACTTTCTTGCGGGTATCCGGATCGACCTTCCCCGGAGGAGTTCCATAATAACCAAGGAAATAATTCCTTACCTCTTTGGAAACTATCTTCCATCGTTCACCGGTAAGAACGTTGAGGGTGGCCTGGGTACCAACAAGCTGGCTTGTAGGGGTAACAAGTGGCGGATACCCCATTTCCTTCCTGACCTTCGGTACTTCCCTGAGAACGTCCTGGAGTTTGTCGAGTGAGTTTTGCTCATTCAGCTGGCTCACAAGGTTGGAGTACATACCCCCGGGTATCTGATAGATCAGGACGTTGATATCCACTCCCTCAAGCCCCATCACAAGGCTGCTGTACTTCTCCCTGACTCTCCTGAAATGCTCCGAGACGGGTATCAGTTTCTCGAGTTTGATCCCTGTATCGAATTCCCCGCCTGAAAGAGCCGCCACCATGGTTTCTGTCGCTGGCTGGCTTGTCCCCATTGCCAGAGGAGATATGGAGCAATCTACCACATCCGCTCCCGCCTGGATGGAAGCATAATAGGCCATGGCCGCCATACCGCTGGTGTAATGGGAGTGAACCTGAACGGGGAGAGATGTTTTTTCCTTTATCGCCCCTACGAGTTTGAACGCATCCATAGGACCGAGCAATCCAGCCATATCTTTTATGCATATCGAATCCGCCCCCATACCTTTCATTTTTAGCGCGAGGTCCGCAAAGTTTTTGAGCGTATGTTCTGGAGATATGGTGTAGGAGATGCACATCTGAAGACTGCTTCCTTCCTTTTTGACCTGATCCGCCGCTATCTCCATATTCCTAAGGTCGTTCAACGCATCGAAAACCCTGATAATATCCAGTCCATTGCCAACAGCCCTCTTGACGAATTCCCGCACCACGTCATCGGCATAGTGTCTGTAGCCGACAACATTCTGACCACGAAGAAGCATCTGAAGCCTGGTCTTTTTGAAACACTTCCTTAAAGTGCGAAGCCTTTCCCAGGGGTTTTCATTCAGAAATCTCATGCATGTATCAAAGGTGGCACCACCCCAGACTTCCAGGGAATGATACCCCGCATCATCCATTTCTTCGGCAACGGGTATCATGTCCTCAGTTCGAAGACGGGTGGCCATTATCGATTGGTGGGCATCCCTCAACGCGGTTTCCGTAATGCCGATCTTTCGGCCAGGGCTGTTTTTGGTCTTTTCCACCATTTCCGGCCTTACTTCTTTTGCTGCTGCAGCACTACCCTTTTCTCTTTTCTCACTCATTTCTTCACCTCCGGCAATGAGTAGCGTCAACAGAACTATCAAGGTTCAGGTTTTTCTTTGCCTTCTGCCAAAGATCCTCAAGTTCTTCGAGGGAATAATCAGACCAGTTCCGATCACTGGACTCCACACTCTCTTCGATAAAACGAAACCTGTCCATAAATTTCCTGTTTGCTCTCTGCAGACTGAATTCCGCTTCATAACCAAGGCGCCTCGAAAGGTTCACCATGGCAAAGAGAAGATCTCCCATTTCCTCCTCTATGCTATCACCGTTGCCAGATGCCACTGCCCCGGACAATTCTTCAATTTCCTCCCGGATCTTGCTGATGACCGGTTCGGTCTCTTCCGGCAGCCAGTCAAAACCCTTCTTAGCCGCACGCTCCTGGATCCTGCGAGCTCTTGCCAGAGCCGGCAGGTTCCTGGGTACACCAGCAAAAACCGACGTGTCGTTATTCCTGGCCTTTCTCTCTTTTTGTTTTATCCGCTCCCAGTTTCTCAGGACAGCGTCGCTGGTATCAATCTTCTGTTCCCCGAAAACATGAGGATGACGTCTGACCAGTTTGCTGTTTAAACCTTCAATTACTTCCGCCAGGCCAAAACGGTTTTCCTCTGCCGCAAGGCAGGAGATAAACACTACCTGCAGAAGAAGATCTCCACATTCCTCTGAAACGGAAGGATCATCGTCTCTTTCAATTGCCTCCACAAGTTCGTAAGCTTCTTCTAGTATACAGGGGCGGAGAGAGTGCATAGTCTGCTCCCTGTCCCAGGGACAACCCCCGGGGCTTCTGAGCTTCTCCATTATCACAAGCAGTTCTTTTATCCTCAAGCTGACCTTTTCGTGATCATTCATTGCCGCGCCTCCGTTTTAACTTCTTCCGATACTTCTATCATACCCGCAAGCTCCAGCATTCCCCTGTATCCGCCGGGGCCGACAATGGTCCCATTTGCCTTTTGCATCCACCCCGCGCGCCGCGGCAGGCGGGATGGATGGTCCACATCAACTGCGGCACATGTTTCTTTGAGACTGCAACGAACGTATTGTAACCCATGATATGCCCCCAGTGTCCTGATCACAGCGGAAGCCAGCATAAACTCCACTGATTGAGGCAAGGGGCCGAACCTTTCGCGCAGTTCGTTTTTCAGTTCTTCCGTCTCTTTAATATCCGAAACCTTGAGCAACCTCCTGAAAATAACAATTCTCACACTTGACTGGGGTACATAAGTGCTTGGGAGAACCACGGGTAAACGAATATCCATTTTGACCACCGGAACCGTTTTTTTGTCTGATGCCAGAGATATCTCCTCCTCAAGCATCTTGAAGTAGGAGTGGTAACCAACCTTTTCCGCGTGTCCGTGCTGCCTCGTCCCGGCTATCTGTCCGCCACCCCTTATTTCCATATCTCTCCTGGCGAGGGCAAAACCACCTTCATCTCCGTCCATACCAGCAATAGCCTCAAGCCTCTCCATGGCCTCACGGGGAAGGCTGACGTCGGCCGGGTAAAAGAAAAGCGCGTAAGCCTGCGCTTCCCGGCGTCCTACTCTACCTCGCAACTGGTACATCTGGGCCAGGCCGAGATCCTGGGCATTGTCTACAACAAGGGTGTTGGCACCGGGCAGATCAAGACCGCTTTCTATAATCGTCGTGCATACCAGAAGATCCGTTTCCCTTGAAGCAAATCTGGACATAGCCTCTTCCAGTGCCCTCTCGTCCATCCTGCCATGAGCAATGTCCACCACCACACCAGGGAACTGTCTCCTGATACCGGAGGCCACTTTCTCAATGCTCTCGATGCGGTTATGAACATAGAACACCTGGCCTCCCCTGGCGATCTCCCTGATCACGGATTCCCTGAACAGATCGTCCCTCCAGGGTCCAGCATAGGTCATTACCTGCATCCGGTTGTGAGGGGGCGTGGATATGACCGAAATGCTTCTTAATCCACCCAGGGCCATCTGCAATGTCCTGGGTATGGGTGTTGCAGAAATACTCAAAACATCCACTGAGGGGTCGATCTTCTTGAGCCTTTCCTTGTGAAGCACCCCGAACCTGTGCTCTTCGTCAATTATTATCAGCCCGAGATTTTTTACCTTAAGGTCCCCCTGAAGCAGTTTGTGTGTTCCGAAAACAACATCAACAAGGCCCGATTCCAAATCTCTTTTGACCTCATCCTGCCTCTTCTTTGGCACAAACCTTGAAAGCACTTCACTCCGAACAGGAAGGCCGGTGATCCTGGATATGAATGATTCGTAATGCTGTGATGCGAGTAATGTCGTGGGAACAAGGAAAAGGGTCTGTTTGCCCGACTCGGCCGCTTTAATTGCAGCCCTGAACGCCACCTCTGTTTTCCCGAACCCGACATCCCCGACCAGTAGTCTCTCCATGGGAAAACTGTTCTCCATATCCTTTTTGACGGCTTTTATGGCCGATATCTGGTCTGCGGTCTCGATAAAAGGAAAACCCTTTTCAAAATTCCGCATTATTTCTCCGTCGGGAGGAAGGGGTATCTTGGATGCCGACTCCCTCGCTGCGTATAGGGAAATAATCTGACGGGCGGCTTCCTTTGCCCTTTCCCTGGCCTTCGCCGCATTCTTTTTCCAGGCTTTCCCTCGCAGGCTGTCCAGTTCACGATCTTCTCCGACAGGAAGCGGATAGGGTGAGATCTTGAACAACTGCACCAGAGGCATCATAAGCCGCCGGTTTTCGGCGAACTGGAGAACAAGGCAGTCCCTGTCCATGCCGCCTGAGGAGATCCTTTCGATACCCAGGTTCCTGGCGATGCCATAATCTTCGTGGACAACGTAGTCCTGATCCTCGATCCTTTCCTCCCACTCTCTGGGAGGGATCCGGGTAACCTTTCCCCTGGAAATGACGGGGACGATACCTGTGAGGTCGGAGTCGGACAAAAAGACCTTTTTTTCGGTCCGGTCGCAGAAACCGCCGGAAATGTTTCCTCTCTTCCCCACAACACCATTTATCCCGGCCCATTCGAGCATAAGGTCGCTGGATGATAACACCGTGACATGGAAACCGTCATTCTTCCAACCTCTTACGAATGACTCGGCCGCATCAAGTTTCCCCCTGAACGAGGGTATTTCCGAAATATCCAGCCGATAAGAAGAGCCCTCAATTGCTTTTGTCAAATGAAAGGATCTGTTGCTCCTGAAACCGTATTCGACCTTTTCCCATTCTTCAAGGGAATCAATACCGATATTGCCCGCAATGCCATCCCACAGCCATTTGTACGCCTCGGCAGACCGTGATATCGCCCGCCTTTCCACGAAAATAATCTTGGCAGAAGGCGGTATCATTGCCTGAAAGGTTTTACGGGTTCCCCGCTTCAGCGAAAGAAGTTTCGTGACACCCACAGGCGATATGTTTCTCTGGGTCGCAGGATCAAAGATCCTTATACTTTCCACCCTGTCGTCGAAAAACTCGATCCTCAGAGGATACCTGTAGGAGGGGTCAAAAAGATCAACAATACTTCCCCTGCTGACGAACTGGCCCTCCTGCCAAACAAGGTCCGATCGTTCGTACCCGGAGGCAAGGGCCCATTCCAACAGTACATCCCTGCCCGCCTCGATGCCCTCTCCTATCTCTATCCTCTCCGACGGAAGCAGAAGCGGCGCCATTACAGCGGGAGCGGTGGCTGCCATTAGATCTCCAGACGCGAGCCATTTCATTGTGCTGCATCCCCGCTCCATTCTTATAGCATCGTTAATTATCAGTTCTTTGGAAAGGGGTATCTCGGATAGAGCCTGGATGTCTTTTTCCGGAACAAGTTGTTCCCAGTCAGCGACGAATTGAGCCAAAACCCGCCTGTCGGGAAGAATTACCAGGGCCGGCCCTTCCAGATCCCTCATAGCCCAGCACCACGCAGCGGTGCCGGCGGGGATGTGAACCGTATTCGTTCCGGTGGTAACTGTATTGGAAATGCTACTCAGAGAATCTGCCGATCCTTTTCTGTCGATTCCGTTCATTACTGTTTTCTCCATAAAAAGAATGGCGAGGTTCCCCCCGCCATATCAGTCTCGGTCACCGGATCTGTTCTCTCGTGGATGGTCGGGAGGGGCATTGGTCACTCTCATGGTCTCCTCGGGTCCCCTTGATATCCACAAAAGAACCGAATCCGAGGCTCTGTCACAAATTGACGGCAAAAGAGAGAGTTCCTCCCGGGTGAAGGGGTCAGTAACATAATCTATCAGTTCGCGGTCAGGATCACTGCCTCCGATCCCGATGCGTATCCTCGCTATCTCGGCAGACCCCATATGCCCTATTACCGAGATCATTCCCCGGTGGCCCCCGGCCGAACCCCCAGGCCTGAAGCGAATTCGTCCAAATGGAAGAGCAATGTCGTCATAAACAACAATGATATCTTCCAGATCGATCCCCAGGCTACGGACAGATCTCTTCACAGCTACGCCACTAAGGTTCATATAGGTCATTGGCTTCAGCAAAAAGACCTTGTGGTCATCGACCTTACATGGACCCCAAATTTCACTCTCGCGGGTAGAGGACCATCTGGGAGCGGACAACCTCTCCCTGAGAAGGTCGATCACATGCCACCCCGCATTGTGTCGTGTCCAGGCGTACCTGGAACCCGGGTTGCCCAGACCTGCGACCAGAATCACAATAGGGCTCAAGCCTCCTCTTCTTTGGCCTTGCCCTTCGATACTACCTGAACCTCAGTTTCTTCTTCCTCTTCCTCATCAGTCTTCTCGGCCTCGGCCCTTGCATGCCCTATAGCTACCACAATTGTTTCTTCAGAAAGATCGAGCACAGCGCTTCCCGGCATTTCGAGATCAGATATACGAACTGACCCGTCAATTTTGAGCGATGAAATGTCTACAACGATCGAATCAGGGATCTCCTTGGGGAGAACTTCCATCTGGATCTCGTGGATCATCTGCTCGAACACGCCACCCTGTTTGACTCCGATACATTTCTCCCTTCCCGCTATCTCGACGGGGACGTTGACCATGATCTTGTGTCCCTTCTTCAGCTGGAAGAGATCAACATGAAGGATCTTTCCCGTCAGGGGATCTCTCTGAAGATCTCTCATGAGACAGGAGGCCTTCTTGCCACCCGGCACATCCACTTCAAGACGGGCTGTCTCCCAGCGTCCCGAGTTGGCAAGGGGTGAAATTCTGGCGGAGGAGACCTGGAAGGGAACGGCACCATCGATTCCCGGACCGTAAAGCACCCCCGGGATCTTCCCCTCGTTCCTTATTTTTCTGCAGGCCTGTTTGCCCGAAGTCTCTCTCTTTTCCAGTTTGATTCTTTCTGCTGTATCCATGAAGCTCCCTCCTTGATTTTGTCGGCTTTTTCGATGAACCGACCTGGGTCTATCTGAAAAGAATGCTGACGGAATGATCCGAATGAATCCTGCTTATGGCCTCCGCGAAAAGTGGTGCTATCGAAAGGGTTGTTATCTTGTCTATGTTCTTCTCTTCTGGAACCGGTACCGTGTTGGTAAGGACAAGTTCATCGATCGGTGATCCCGCGATACGGTCTATAGCCGGCCCCGAAAGAACGCCGTGAGTGGCGCAGGCGTAGACTTTTCTGGCTCCCCGTGATATCAGGGCTTCGGCGGCCTGAACCATCGTTCCTGCCGTATCGATGATGTCATCCACAAGAATGGCGATCTTGCCATCAACATCACCGATAATTTCCATGACCTCGCTGAAATTTGCCACTTCGTGGGATCGTCTCTTGTCAACAATGGCAAGGTCGGCGTTGAGGTGAACCGCAAACCTTCTTGCCCTCACAACTCCACCGATATCAGGGGATATTACCACTATCTTGTCTTTTTCAAGATCGTTCTTGAAAATATCCCTGAAATAGGCCGCAAGCAACGGGATCCCCGTAAGATGATCCACCGGGATGTCAAAGAATCCCTGTATCTGGCCTGCGTGGAGATCGGCCGCAATTACCCTGTCCGCTCCAGCCTTTTCGATGAGGTTAGCAACAAGTTTCGCGGTTATTGGTTCCCTCGCCTTGGTTTTTCGGTCCTGTCGGGCATACCCGAAATAGGGCGTTACAACGTTTACCCTGTACGCGGACGCTCTCCTCATCACATCGATCATGACCAGAAGCTCCATCAGGTTTTCGTTGACGGGATCACAGGTTGGCTGAACGACATATACATCGGCCCCCCTTACGCTCTCCTCCACCGAAACGCCAATTTCCCCATCGGAGAAACGGAAAAGACTGGCCGTAGCAACTCCTACTCCCAGATTCTCGCATACAGACCTCGTGAACTGGGGGTGGGCCGTCCCTGAAAAAATCTTCAGTTCCCGCAACTTTGAGGCCACTTTCATTCTCCTTCCTCTTTGGGTCCCTTGCGTCTTGCGGACCATCCTTCAATATTTTTTTGCCTCGCCCTGCCGATCGCGAGGCTTCCGGGCGGAACATCCCTGGTTATAACTGAACCAGCCGCTGTATAGGCCCCCTCACCAAGGGTTACCGGAGCAACCAGCATAGTGTCACTCCCTACGAAACACCCATCACCTATGACTGAGGGGTTTTTCTTTACGCCATCATAGTTGCAGGTAATGGTCCCTGCCCCTATGTTAACATCCTCACCGAGGGTCGCGTCCCCTACGTAGGAAAGGTGTGGGACCTTGGACCTTTTTCCTATGACGCTTTTCTTTACCTCGACGAACTTGCCGACGTAAGCACCCTCCCGCAGTACCGAACCCTCCCGAATAAATGAAAAGGGCCCAATGCGGGCGTCATTCTGTATCTCACTGTCATTCAGGACAACGTGACCCAACAAATGGACATTTTCCCCTATAATCGAGTTCCTGACAATAGAGAAACTTCCGATACGGGAACCCTTCCCCAGAGAGGTGTCACCCCACAACTGAACAAAGGGATCCAGCATCACGTCCTCCCCCAGTCTTACCCCGGGACCTACCCATACCGACTCCGAGTCTACGCATTTAACCCCGCAACTCATGTGCTTCGCAAGGATCCTTTTGCGAAGCCTTCTGGACATGACATCCAGTTGCTGCGGATCGTTGACCCCTTCGATCTCTTCCGGGTCGGGGCATAACAACATGCGGATCTTTTTCCCTTCCTGGCACAGGTCATGAATAACATCGGTGAGATAGTATTCACCCTGGGCATTGTCTTTGCCGAGGGAATCGATATGCTCCAGAAGGACCGTGGTCCGGAACGCATAGATCCCCCCGTTGACCCGTCCACACTTTTTTTCATGCTCCATTGCATCCTTTTCTTCTACTATGCGAAAACCCTTTTCTGTGTGGATTACTCGTCCGTACCCGGATGGATCGTCGGGTTCGAAGACAAGAAAGGAACAATCCTCATCTCCTTCGAGATGCCTGGAATGAAGCATGGAAAGAGTTTCCCTGCCTAAAAGAGGGACATCACCCGGAATTATCAGTACATGATCGAACCTGCTTATCCATTTCCTGGCAGCAGCCACGGCATGACCGGTACCAAGCTGTTGTTTCTGTTCTATTACCTCTGAACCAGGCCACGATTTTTCAAGATAGGCCGACACCTTGTCGCTTCCGTGCCCAACCACTACGCCCCTGCCCGAGAAATCCGGCGAATCCGTTGAAACCAGCGGGTAATACAGAAGGGGTTCCTCAAGAAGGGGCAAAAGGACCTTGGGTGTATCGCTCTTCATGCGAGTCCCCTTGCCTGCTGCGAGTATAAGAACACCAGTTCCTGATCTGGCCATCACAATCCCCCCCAAGGCTAATCATCCATCATGATTCTATCACGGAGCCATTCAACGGCCACCTGTCCCCTGTCTCTGGCTCCCAACGGGCCAAAGACACTCAAGAATAAAGGGGAAGCCTAAATAGCTTCCCCCTGTTTTTTGGTTCTGGCTGGGGTGGCTGGATTCGAACCAGCGATCACGGATCCAAAGTCCGTCGCCTTGCCAGCTTGGCTACACCCCATTACACAGGCCCAGCAATTATATCCTCACACTGCGGAGACATGTCAAGGCAAATATCAGACACAAAAACCCTTCTCTTTTCTCCTGGTCTGTTTGTTATTATAATTACAGAATATTTACATCATTCCGAATCCGCAACGGGGAGGTCCCTTTCACCATGTGGACAATTGAAGAAGGAACAGAAAAGATCAGGAGCAAAGGTCTCAAGATTACTTCTCAGCGAGTAGGAATACTGAAGGTCCTGAAGGGAAGGAAAGACCACCCCTCCGCCGAGCAGGTCTTCAGGGAGATGAAAAAAGATCACCCGACCATATCATTCGCGACAATATACAGCACGGCACAGATCCTTGAGGACGCTGGACTTTTGCAGATACTTACAATAGACGGGCACAGGGTTTTCTTTGACCCCAACCCCGAACCTCACGCTCACTACCGATGCAGAAAGTGCGGGCACGTCTTCGATATCCCCCTTCCTTCGGGAACACTGAAAAAGATCACCGAGGCCTCGGGCGAAATTGTCGAGAGCATCCAGGTCTACTGCTACGGAACCTGTTCCGCCTGCATTTCACGGGAGAGAGAAAAAGACAGGGAACCTGTCGGGAATAGCAAAAACTGGCAATGAGATGGATATCTCTTTCCGCTGTCATCAGTTTTTTCGTGATGAGTGCCATCTTCGGAGTTTTGGCAGCCCGGAGCGGTGAAAAGAGACAGGTGTTACTTTTCTGGCTTTTCCTTGCCCTTTTCATTCTTGCATCTTTTCTGTCGCTTCTGAGTGATGCCCCGTTATGGGTCGCCGTGGCCCCACTGGTTCCCGCTCCAATATTCATCATGATTCTTTTCAGTGCCGGAAAATGGAGGAATGGCTCTTGAAACGTTTCTCACTGTTTCTTGTGCTTTTTGTGCTGCTCTTGCAGTCCCCCGCCTTCCCTGCAATTGACGGACCTTTCACAATAGCCCTGAAATGCGTTCCAGGGGGCGACATAACGATCCTCAGACCGGGAGAACCCCCTCAGACAGCAGGAAGGGTCGTCGCCCTGCCCGATGGGTCGCGTTGGCCCAGTTTCACCGCTTCCGCCTGGGGACATCCCGGAACTGTTACCGCGACCGCCGTAAACGCCCTTCACATTTTACTTTCTGTTGAAAAAGGCCGCGGAAGGACAATGAGCATACTGCCCGCCGAAACGATCGCCCCCGCCGCCGGTCCCGGGTCGGCCATAGTGACAGACATCAGGGCAGGTAGGTCAATATTCGGCGCCTGGGCCCCTTCTTCGGGAAGCGCGGTTCTGATCATACCCTCCGGCAAAACCACTCCTGAGACCGCCCGCCTGCCCCTTGAGGGGGATACACTTCTGATCCGGGTACCCTCTTCGGACAATCCGTACTATCTGGAGATCGAGAACAGACCCGGAGGGAGGCTGACTGCATGGTATGACAGCGGACCAAAGGTGGAAGCCAGGGTAATAAGACCCCTCGGAGGTTCCGGCAGGTTCGACGGCACCCTCTACCAGTCAGCGGGAAGGATAAGAGCTAATCATCCCGGAGTAATAGACATCTGCACCTCACCCGAAGGGTTGATCGGGGGTTTCCAGATAATGCCCCTTGAGCACGCATCTTCCAGTGAGATGCAGGGAGCGTGGAAAATGACCCAGTGGATGATAGTCGCATCCGCCGACGCGGGAGCCCAGACCCTCAAGGGGACGGTCCCACTTTTTTCGGGCGGACTTGTACCTGGAACGGCTACCGGCGAGAAGCTGTGGGACCTTTGGGCAACATACGGGAGAAAACCTCTGGTGCTGGTGAGGATCCGCGGGGGTAACTGGGGGCAGATGCCAAAAGTCTCCGGGAGAGAAGACCACGCTTTCAGAGACATCACCCATCTCAGGGTTTACTATCCCTTTACCGAAGAACCGCAGGCGGGGTATTAAAAGAAACCCCGCCCTCGAAAAATTACTCTTACTCGACTGTAACGCTTTTAGCAAGGTTCCTCGGCTGATCGATCTCCCTCCCCTTGAGAAGGGCGATATGAAATGCCAAAAACTGCAGGGGCACTACCGTGAGGAATGGCGAAAACTCTTCGTCAGTCCAGGGAACGTAAACGCAGTCGTCGACATGTTTTGATATAAGTTGATCGCCTTCAGTGCAGACCGCGATCAGAGGCGATCTTCTGGCCTTGGCTTCCTGAATGTTCGAGAGGGTCTTTTCGTAAAGACCGTCTCTCGGTATGACGGACAGCACCGGAACCGCAGGTTCGAGCAACGCTATGGGGCCATGCTTCATCTCTCCGGCGGCATAGGCCTCGGCATGAACATAGGAAATCTCCTTGAGTTTCAACGCCCCCTCCAATGCCACAGGGAAGGATATTCCCCTTCCAATGAACAGAAAGTTCTCCGAGGCGGCATATTTCTCCGCGAGTTCCTTTATCTCCTGTTCCCTTTCCAGGAGTATCTCCACCTTGTATGGTATCTGGAGAAACTCGTTCAGAAGCCGCTCCTCCTCTTCCGGGCAGAGAGAGTTCCTCATTCTGCCCAATTGCAGCGCCACAAGAAAAAGGGCAGCCATCTGGCCGGAAAAAGTCTTTGTTGCCGCAACACCTATTTCGGGACCAGCTTTCAGGAGGAGCACGCTGTGAACCTCCCTGGCAAGGGTCGAGCCCCTGACGTTGGTTATTGCCAGACAGTGAGCCCCCTCAGCTCTGGCTTTTCTCTGGGCAGCTATCGTATCCGCCGTCTCACCTGACTGGGACACAAATATGGCTAGTGTCGAAGAATCACACCTGATATGCCTGTACCTGTATTCCGACGCTATATCTACCTTGATATCGAAATCTGTCCACTTCTCGAACACTCTTTCCGCTACCTGGGCGGCATAGAAAGAAGTGCCGCATGCGATGACATGGATCCTGTTCCACCTCGCGACCATTTCCGGGTCCCAGCCAAGTTCATGTTCAATGGAAGTCCTGCCTTCCTGGATCCTTCCCTTGAGGGTTGAACGCAGAACCATACCCTGCTCATGTATTTCCTTGAGCATATAGTGAGAGAACCCCGATTTTTCGGTCATGGAGACATCCCAGTCCACAGTAAGGAAAGGCTTGTTCTGAAGTACGCCATCCTCATTCCAGATCTTTATTCCGTCGAGAGATATCTCGGCAATGTCACCCTCCTCAAGATACTGGACCTTTCTTGTAAAGGGAAGGAATGCCGGCACATCGGAAGCACAGAAGGATTCACCCTCCCCGGAGCCTACCACCAGTGGCGAACCCCTCCTTACGCAGTAGATCCTGTCGGGAAAGTCCTGCTGTATAACCACAAGCGCGAAGGAACCCCGGAGTTTTTTCTGGAGAGCGACCAGTGTCGCCAGCATATCTCCTTTATCGGAATATGTACGGGCGATCATGTGAACTACTGCCTCGGTATCAGTCTCTGACAGAAACGTGACCCCTTCCATTTCAAGCTCTTCCTTGAGTTCCATGAAATTTTCAATAATACCGTTATGGACTATGGCAAACTTTCCGCTGCCATCCCTGTGAGGGTGGGCATTCGCCTGGGTAACCCCTCCGTGGGTGGCCCATCTGGTATGACCTATCCCCTGGGTCGAAACTGGTGAGCTTTCTCCCAGAAGCGCCTCAAGGTCGGCGACTTTGCCGACCTCCTTTAGAATAAGAATCCCTTCCTCTGTCCGGAGCGCCAGCCCAGCCGAGTCATACCCTCTGTATTCGAGCCTTTTAAGGCCGTCAACAAGCACATCCGAAGCGTTTCTTTTGCCCACATAACCAACTATCCCACACATGACAGCATGGGCACCGCCTTTCCTTCAATGACGAACGGGTGCCGTCCTTTTGTCCCGGAGATCACTCCCCGGTTTTGTGGGGCGGCTTGATGGCCTTGCCGTTCCTGCCTCCGGGGCATCCGCCGAAAAATCGATACTCCCCGGGCCTCGTCAACTGGCAAACGCCAGTTCAGGCGCTAACCTTTTCTGTGCTCAGTATCTTTCAGAACCGGATAAACGGTTTTCACAAGGTCGAAACTGCTCCACCTCCTTAAGGATAACCTCGGCAAGATCACCGCTCTGCAGGGACATTGACACCGTGGCCCTGAGCCAGCTTTCCATTGTTCCGCAGTCGAACCTTCGACCCCTGTACAGGACTCCCCTGACTGTTTCCTCTTTCAGAAGGGCCCTTATGGCGTCCGTCAACTGTATCTCTCCTCCAGCACCCCTGGGAACGGATCTGAGATGATCAAAAATACCGGGAGAAAGAACATATCTCCCCATAACTGCAAGCCTTCCGGGAGCCTTTCCCTTTTCAGGCTTTTCTACAAGGTCTCTCACCCGGTAGACACGGTCTTCCTCTGTTTCCCCTTCAATTATTCCGTAGCGATACGTTTCTTCGAAGGGGACCTCTTCCAGTGCTATCACAGAACCACCAAACCGGTTGTGGATTTTTATCAGTTGCCCAAGGACGGGATCTTCTCCCGGCGTGGATACCATCACATCATCGGGCAGAATGACCCCAAAATAATCATTCCCGCAGAAGGACTCACCGCACAGCACCGCATGTCCAAGCCCCAGCGGTTCCGGCTGCCGAACATAGGAAAAGTTAGCCATATCACTGATCATCCTGATCATGGCTGCCTGTTCGGTTTTCCCTTTTTCAACAAGCGCGTGCTCCAGTTCCCAGGACCTGTCGAAATAGTCCTCTATGGCCCTCTTTCCCCTACCGGTGACGAAAACAACGTCACTGCAGCCAGAAGAGACCGCCTCCTCTACTCCGTAGTGGATTAGGGGCCGGTCGATAAGAGGTAGCATCTCCTTGGGTATCTCTTTGGTCGCCGGGAGGAACCTGGTCCCCATACCTGCTACAGGAAAGAGGCATTTCCTGATATTCCCCTTCATCGGGGAGTCACCTCCAGAGATCCATCCTGTCTATCCAAATTTTCCTCTCCGGCGATGGTATCAAAAAGGGGGCCGGAAACAGATCTGAGAGTCGCCTCATCCCTTGCCTCCACGAGAACCCTTACCAGCGGTTCTGTACCGGAGGGGCGCACGAGGACCCGGCCCATATCTCCAAGGTCCCTGACAGCCCTTTCCACGGCCTCTTCGATCGGAGGGCGGCGCATGAACTCATCTTTGTCGGCAGAATGAAAATTCCTGAGTATCTGTGGGTACCTTCCAAAACGATCCACCAGGGTAGATGTGTCCTCTCCCAGAACACGACATGCCGTCAGGAAAAGCAGCCCCGAGCATAACCCGTCACCGGTAGCAACGAAATCCCCGGCTATCATATGTCCAGACTGTTCTCCACCGAGAAGTGACCCCGACCTTCTCATTGCATCGAGAACGTAACGGTCGCCAACGGGGCACCTTGTCACGGGTATCCCTTCAGACCCGAGCCTCTCCTCAAGGGCCTTGTTGCTCATCACCGTCGCAACTACCCCTTTTCCGATCTTTTTTTCTTTTGATAGCCATCTTCCGATCACCCAGAGCATGATATCACCGTCGATCAGGCGCCCTCTGGCATCAACAAAAAGCACCCTGTCAGCGTCACCATCCAGAGCCATGCCAAGACTGTTTCCCCCGGAAGTCACAATTGAAGCGAGACTGTTCATGTGCATGACCCCGCAGTTTTCGTTAATGTTTGATCCATCAGGGATATTTTCTATGACCCTGGCCCTACGGAAACATTTCCCGAAAAGTTCCCCTGCTATATATGACGCCGCGCCGTTCGAGCAATCCACAACAATATCCAGGTCCGGATCCACATCAATACAGCAGGTATCCAGAACCCACCTGGAATAATCCGAGGAGAGCTCTCTACCGTACGAGACAGTCCCCACCGAGGGACCCGTCGGTCTCCATTCGTCAAAAAGGATGTCGCCAAGGTAGTCTTCTATTGCGGCCTCTTCACTATCATTCAGCTTGCAACCATCGGGCCCCAGGAACTTGATCCCGTTATATTCCGACGGGTTGTGAGAAGCGCTTACCACCGCGCCGCCATCGCAGGAGAGCCTGGTCACGGCGAAACTGACACCCGGAGTCGGCATCACTTCCAGAGATGTTACATCTGCTCCGGCCGACGCAAGACCCGACAAAAGGGCGCACTCGATCATCGGTCCTGATCTCCGGGTGTCCCGTCCGACAGCTATGGAAGGTCTGGAAATTCCTCTTTCAACAAGAAAAAGAACATAGGATCTGCCAAGCCTGAGGGCCATCTCCGGGGTCATAATACCCCTGTTGGCAACATCTCTTACTCCGTCGGTTCCGAAAAGGCAACGGCTTTTTTCTCCGCTCTCTGGCATTGGACCACTCCATTCTCCCGGGGCCGGGGTCATTCTTCAAGGGCATATACCATCACGGTGGAAGGTTCTACCCGGGACAGTTTCAGTCCCTTGCCCCTGACCTCGTACTGGACGGGGACCCTTATCCTTGTCGACACCAGGTTGGTAACCTCCACGAATGCCTCGACGGGGACACCCCTGGTCTCGGCTGCGTCAAGATCTGAGGGAGATCCTTCGAGGTAGACGCTCACTTCGGAAGGTTCCACTCTCCACCCGGGATAGATGCTCTTGCCAGATACCCGCACCGGGATCCTGGCGTAAAGGCGATTCTCCACCTTGCCTGAGAGCATTATTCTTATGTTGACGTTTTTTTCACCGACGATCTCGACATCATCGGAAGGATCGCCCAGGCGTATCACCGCCGAAAAATCACGAGAAATGCCTGTTACATCTATAGGCGGAAGAAACAACTCGTCGATCCTTTCCACTGACTCAAGCGGACCCTGAATGGTTACCTCTGGGGGGTCTACGGCCACCGCCTCTATCTGGTAATCCCTTGATGGAACCCCGGTCATCTCAAGCCTGACTGGAACGATCTTCCTGGGGAAACCCTTCACCAGCCGGAACGAAAGCAAAGCCTGCGACGGGTCAACCCTGAACTGGTCCCTGTCCATCTCCTGGCCGGGGGAAAGGGATATTGGCAGAGTCAGGTTCTTCTCCTCAAGGATCTGCCCGGCAGTCGGAAGGACCACGACATTTTCAAGAAGAGAAATGGATTCTTCCGGACCTTTTACCAAAACCTCCCCAGGCATAACAGACACATCTTCTACCCTGTATCCCGGGGGAAGGTCCGGAGGCGGTTCAAACATGACGGGCATCAGCCGAGACCCCATCCTTGTGAGTTCTATCTCGACGTTTTGAGGTGACACTTCCACCAACCGGGCCCCTGAAGGGAGCAATGTCTGGACCGGTCTCCTGTGAAGACCCGGTTCCAGACCCAGAAGGTCAACCTGGGAAGCGACTGACGCGCCAAGGGAGAAGACCGATTCACGGGCACCCGAGATCTGGACATCAACATCTCTTACGCTGCTTGAGACCGACATATCCGAAGGGACGTTGAGATATTCAAGGGGGACCGTTACCGTCCTGACTATCTCTGTACCCCTGTCGGCCGTGATATAGTACCAGACAAATATGGCAACAAGAAGGGATATCCCCTTTAGAAAAAGCCTGGAAGAAAGCAGCCTGTCAATCCACTTGATCATTTTTCCCGGTACCTCCCGAAAAAAGGGCAGCGAATCTGCCCTTTACTCCCTCTATTGCCGAACCCGAATCGGGCGCCTCTGAAAAATAGTGCGCGAGAAGCCTCCTGATCTGAGCCTCTTTCAGTTCTCTCGAAAGGTGGCCGTTAATTGCCAGAGCGATCTCTCCCCTCTCCTCTGAAACTATCAGGGACATCGCGTCGGAGACCTCGGTAACGCCCAGGGCTGCCCGGTGTCTGGTCCCCATCCATCTCGAGAGGCTGCTGTTCTCCGTCAGAGGAAGATAGCAGGCCGCTGCAATAACCTTCTCCCTGTCAAGTATAAGAGCTCCGTCGTGCAGGGGGTTTCCCGGCCAGAAAATCGAGAGAATAAGGTCCTGGGAAATATCTCCACCTATCTGAACTGCAGATCTCCAGATATCCCTGAGCCCCGTGCTCCTCTGAAATACGATTATCGCCCCTATGTTTTTATTCTGGAGGAAGAGCAGCGCGCGGGTGATCTCGTCTGTAAGCTGAGCCGCCTTTTCCTCGGCCTGCCGGCGACGCCATATATTCCCGCGGCCAAGTTCCTCGAGCATTCTTCTTATCTCGGGCTGGAAAACTATGGGGATCGCGATAATGAAGACCCCTAGCAATCTTCCAAGTATCCACGACAGGGCAGCCAGGTGAACCCATCTCGCCAGCGCGAAGAGAAGACCTATCACCAGAAGGCCCTTCACCAGCTGCATTGCCCTTGTATCGACAAGCAACAGAAGCAGCCTGTAGACAATAAAGGCTATTACGGCGATGTCAATGAAGTCCTGCCAACGGATGGGTCCGATCATTCCTGTCAATTGAACCTCCCGCTATTTCACGATAGAGATATTTTAACCCTTACATAAGGAGATGTGGTCGCCGCGAGAACGGCACCGTAATCCGGGCGGAAGTTAATGACATCACCCGGAGATACCTCGCCATCGAGATCACCGGCATCAAGGGTCAGGTGATCACTGGAAGCGCCGATCACGGTAATTCCTGGAGAGATCGGCACAAGTCCCTCGGGTCTCACGTCCTGCCTTCCGGCAGCTACAATGACCCGTCTCCTGGTCCCCCTGTCCTCGAAGACAGGCTTGTTGCCAAAGGCATCGGATCCCGTTTCACCGATAGGGACCGATGGTTTGCTTCTTACCTCCACAACCTCCGCCGAGAATGTGATCGCATCCCTGTGAAGCCATGGAATAACCCTGTCCCTGGTCACGTCGGTGCCAAGCAATATGGCTTCTCCGACTCTCAGCTGATTAACCCCTGAAGGCATCGTTCCGTTCTCCACCAGCGAAAGAGACGATGTCGCACCGCCCGACACGTATTCCATGGGATATCCCAGGAAAGATCCCAGTTCCCTGGTCACATCTACGAGCAGGGACAGATTCACGGGGGTAGGAAGGACTCCCGAGAGGCATCCCAGGTTGCTTCCCGCGCCTTTGCATCTTACCTTCCGGCACCGGCGAAGGGCTTCAGCCATCGGTGCGGTCTCGTCGGGCCATATTCCCTCTCTAAGATCACCCAGGTCGACCATTACTATAACTCCCATATCCCTGCCTGCCCTTTGACATGCCTCTTCAAGCATAAGGACCGATTCGGGCATGGAGACCAGGCAGATATCGGCAAACTCCGCTATATGATCCATCTCTCCAGGCATGGGGATCCTCAGTAGCATCATGGGTTCCCTGATTCCGAAGAGCCTCAGCTTCCTTATGTTTTCGATCCTGCTGTCAGCCAGCCCACAGCAGCCCCCGTCGATCATTGCCGCCGCTACGGAGGGTTGGGCACTTACTCCCTTCGTGACCCCCCATACCTTTATCCCCGACGGGGCACAAAGTTCCGCGATTTTTTTCGCGTTTTCGGCTATTAAATTCGTTCGAACGGAAATTTCAGGATATTGCACGATAGGTACGCCTCGCTTTCCTGAAGGGATATACCCAGTTTAAAAACCTCTCATTTTTCTCAGAAGGGCAAGATTGCCCTCGTCACCAGGGCCGTCCTTGGGTGTTTCCAGAAGACATGGCGTGTTATTCCATCTAGGGTCGGAGACGATGCAGGAGAAAAGTTCGCTCCCTATCATCCCCTCACCGATATGCTGATGTCTGTCAAGCCTGCTTCCGAGTCCCTTCTTCGAATCGTTCAGGTGCCAGCACCTGATGTTATCTAAACCAAAAAGCCTTTCCACCGATGAACAGAGGCGTTCGTAGGAAACCCTGCCCCTAAGTTCGTAACCCCCGGCAAAGAGATGGCACGTGTCAAGACATATCCCGAGACGGGGAAAGCAGTCAACCTCATCAAAGATCCAGGCCAGTTCATCAAGGGTGGAGCCGAGGGTGTTTCCCTGACCGGACATGGTCTCAAGGAGAACCCTGGTTCTCGATGAATCCGTCAGGGCTATCACCTGCTTCAGTCCATCGGAAACAAGTTTTCTTCCCGCTTCCTCCCCAAGGCCAAGGTGGGATCCCGGATGAAGCACAAGATCGTCTATTCCAAGCTGGTCGCACCTCTGTATCTCCCCGGCAAGGGATTCGATGCTTCTTTTCCTTGTGTCTCCTTCCGCAGCAAGATTGAAAAGATAGGGCGCGTGGGCAACGACCTTCTTTATCCTGCTTGAGCGCCAGGCCCTCATAAACCTGTCGCAGGCAGACTCGGAAAGGGGCCGGGCTCTCCATTGAAGCTGATTCCTCGTGAAGATCTGGATGGACTCGCAACCCAGGGCCTCACCTCTTTCTATGGCCTGCCAGACTCCACCGGCCGCAGAAACATGGGTTCCGACAAGAGACATCAGAGACAACCCGGGCCAGGGTCTTTTCCCATGGCAATAACCAGTCGCCTTATTATCCAGGCCGTCGCCCCCCAGATACGCAGGCCCTTGAAGGTATAAACAGGATAACCGAAAGTCATTCCATTACGGAAGAACTCCTCCATTTTGGGGACCCCGAAAAAAAAGGCCAATGGCACCGTGAAGATTCTCTCAACCTCCACCGGATCCGGCCTGATATCTTCCGCCGAAAAACTCCGACCCAGAAACCCCACGACGGGGTAAAGGATAAAATCACTGGAATAGGCATACTCTTCAGTCAGGTTACCGATAACCTCAACCTTGCTGCCAGATATTCCCGTCTCCTCTTCAAACTCCCTCAAAGCCGTATCCACAGGACCATGATCATCTTCATCCCTTGCGCCCCCCGGGAAAGAGATCTGACCGGGATGCCTCCGGAGAAGCTTTGATCGTTCGACCAGCATCAGGGAAAAACATTCTCCTTCGGCAAGAACGGGAACCAGGACCGCGCTCTGTTTTTCCGGATTACCGGGTATTTCTTTCCAACTCCTTGCATGACCCTCGAAGGGGATGGAAACAAAGAGCCTTTCGACATCAGTCAGACCGTTACTGGTCATTCTCGTCGGGGTGAAGCTTGACAACGCCCTTGTATACAACCCCCCGCCTCCCGTCCACAGTCACGGTCATTCCATCATCAAGGGCAGAAAGGGCACCTTTGGCACTGACAAGGCAGGGTATGCGCAGTTCGAGGGATACAATGGCCGCGTGACTGGTCAGCCCCCCCTCCTCGCAAATTACAGCAGCGGCCTTTTTCATGGCAGGGACATAATCCCTGTCGGTCTGTCGGACTACCAGGATAGCTCCATCGGACATTTTTTCTCCGGCTTCGGAGGAAGAAAAAGCCTTTACAACCACGCCCCAGGCATCTCTCTTCTGGAGCGAGAGTCCCCTGAGAAGTGTCTTTGCCACGGCCATAACCTGAATGGAGTTGGTCGTACCAGGGCTTCCTATCGGGAAACCCGCTGTCGCGACAACCAGATCTCCTTCATCCAGAAGGGACTCCTTAAGTGCTATCGATGTAGCCGAATCAAGTGCTGTTTCGAGATCTTTTCCCATTGGGACAAGCAGTGGCGTAACCCCCCATACCATCGATAGCGATCTCATTGTGCTTTCTTCCGGCGTAGCCCCGATAATTGGAGCCCCTGGTCTGTACTTGCTGACCATCTGAGCCGTTCCTCCGCTCCTGGTCAGGGATATCACCGCCCGGGCCTGCATACGGTCGGATATCATAGCCGCGGCCTTGCTGACGGCATCCGGAATACCCTCGACCTTGCCTTCCGGAAGTCTCCTGGACCAGGGGGATTCCTCACGTTCGGTCCTTGCTATTATCCTTGCCATGGTCTCTACGGTCAGGACCGGGTGAGCTCCATTCGCTGTTTCCCCGGAAAGCATGAGGGCATCAGCCCCATCCAGAACGGCGTTGGCAACATCGCTCGCTTCGGCCCTTGTCGCCCTGACATTGCGTATCATGGAATCAAGCATCTGGGTAGCGACTATTACGGGTTTTCCTTGATACCTGCACAGGTCAATTATCCTTTTCTGAACAAGAGGAACATCCTCGAGGGGCATTTCGACCCCAAGGTCTCCCCTTGCAACCATCATCCCGTCAGCCACCTCGATGACATCTTCAAGGTTGTCCACAGCCTCCCTGGTCTCGATTTTGGCAATAATTCTCATGGAGCCGCCCGATTCTTCTATCACTTTCCTGGCTTCCATGATATCGGCCCTGTCCCTGACGAAGGAAAGAGCGATGAAATCCATTTTCCGTTCAAGAGCCCAACGGACATCCTCTATGTCCCTCCTGGAAAGCACAGGAAGGGACGTTCTGACGCCCGGTACTGAAACCCCTTTGTTCTCTCCCAGTTCTCCTCCCACTGCCACCCGGCAAACGACGTTAGTGCCCGAAACACTCTCGGCCACAAGGTGGAGCGTGCCGTCATCAACAAAAAGAGAGTCACCCGGAGATATCTCCCGCGCAAGGTCTGGGTAATTGATCCCGACCTTTTCCGTGTTGCCGTCTCCTTCCCATCCCGCCGAAAGTATCAGTACTCCTCCCGGTACGAGTGTTACCGGGACGTGCCCTTCAAGTCTTCCCGTCCTTATTTCGGGACCCCTGGTGTCAATCATTGTCCCCACGGAGACACGAAGTTCCTTTTCGGCCAAACGGACATTATCAAGGTGAGCGCCGTGTGATTCGTGATCACCGTGACTAAAATTCAGGCGGGCAACATTCATGCCCGCCTGAATCATTTTCTTGAGAACACCGTATTCAAGGCAGGCAGGTCCAAGGGTACAGACGATCTTAGCCCGTTTCATTATCCGGCCTTCCGCTCTCTACGGCCCCGTGAGCAGTCAGGATGGTAGCCTTTCCCCTTATCTTCATGGCTGACGTAAACTCTGTGAACTGGGCTATCCACACCTCGCCAGCATCAAGTTTCTCCGAATGAGCGAATTTGGTATCGTGCCCCCTGGTCAGTCCGATCACCGAAACTCCGTTCTCGTGAGCCTTGACTACGATGAAATCCGAAAGCACTGAGCGGTCGGAGCATTCATCCCCGTTCATGTTCAACCCTCCCGGTACAGCATCTGATGAAAAAACCTACTTCATTTATACCACTTCAACCCCTCCGCCGGATATCTCGAAAATCTTTCGGGCAAGTCCATCATCGGGCCTGACCTTAAGGTCCCGGGACCTCAGGATCGCTCTTTTGCCATCAAGGGCAACATCAAGGATAACACCTGCGTCTCCGGGGCAACCCTTGAGTTCTCTCAGGACTTCCCTCATGTTGACCCCGGTTCCGGTTCCGTTCATGTCTATCCTAAGTCTGATCCATGATCTGGCCTGATCCTGTATCGACTCCCTCGGTATGATACTTTCGGCAATAATGGAAAGACCTTCCCTGTTCCGGGGAGTTCCATTTACTATCACCAGGCAACCTTTTTCAGGGGGACAGGCCAAAGAAGTCCACATCCTGGGAAAACAGATTACTTCGATCTTCCCGCAGGAATCCTCTATCTCCAGTATCCCCATACGGTCTCCCTTTTTTGTGTACCTCTCCTGGACTCCCACTACTATCCCGGCCACGGAAACGGGGCATTCGCCTCCTTTCCAGAAATCAAGCTCCTGGATCGAACAGGTGACAAACTGGTTTACTTCCCTCTCATAGTGATCGAAGGGGTGGCCGGAAATATAAAGCCCCGTGGCCTCCTTCTCCATATCCATTCTCTCGTGTGGGTCAAAATCGTCGATCTCCGGCATGGCCGGGCCCTCCACAGACTCTTTCTCCTCACCAAGGTCAAGAAGGACCTGCATGCTGTTCTCCGATGCTCTCCTCTGGACAATATCAAGCATCACCGGAATGGATTCCAGCAATTGTCTGCGGTTTGTACATATAGAATCGAACGCCCCGGCCCTCACAAGATTCTCAATGACCGCCCTGCCCACGATCCTGGTATCAACCCTGTTAACGAAATCCCACAGGGATATAAAATCGCCGTCACGCCTTACGGTTACTATTTGTTCAACCGAAGGATGACCAACCTTGGATACCGCGTCCAGCCCGAATATTATCTGTTCTCCGTCAACGCTGAAACCAGATACAGACCTGTTGACGTCCGGTGGTACCACTTTGATCCCGGAATCCCTCACGGCCCTTACATGCCCGGCGAGCACATCGAGCTTTGAATGGATGTGGCTTGACAGGAAAGAAGCGAAAAACTCGCTGGGGAAATGGGCTTTCAGATACGCTGTCTGGTAGGTTATCATAGCGTACGCGGCACTGTGAGACTTGTTGAAACCGTAACCCGCGAACTCCTGAATAATATCGAAGATATGCTCGGCCTGGGCGGGTTTTACTCCCCGCTCCAAACAGCCTGCCACGAACTGTTTTCTCTGGGTTTCCATGACATCGGCCTTTTTCTTTCCCATGGCACGTCGCAACAGGTCTGCCTGCCCCAGGGTATAGCCTGCCAGTCGGGCAGCACACTGCATTACCTGCTCCTGATAAAGGATCATCCCGTAAGTCTCCCCAAGAATGTCCTTCAGTTCTTCATGAAGCCAGGATATATCCCTTTTCCCATGCTTGCAGTCTATGTACTGCTCGACCATGCCGCTTCCCAGTGGACCCGGCCTGTAAAGGGCCAGGACCGCTATCAGGTCTTCGAAGCAGTCAGGCTTGAGCTGTCTGAGCAGTTGTCTCATCCCCGAAGATTCCAGCTGAAAAACGCCAAGAGTTTCGGCGCGACAGAGCATATCGAAGGTCCCGGGATCTTTCATCGGAAGTGAGTACATATCGGGTACCTCTTTGCCACTGCCGGCAATGTTCTCAAGGGCCTCCTCTATCATGGACAATGTCCGGAGCCCTAGGAAATCCATCTTTACAAGACCCAGCCTCTCTATGGGTTCCATGGCATACTGGGTCACTATCTGGTCTTCGCCTATCTTCCTGACCGGGACTATCTCGGTTATCGGCTCGGGAGTTATGACGACCCCTGCCGCATGCTGTGAACAGTGCCTGGCAATACCTTCCATCCTCGAGGCATATTCGAGAAGCCTGGAGACCGCCGGGTCATCCTGCTTCGACTGTTTCAGGTCAGCAGACTGCTCCAGAGCATCTCCTATCGATGTCGCTCCGGCCGGAACCAGCTTGGCTACCCGGTCCACATCGGGATATTTCATATCCAGCGCTCTCCCGACATCACGGATGGCCGCCCTGCTTTTCATACGGTCAAAGGTAATTATCTGGGATACATGGGTCCTTCCATATTTTTCCACTATTATCTCAAGAACCCTGTCCCTGCCCCTGTCTGAAATGTCAGTATCGATATCGGGCATGCTTATCCTTTCGGGATTCAGGAAACGTTCAAACAGCAACCCGTACTGGAGGGGGTTTATCTCTGTGATTTTCAGGGACCACGCCACAACAGATCCCGCAGCCGAACCTCTTCCGGGTCCGACAGGGATACCCTCATCCTTGGCGGCCTGTATGATATCGGAAACTATGAGGAAATACCCGGCGAACCCCATCTGGTTGATGACCCCGAGTTCGTATTCGAGTCTTTCGGAATATTCCGGCGGTATATCTCTTCCTCTGAAGCGATCCTGTAGGCCCTCCCTTGACTTTATGGCCAGCTCCTCTTCCAGGGTTGAACCCTTTTTTACCTCTATCACTGGCAGCCTGTAGGATCCAAAAGAAAATTCCACATTGCACCTTTCGGCAATCTCCAGAGTCCGGGTAAGAGCATCGGGGACATCGGCTCCGAACAACTTCCACATCTCCTCGGGTGACCTGAGGTAGAAATCGTCGGCCCCGAAACGGTAGCGGTTGGGAGTATTGACAGTCGAGTTGGTCTGGACACACAGGAGGACGTCATGCCACCCGGCGTCTTCGGCCTCCGGATAGTGGGCATCATTGGTGGCAATAAGGGGTATTCCGGTTTTTTGTGAGATCCTGATAAGCGCCTTGTTGGCGACAGCCTGCTCCCGAAGCGAGTTGTGCATCAGTTCCAGGAAAAAATTACCTTCCCCGAAAAGGTCCCTGTAGAAGACGGCCCTCTCAGTGGCTCCCTTTTCGTCGCCTTCAAGGACAAGGGCAGGTATCTCCCCGGCAAGGCAGGCGGAAGATGCGATGAGACCTTTCGAGTGCCTTGCAAGAAGATCGTGGTCCACCCTCGGCTTGTAATAGAAACCATCTGTGTTGGCGATCGAAACAAGTCTGACCAGGTTCTGGTATCCCTCCATGTTTTCTGCCCAGACAACCAGATGGTAGTTCCGCCCCAGCCGGTCCTTAAGGGTGTGCCCTCTCGGATCCACGTATAATTCGCATCCGATAACAGGATTAATTCCCGCATTACGGCATGCCACGTAGAATTCAACCGCCCCGTAAAGTGCCCCGTGGTCCGTTATAGCCACAGCCGGACATTCCCACTCCGAGGCTCTTCGGGCAAGGTCGTCGCACCTGATGGCTCCATCAAGAAGGCTGTATTCTGTGTGGACATGGAGATGAACGAAAGGGTTGTTCACTGTTCTTCTGTTTCTCCTTCCTGCGCTTCGGGCAGATCCTGGTTTTCTTCTCTGAGAATCAGGAGTTCAGCGTTGAAAAAGCTCTGAATATCTCCCAACCCGTTACTGCCATTCTGGGAGACCGTCTCTGTCTGAGGCTCTGAACTGGTCTCGCCATGGCCCCTGGCTTTTCTCTTTCGGGGAAGGGCCTCTTCATTAACGGCCTTTGCATCATGTTTTTCATCAACTTTTTCATCAGGGACAGTTTCGACTTCCACTTTCTTTTCACCCCACAGCAGATCCATTTTTAAATGGGGGAATTTGTTTATCCGTATAGATTCGAGGCATGCAAGACATCTGGGCGAAGAGGCCATCTCGAAGGCAAATCTGTTTTCTTCGGGAAAGATTATGGAATAAACCTCTTCCTTACTGATGCCCGTGGCCACCACACAGGCAGAGTAAAGCAAAATGTTCTCCTCTCGAAAACATTCGAGGAGTTCATCCCATTGTTCGGGAGATCCTTTCGGAGTGACATCGGCTTCTGCTCTTCCGGTTCCAGAAGCGATCAAGGACTGAGTCGACATAACATCTGTTTCATCTTTTATCTGAAACGACGGGGAAGTATCCTGCAAGGGTATATTTGCATTTTTTCCCGGTTTTTTCCCGGTTTTGTCCCCTTCCGGAAAAAGGCCCAGGAACATGCCGAAGGCGATCTCTGTCTTTAGTCCAAAGCGTGCCCGTGGAAGATTTCTGGTGCAGAATTCCAGTATCTTCCAGAGGTCTTCCTGCTTCCAGAAAGGAGACTCCTCTCTGAGAAAGGCCTTTTCACCCTCGCTCAGGGGAAGGGCAGAAATACCCTCATCTTTCCACCTTGATGCTACCAGGAGATCCCGGAAAAGGATAAAGATTCCCTCAAGAAATCTTTCGGCGTTAAGTCCCCTCTCCAGCATTTCCTCCAGGAGAAGCAGAGCCTCGGCAGTGCCTTTTCTCAGTTGTACGGCGAGTTTTTCAAGTTCGCTTCTTCCTCCGCCCCCAAGTATCCCGCGGATGTCCTTCAGGGATATTTCAGTCAGACCAGTACCAATGGCCTGTTCGAGCAGGGATAGAGCATCCCTGAGAGATCCGTCAGACTCCCTGGCGATCTCCCACAAGGCGTCGCCTTCGAGCTTCACACCCTCCTCCATCGAGACCCTTTCGAGGCTCACAACTATGCTTCCCGCTGGTATCCTGTGGAACGGTATATGCTGACATCTTGACCGTATGGTCGAGGGGACCTTGTGAGGCTCCGTGGTCGCAAGAACAAATACGACCGTTTCAGGAGGCTCCTCCAGCGTCTTGAGGAGAGCGTTGAAGGCCTGTTCCGTGAGCATGTGAACCTCGTCTATTATGTAGACCTTGTATTTTCCCGAGAAGGGTGAAAGTGAAATGTGTTCCTTCAGTTCCCGGATCTCGTCTATTCCCCTGTTTGAGGCTCCGTCTATCTCGACGACATCCAGGCTGTTCCCTGATGATATGGAGACACAGCTTTCGCATTCGCGGCAAGGCTCTCCGTCATCTCTCCTTCGGGTACAGTTGAGCGCGCTGGCTACTATTCTGGCAAGAGATGTTTTTCCACACCCCCTGGGACCCGAGAAAAGATAGGCATGCCCGTGGCGGCCCCTGGATATCTCCCCCCTGAGAAGATCGACGGCCGAATCCTGGGAAACCACTTCGGAAAAACAACCCGGCCTGTACCTCCTGTAAAGGGTTACGTGCATTTGATCGCCTCCCGCGAAAAGGAAATTTACCGGTTATAGTCAGCCACAGGATGAATGGCTCGGGCCTTTTGGAGGGAGTCCAGGATGTTTTCCCTGAAATCTTCAATAGCCGGCATATCTTCCTGGATCTCACTCTCCCTTGCAACAGTTCCGAGACCAATTTTCAGAATTCTTTCAGGGGCGACACCAGCGATCATGACATCAAAGGCCGATGTCTCCATCTGCAGATGGACCAATATCGCCTCATTGGCCTTTTTTAGCAATTCTTCTGTCCCTTCCGAAGACACACCCCACCATACAGGCGTTCCGTCGATCGCAAGGACCATTCTTTCATCGGACTCTGTTATCTCCGTCCTTAGGAGGTGAAGAGACCTCTTTCTCCGGACAGGCAAACCCATGGTCTTCATCATTTTGACCAGTTCCGATATTCTTTCACGCGTCCGGGGATGCCCAGCGTAGATCCCTGGGTCGACATAGGGACGCTTGATCTCCTCTTCAAGCAGCCTTTCCATGACCGTTACGGCAGCCGAAGGCTCATAGCCGGATCTATTAAGGAACTCCAGCCCCCCCTGGTCGGCTTCTCTCTCCAGATCCCTGCTGTAGGAGTTCATTATCGCTACCTGGGCAAGGTTGGCAAGGATCGGGGCAACACCCTGGCCCCGTGTAGCCACAAGGACAGCAAGGGCACCTATGGAAAGCCTCTGGTTCCTGGCTACCTGGATCATTACGTGTCTCTTGTCGGCATGGGTCAATTCATGACCCATTACCGCGGCGATCTCATCGTCGCTCCTGCAGAAATCAAGCATGCCAGTCGTGAAATAGATTATTCCACCCGGAAGCGCAAAGGCGTTGGGTCTCTTTTCCTCGATGAGCCTCACCTCAAAGGGCAAGTCTCTTTCGGTGAAGGGCAGCTGCCTCCCAAGGATCATGGAAAGCCTGGCGACCCTGACGGGGTCGACAACACGCTCCCAATGCTCTTCTATCTGTTTCGAAACTTTTTCGCCCAGCTTTATCTCTTTTTCGATATCGTCGGCAGATGCTGCGGACAAAAACGGAACAGACAACAGGAGAATGATCGCTGCCAATAGAGCCCGGGCAATTTTGCGGATTTTTTCTCTCATGATGTCTCCCTTTTGAGGTTTGCTACTGCACCTCTTTTGATAATACAGGGTCATGGAACTATTCTAGGGGAAAGCTGCCCATACAGAAAGAGGGGACATGTTTGCCCGGTTGCGAGTTTTCAGGCAGAAAAACGGGGGTCGCTATTAATAGAATCCAGGAGGCCCAAAACCATTTTTCGCAGTATGAGGGCTATCTCCCGGTAGTGTTCGAGGCTGGCACCGAAAGGGTCAGGAACTTCCTCCTGTTCCAGACCTAAACCAGCAGCTTCACCCAACAGAAATATTCTGGAAGAGCGTCCAGGAAATATACTTTGCAGTTCCCTTCTGTGCACGCGGGTCATACCAAAGAAGAGCGTCTCCTCCGGAGGTATCCAGATACCTGTGGGGGAGGATCTGTGCCTCGATATGTCTATGCCATGTTCCTGCATAGCCTTCAAGGCCATTGGGTTTGCGGGAAGTCCCGGAGATGCCATCGTTCCCGACGAACAGGCCGTGAAGGGAAGGTCTCCGGAAATATCCTCAAGACAGCGGTTCATGAAGCCCTCCGCCATGGGGCTCCGGCATGTATTGCCCGAACAGACGAACATGATGATCCTGTTATCGCCCACGTCGCCCTTCAATCCAGTTTAACAACCTTTACCTGGGGGATGAGTTGTTCTATCTCCGATCGGCTCCTCAGGCCTTTGTCGACATGAAGCGAGTTCTCCCAGGCACAGGCCGTTGCCATTCTTATGGTCCCTTCGGTGTCCATCTTTTCTTCCCTTGCCATTATAAAGCCCGCGACAAGAGCATCGTCGGCACCAAAGAGGGAAACCAGTCCTCTCCTCTCGTACTCGGCAAGGAAAATACCCTCCGGGGCAAAAAACACGGCGCCGTAGGATCTGTAGGAAGCGACTGCCCATTCGACCCCGTAATCATGGACCCTGGAAACCACTTCGATCAGGTTATCCAGCGATGTCAGAGAGACCCCGGCCACCCTGGCCATGAACCTGTGGTCTATCCTGGCGAAGGTCGGGCCACTCTCTATGGCTGTCATCAGGGGAGGTCCGGCGGCATCAAGAAGTGTAGGAATACCCCTGGATTTGGCCCTGTCCACGAGATCCCTGTAAATATCCTGTGGAACCCCAGGGGGAAGAGAACCACCCAGGACAACAATTCGCGCTCTCCCAAGCATCCTTTCGTAGTTGGCCAGGAACCTTGCCAGCGCCTCATCCGGGACATATGGGCCGCCTTCGGCGATCCCCGTCTCAACATGTCCAACCTCATCCACAATATAGACGTTGGCCCGGGTGTCCCCCTGGACATGAACAAAGTTGGTAGTTATTCTCATTCTCCTGAGAGCATCCCTGACATATTCTCCGTTGAAACCCGCGAGAAAGCCCATCGCAACCGACTGGTAACCGGCCTGGGAAAGCATATAGGACACATTGATCCCCTTGCCGCCAGGCGACCTGTTCACGTTGCTGGTCCTGAACCACTTCCCGGGACGAAACTCAGGAACGATAAACTCCTCGTCTACAGCAGGATTAAGCGTAACCGTTACGATCAAAAAACGCACCTCCCCGCGGGCGATACAATCTTTATGGAAGAGACCGGTTTATCTTGCGCTAATTTTTCAGGAAAGAAACTTTTTCACGCTTTCTGCGTCCTGGGCAAACTCTGACCTTGTTATCTTTCCCCCTTTGAACTCCACAAGTGAGGGAAGTCTAGCGATCCCTAATTTTTCAACCATCCTTTTGTTTTTATATCCGTCGATCTGAACAACCTTCGAGGCTGAAGAGATTTTTTCGATGTCGGCTGCAAGTCTGGCCTGACCCTCATCTATACTTGAAAATATGTATGCGGTAACATGTTCCGGCTCCAGGAGAAGGCTCTGGATATGAAGCTGCTCCGAGACATAGGAGGAAGCGGCCATAGCTGCCGTGGCTCCGTCACCTGCTGCAGTTACAACCTGCCTCAGGAATTTCTCCCTTACGTCACCGGCCGCGAAGATCCCTTCAACGCTGGTTTCCATCCGCTCGTTGGTGACGATCCAGCCATTGCCGGCAGACTCCACAACACCCTTCACGAAAGAAGCATTGGGGTCCATTCCGGTAAAGACAAAAACACCCGACACCGGCAGGTCGGAAACCACACCGGTCCTGACGTTCTTGAGAACGACCTTCTCGACCATGTCTTCGCCTGCTATCTCCTCCACGACAGAATTCCATACGACCTCTATCTTCGGGTTGGTCATAGCTCTCTCGATGGCGACGCGATCGGCTCGGAAATTGTCCCTCCTGTGAATTATCGTTACTTTATCGGCAAATTGCGTAAGGTATACCGCCTCCTCTACGGCGGTGTTTCCACCACCGATGACAGCTATCTCCTGCTCCTCGAAGAAGGCTCCGTCGCACACCGCGCAGTAACTGACACCCCTGCCAGTGAACTCTGCCTCTCCCGGGACCCCCAGTTTCCTGAAACTGGCACCGGTAGCGATGATTATTGCCTCTGCCTCTATGTCACCATCACCGGTCTTGACTAACTTGCATCCGTCGCAGAGTTCTATCCCTGTGACCTCGGCATCCCTGAACTCGGCCTTGAAGTGTTCAGCGTGTTTCCTGAAAGAATCGGCCAGTTCCGCGCCGCTCGCGTGAATGACACCCGTCCAGTTCTCTATCTCGTCAGTTGCGTTTATCTGTCCGCCAGGAACGCCCTTCTCCAGAACAAGCACGTCCAGACCGGACCTCTTGCCATAGACAGCGGATGTAAGCCCCGCAGGGCCAGCCCCGATTATCACCAGTTCTCTTTTTTCCATTTAAACGATTCCCTCCCCGACCTTGAATGTTTTCTTTGAATGAAAGGCTCCTACATTGTAGCAGAACAGGGCTTCCTGAAAACAAGAACCCTTGCGATACCGTGAATGTCTTCGACTCTCGACTCCAACGTCATAAGACCTTTTGCCATAATCTCAATTTCCCGGGCTCCCCTGTCATCCCCGGTCTCAAGGGCAAGCACCCCTCCGGGCCGGAGTTTTTCCAGAGAGTAGGGAATCAGGATACGGTAAGGATCCAACCCGTCCACCCCCCCATCGAGAGCCGGACGAGGTTCGTACGCGGACACTTCCGGCATAAGGCTGTCAATCTCCTCCGAAGCTATGTAGGGGGGGTTGGAAATGATCATCTCCAGGCTTGAAGAAGGGACAGGTATTTCCCACGGATCTTTGGAATGCCACAACCGGCAACGATCGAGCAAACCCAGTTTGTGCAGGTTCTTCCAGGCCCACATCAGTGCCAACCCTTCCCTTTCAACCGCGACGCACCTGCTTTCCGGGCAGAAGGAAAGCACCGCCGAGGCAAGACACCCTGAGCCAGTCCCCCAGTCCATGAAAACCCCTTTGCTGAAGAACTTCCTTGTTTCAAGGACCAGTAGTTCCGTCTCCGGCCTGGGGACAAGACAACCAGGACCCACGGACAGATTCATGTCCATGAAATCACACTCGCCCGTAATATACTGGAGCGGTTCTCTGGCCTTCCTCCTGGAAAGGGCTTCAAGAAGCCCGGGAACAAGGGTTGAAGGGAAGGGAAAATGTGGCCTTGTATGAAGTAGGGCTCTGTCAAGGCCCGTCAGGTGACCGACCAGAAGGTCAGCCTCGTACCAGGGTCTGTCCACACCGGCTGACCGAAGTTCCCTTGCGGCCAGAGAGCGGGCCTCCTCAATATCCAGGCTTAACCCTCCGCCGCTTTCATTTTTTCGGCCTGGTCCGCCATGACAAGGGCTGATATCATCTCCTGCAAGTCGCCTTCCATCATCGACTCAAGCCTGTAGAGGGTGAGACCTATCCGGTGGTCTGTCACCCTGTTCTGGGGAAAATTATAAGTCCTTATCCTCTCGGACCTGTCTCCACTGCCGACCTGTCCCTTTCTTTCGGCCGCTGTCTTTGCCTGCTGTTCCCGAAGTTCCAGGTCGTAAAGCTTTGCCCTCAGGAAATTCATCGCTTTGGCCCTGTTCTTGATCTGGGATCTTTCATCCTGACACGTTACAACGAGACCCGTGGGAAGGTGTGTTATTCTGACAGCGGAATCGGTCATGTTGACATGCTGGCCACCTGCTCCGCTCGCGCGGTATGTATCTATCTTGAGATCCTCCTGCCTGATTTCGACATCTACATCCTCGGCCTCCGGAAGGACTGCCACCGTCGCTGTGGATGTATGGATCCTCCCGCTTGACTCGGTGACCGGGACCCGCTGGACCCTGTGAACACCGCTCTCGAACTTGAGCTGACTGTAAGCTCCATGAGCGTCAACCCTGAAAACTACTTCCCTGAATCCGCCTATTCCTGTCTCGCTGCTGGTCAGGAGTTCTGTCTTCCATCCATTGTTCTCGGCAAAAAGACCGTACATGCGAGAAAGGTCCCCCGCGAAGAGCGCGGCCTCGTCCCCGCCAGTCCCCGCGCGTATCTCCACAATCACGCTCTTGTCGTCGTTAGGATCCCTTGGCAGGAGGAGTATCCTGAGCTGTGATTCGAGTTCCTCAAGTTTCGGCTCAAGATCATTGATCTCTTCACGGGCAAGTTCCGTCATCTCGTGATCACCCGAATGGAGAAGACCCCTTGCTCCGGCCATATCTTCGCTAAGCCGACGAAATTCCCGGTAAACCTCTACAACACCTGACAACTCGGCATGCTTCCTGCCAAGTTTCTGTCTCTCTCCCTGGTTGGAGGCAACCGACGGATCCGACATGCGGGATTCGATTTCCTCCATCATCTTTTCAAGACTTTCCAGTTTTTTTGCCAGATCTTTATCCATCTTCTATTCACCACCGCCGATACTTTCAGCACAGGTTCCATCACCGGTAGCAAGGTTCAGCGCTGAAATGGCTATTTCGATCTGCCCCTCATCTGGCTCTCTTGTCGTGAGGTACTGCAGCCACAGCGCCGGGGCCATGAGCAGTCCGCCCAGGCTTCTGTTTCCGGCACACCATTTGATTATCTCGTAGGATATCCCGATAACGAGAGGCAAAAGGATTATCCTGGATGATATGCGCCACAGGACCGAACCATGTCCGGCAGCGGCAAAAACAACCACGCTGACGGCAACTACCACGAGCAGAAACGAGGTGCCGCACCTTGCGTGGATCCTCGAATACTTTGAGACCGTCTGGGGATCAAGGCTTGCTTCAGATTCCCAGGCGTTTATGGTCTTGTGTTCGGCGCCATGGTAGCCAAAAACTCTCGCAATGTCCTTCCAGAAACCAATAAGGGCAATGTAGCCTATGAAAACCGCTGCTCTGGCTGTTCCCTCCAGGATGTGTGCACCTGCGGATCCTGTTCCAAGCCAGGCCACTCCAAGGTCGGATATCCAGACCGGCAGAATAATAAAAAGACCGACCACCCCGATTATTGCTACCGCAAAGGTCGCCGCAAGCTCCAGGGGCGTAATCTTCTCCTCTTCTCCCAGGGAGACCTGGGCCGAGAGTGATATCGCGCGAAAACCCGTCACCAGCATCTCTGCCATTGTTGCTACCCCTCTGAGAACGGGAAAATTCCAGGGGCGGGAACTGGTCCACGGACGGGAACCCCAGCACCTGTTCCAGATGCCTCCATCGGGTGACCTTACAGCGAGAGCCCATCTGTAGGGCCCCCTCATGAGGACCCCTTCGATCACGGCCTGCCCCCCTACAGGGACCTCCCTCGAAAGCAGCGCGGGAGAAAGGACAAACGAAAAAAGACGCAAAAAAACGGTGGACAGACGTTTCATTCGGAAAGAACCTCTTCAACGTTTGCGAAGGGTTGCCCGCATGGCCGGCTTTCGAAGCATCTTCCCCTGGTCACGCAATCGGGACCCGCCACGGCAAAAAGATTGGGAGCCTTCTCCCTTGCAAGCCGGAGCATCTCTCTGGCCAGGTCCCTTATCTCCCATTGTGCTCTCCGGCAAAGTCTCATTGAGAAAAAGTGATGCAGTTCCCTGGCGTTCATCGTCACAACTATCTTCGTTCCCCACCCGTGAGGAAGGACGAACCGGGCATCTTCTCTGGGAATACCGACCTCTACCATGGCCGCGTAGGCGGTATGGGACTGCCTGACACTGCTCTCGAAGATATCGAGGGCAGTCGGATCGGAAATAATCGAGGGGGGGATCACGACTTCAGGTTCCTTCATGTCCACGTAACGCTGGCTCTGCTGGGAGTAACTTGCCATCCTGTGTCTGACAAGCTGATGGGTACAAACCCGGCTCACGCCTTCTATTGCAAAGGTGAAAACGGCATGTTCAAAAGGCGAGAAATGCCCCGACCCCCGGAGATGTCCGATGAACCGGGAAATATCCTCGCCTCTCATTTTTTCCAGAAGATCTCCGGCCGAAGCGTCGCTGTAGCAGAGCCTGGCTGCAGCAGCAACGGTCATGTCCGGTTCAGGGGTGCTGGCTACAAGCAAAACGCTAATCGGCATGTTTTTATCGGGCAGCAGGAATCAACCCTTCTGCTCTTCCTCCGCCGGAGCGCCAAAACGAGTCCCGGCATATTTTTTCTGGAACTTTTCTACCCTTCCTGCCTCGCTAACCCTTGTGCCTCTCTTGCCGGTGTAAACCGGGTGACAGGAGGAACAGACAGCCACCTTGATCTCCTCGACGGTGGATCTCGTCTCGAAAGAGTTCCCACAGGCACAGGAAACCTTACACTTGCCGTATTCCGGATGTATATCCTTTTTCAATTCAGGGCACCTCCATAGGGGTTCTTTGGTTAATCTCACAAGGAAGAAATATAGCACAGGGAGGGAGAAAAATAAAGGAACCTCCCACAATGTCCACCTGTGACCGCCTGGCGGATTCAGATATGCATAACTCCAAGGCCACATCGCTCATGGTGAGCGACTGCGTGGTAGGCCGTATCTCCGACCACAGCAACTGCTATCCAGGTCCTGTTACGGACGATACCGATCTTTACGCCAATGCTGGCTTCCAGCATTCCTATCGACATGAAGCCGTTCATCGCCTCAAAGGCGGCATGCATAAGTCCGTGCATCTCACTTGAGGTCTTTCTGACTATTTCGCCGTTGAGAGCCGCCCCCACTACGGCCCGGGTTATCTTCTGGGGCAGTTCACCGGCCAGGCCACCGACCTCGGTCGCTACTGCCTTCCATCCGAAATCCACTATCTGGTCCTTGAGGCGTTTTTCCTCCCCTGGACCCGTCGTCGAAGCAAGAAGAAGCGCAGAACGTCCGATCTGGCTGTCGTCGGAGAGAGTAATGCTGACCTGGAGGTTCATTTTGCTCTTCATGTCCTTTTCATCCGGATTAAAGCGCTCTGCCACAGGGGGGGCCTCCTCCAACCTGTCCCGGGATATCTCAGCCCCGCTCTTTTTTTCGCTTCCGAGAAAGTCCTTCAGCCTCATTTCTATATTATCACCCTTGCCTTTCCGGCAGATACCCTTTGCCAAATGTTTTATCCTGATTATAGTATATACTATCGGAGCAAGGATTGTACTGACAAAAGGACACAATATAAACCCCTTATAGTCTTTAATAGACTCCGGAACTTGAATTGAGACCTGTTTGCCAGTACAATAATGTTTGATCTTTATGAACGGATTCATTGCAAGCATCGGCTACAGGGAGGTGGTGCCCGAGTTTTTCGTGTTCCAGATATCGGCGTATCATTCCTAATATCTCGAGTACAGAAGAGGAGGCGGTAGTTTCATGAAAAAGATTTTTGCGCTCGCCCTGGTTATGGTAATGGCTCTTGCGGCTGGTGCCTCGGCACAGACGTTCGTTTCGCTTGCAACAGGCGGTACAGGCGGAACCTACTATCCGATAGGCGGCGGAATCGCGGATGTGGTCAGCAAGAACCTTTCCGACGTCCAGATGACCGCTGAGACAGGCAACGCTTCGCAGGCTAACCTCAATCTGATCGGCACCAACCAGATCGAGATGGGCCTCGTCCAGAACGATGTCGCCGCATTTGCCTACGAGGGCAAGTACATGTTCAAGGAACCCTACAAGAACGTGCGCGCCATCGCTTCTCTCTATCCGGAAACCGTGCAGGCAATCGCCATGAAGAAATCCGGCGTTGCCTCCATGCGCGACCTCCCGGGCAAGAGGGTCTCCGTTGGAGCACCAGGTTCGGGAGTCCAGGTTGACGTATCCCTCATCTTCAAGGTCCTCGGTTACAAATATTCTGATGTCAACGCCGATTTCCTTGATTTCAACAACACCACCCAGAGGATGAAAGACGGCCAGCTTGATGTCGGATTCGTCGTTGCGGGTTTCCCGACAGCTTCCATAATGGATCTGGCCACAATGCATGACATCACCCTCATCGAGTTCGATGACAAGCTCATCGAGGATCTCAGTGCCCAGTTCCCCTTCTTCGTGAAGGACATTGTCCCCGCAGGAACCTACAGGGGAATCGACAAGGACATCCAGACTGTAGCAGTACAGGCCATGTGGGTATGCGACGGGAATCTCTCTGATGACGTCGTCTACAAGATCACAAAGGCCTTCTGGGAGAATATCGAAGACGTTCACAAGGTTCATGCCAAAGCCAAGATGATCACTCTTGACACTGCCCTCAACGGTATTTCCGTCCCCGTTCACCCCGGCGCTGCAAAGTACTACGCCGAGGTCGGCATGACAGTTCCCGAGATCAAGTAGGGTAATCGACAATAGAGGGGGAGCCATTCGGCTCCCCCTAAAGATCCGGCAAAAGAAGATAATAAAAGCGGCGCCCTCAAAGGCGCCGCTTTTTTCTTCAGTGTTTGGAAGTAGTCAGTCTGCTAGATCTTCTGGACGTTTGCTGCCTGAGGGCCCTTGGATCCTTCGGTGATCTCGAAGGATACTGCCTGGCCTTCGGCAAGGCTCTTGAAGCCGTCGCCCTCGATAGCGCTGAAATGCACGAAAACATCCTTGCCATCGTCGGTGGTGATGAAACCATACCCCTTAGCGTCGTTGAACCATTTCACTGTACCCTGTGTTGTCAAAATCCTGCCTCCCATTTCTTCTGTTACCAGAAAGTGATTGTCGACGGCTCTGGCCGCCGTTAGTGAACAATACGTTATCTCCCGGTTTTTGTCAAGGCGATATGTCGCCAGCCATGGCTCAACCGCAAGGATTGAAAGCCATGAATCACC
>DAOTIQ010000003.1:0-61151 GCA_035448245.1 Thermovirgaceae bacterium | reverse complement strand
AATTCGTGACACAAATAACGTTCCATGTTAGAATCGCTAACGGCTGGCTTAAAAGGCTGGTCCGAAGAATCCTTGGCCCCATAGGGGCAAATCCCCAGGAGGAGGAATCCGGTTAATGAGTTCTTTCAAGTCTCCCGTTGAACTCGCGAAATCCGCGTGTCTTGCGGCAAAGGCAAAAGTTGCATGGAGCGTTCCTCAGATGCTGGTACTGGGCACCATGGCAGGCGCCTACATCGCCTTTGGCGGCTGGTTGATGACTGTTGTGACTCACGATCTTGCAGGAACAATGGGAGTCGGCTTTTCCAAATTTCTGGGCGGTGCGATATTCAGCGTCGGACTGATGCTCGTTGTCATAGCAGGCGCGGAGCTTTTCACCGGCAACTGCATGATGCCGTTGAGCGTCATGGCCGGCTGCACCCCCATGAGCGGAGTTATCAGGAACTGGTTCTGGGTCTACGTGGCCAATTTTCTTGGCAGTGTGCTTGTGGCTTTCCTCATTTACTATTCGGGTCTGTGGAAGGGCGCCATTGGTGTCCATGCCTTCAAGATCGCGGCTGGCAAGATGAACCTTCCCATAGGGGAGGCAATTTTCAGGGGCATACTCTGTAACTGGCTTGTTGTCCTGGCAGTATGGATGAGCATGGCTGCCACTGATATTATTGGCAAGATATGGGCCATCTTCTTCCCGATCATGGCTTTTGTCGCTTCAGGTTTTGAGCACTCCATTGCCAACATGTATTTCATGGCTCTCGGACTTCTCCTGAAGGGAGATCCCTCGGTTGTGAGCGGGGCAGGTCTCTCCGGCGAGGTCCTGTCGAACGTTTCCGTCGGAGGTTACCTGCACAACCTTGTACCTGTGACCATAGGAAACATGATAGGCGGCATTTTCTTCGTGGCCGTATTCTACTTCCTGGTGTTCAGGACGAACCTTGAGGACCTCGGCTAGCGAAGACAGAGCACCATATCTCAAAGAGAGAACTAACGACGGCGGCAGCGGCCTTTATGACGCTGCCGCCCTTGTTCTTGCGGGAGGACGCGGAAAAAGAGCAGGAGGCACCAAGCTTTTTCTCTCCATTGACGGAACTCCGATAATCGAAAAAGTTCTTTCCATGGCCCGGATTCTCTTTCCCCAGGTCATTCTCTCCTGCCGGGGGGAAGATGCTCCGACCTTTTCAAGGATCTTTGCGCCCCTTTTCCCCGGACTTGCGCTCAAGATCATTGCAGACCGGAGTGAGGGGCTTGGTCCCCTGGAAGGGATATCCCTGGGTCTGGCCTCTTCGGATCACCCCTGGATCTTTGTTTCTGGCTGCGATATGCCTATGGTCCAGGAATCGGTAGTACGTTTCATGGCCTCAAAGAGAGATCCTCAAAAGGACGCTGTTATTGCAAGGCTGGGGGGGTTTGTGGAACCTCTTCATGCCTTTTATCACAAAAGGTGTGTCCCTGCGGTGGATGATGCTATATCGAGGGGTGAACACAGGGTGTCGTCTTTCCTGCCTGGAATATCAGCTGTTTTTGTTGAAGAAGAGGAAATCTCCCACATACCAGGTTTCAGGCGATCCTTCATGAATATTAACACTCCCGAAGACATGAAGCGATGGCAGGAGAAATTCTTCGGAAGATACTGACCGTTTTTGCGACACCCGAAACTGAAACCATCAATGACATTTCCCCTTCTCGTGGTTAAAATATGTGGCGTTTCTCAGGATGAGGTGTATATCGATGAACGTGCCTATGGAACGGATCAGGAACTTTTGTATCATTGCTCATGTCGATCATGGGAAATCCACGCTGGCCGACAGGCTCCTGGAGGCTACCACTACTGTGCTGGCCAGAGACATGAAGGATCAGGTGCTTGATACCCTTGAACTCGAAAGGGAGCGGGGCATAACCATCAAACTTGTTCCGGTCCAGATGAAATACCGGGGCAGGGATGGCCTGGATTACATCCTCAACCTTATAGATACGCCGGGTCACGTGGACTTTTCGTACGAGGTATCGAGGTCTCTCGCGGCCTGCGAAGGAGCGCTTCTGGTAGTGGATGCCGCCCAGGGAGTCGAGGCTCAGACCGTTGCCAATGCCTACCTTGCAACTGACCAGGGGCTTGAGATAGTCCCGGTGATCAACAAGATAGACCTTCCTTCCGCCTTGCCTGAACAGGCTGCCCATGAACTGGAGGAGGTCGTGGGGATCGATGCCTCTGGTGCGATCCTTTCAAGCGCCAAGGAAGGCCGTGGGATTGAAGAGATACTTGAGGCTGTGATCAACAGGATCCCCGCCCCTGGTGGTGAGGGCGAGAAACCCCTGCAGGCTCTTATCTTTGACTCGAAATACAATAATTTCCGCGGAGTGATATCGTCCATAAGGGTCGCCAACGGAAACATCAGGACCGGTGATATGATCACCTTTATGGCGACCAAAAGAAGTTTTCAGGTCGAGGAGATCGGTGTTTTCACTCCAGCCATGAGTCCCGTCGGGGAACTGGGGCCCGGCGAGGTGGGTTATCTTATCGCAAACATCAAGACCGTTGAGGAAGCCAGGGTTGGTGATACCATTACATCCCAGAAAAAACCTGCCTCGTCACCTCTTCCAGGTTATCGCAAGGTCAAGCCCGTTGTTTTTTGCGGTTTCTATCCCATAGAGAGGGACGATTTTCCCCAACTGCGGGATGCACTCGAAAAACTCCAGATGAACGATTCGGCGATCTTTTTTGAACCCGAAACATCCACAGCCCTGGGATTTGGATTCCGGTGCGGTTTCCTGGGTCTTCTTCACATGGAGATCGCCAGGGAAAGACTCAATCGGGAATTCGGTGTCGATCTCGTGTCGACAGCTCCCAACGTGGTATACCAGATAGTAGATAAAAAGGGCGAGATAACTGAAGCGCATCGCCCCTCGGACTTTCCGGAACAGCAGTTTATCGAAGAAGTAAGGGAACCTTTCATAAAAGTTACGTCCTTTGTTCCTGCCGATTACGTTGGGAAGGTGATGCAGCTATGTCAGGACAGAAGAGGCATATTCGGCGGAATGGATTACATTACTCCCCAAAGAGCGAGGATAGTTTACGAACTTCCTCTTGCCGAGTTCATTATCGATTTCCACGACCGGCTCAAATCGGCCACCAGAGGATTTGCCTCACTTGATTACGAACATTCCGGTTTTCGCGCCTCGGATCTGGTTAAAGTTGACCTTCTTATCGGTGGGGATCCTGTAGATGCCTTCTGTTTTGTGTGCCACTCGAGTTTCGCCTATAACCGTGGACATGAAGTGGTCAGGAAACTCAAGGAACTGATCCCCCGCCAGATGTTCGAGGTGTCCCTCCAGGCAGCGATCGGCAAAAAGGTTATAGTCAGGCAGAACGTAAAACCTCTGAGGAAAGACGTACTTGCCAAATGTTACGGAGGAGACATCACGAGGAAGAGAAAACTTCTGGAAAAACAGAAAGAGGGGAAGAAGAAGATGAAACAGATCGGAAAAATATCTCTTCCCCAGGAAGCTTTCCTCGCATTTCTCAAAACCGGTGATGAGGGTGAGGATTAAAGAAGTCCCGACGGTGTCGCTCTATGTGCACTTTCCCTTCTGCGAGTCTAAATGTCCCTATTGCGCTTTCTATAGCGTCAGACCCAGGAAAGGTGATATGGAGGAGTATTTCTCCTCATTGAGCCTGGAGATAGACCTTATCGAGAAAGAAATGCAGGGGTTCCCCCCGGTGAAGACCCTTTATATAGGTGGCGGAACACCAACCATTGCCTCTTCGGGGATCTGGAAAAACATGGTCTCGATCCTCGAGAACCGGTTCCGTTTTTTTCAGGAAACGGAAGTTACCGTCGAGGCGAATCCAGGTTCGATGACCCGGGAACAGGTCATGATCTGGAAAGACTGGAGAGTAACGAGAGTGAGCCTTGGCGTTCAGAGCCTCGAAGACAGGTATCTCGAGACACTGGGCCGGATCCATGACTCCCGCCAGGCCAGACAGGCCATGGAAAGGACCAATTCCGCAGGGTTATCGCTTTCCGTTGACATGCTTTTCGGATTACCCGACCAGAAGATGGAGGTATGGATCAGGGACCTTGGTGAGATCATTTCCCTTGGTGTGGATCACGTATCGACCTATCAGTTGTCCCTTGAGGATGGGACTCCATGGGGTGATTTCCCGCCGACAAATATCCCCGACGGATACCCCTTCTACAGGTGGGCCCAGTATTATCTCGAAAAACATGGTTTCAGGCAGTATGAGATAGCAAGTTTTGCCAGACCCGGTGAGTGGTGCAGGCACAACGTGGCCTACTGGTTCAGGAAAGATGTGATCGGGCTTGGTCCTTCGGCATGGGGCTTCATCAAAGGGGTGCGGACCGGGAATATACGTGACCTTCGGAAATATTCGTCAATGCTAAGGGCCGGCATCAGACCTGTATGTGTCCGCGAGGAACTCGACCCGAGGGAGCAGGCCTCGGAGGCCGCTATACTTGCACTCAGAACCAGGTGGGGGATACGTTTCGAAAGGTTCCGGAAAATGTATGGGGAAAGAGCCCTGGAGGATCTTTTATCCAGACTTGACGAGCTCCCCTCCAGGCTTATGAGAAGGAATCCATGGTCGGCGGTGCTGACCCGTGACGGGATGCGAGTGGGCAACGCGGTGTGGGAGCGTCTTCTGCCCTGACGGGGCTATCCGATCACAAGTGTGCGGGCTTGCCCGGTCATCACTTCTGCGATCTCGAACATGTTCGAGATCACTCCTGTCGAGATTGAACCTGTTATACCGAAATGCTTTGTGCATGTACCGCAAACCAGGACCCTGCACCCTTTCTCTTCCATTGCCCGCAGACTTTCTGAAGCCGAATTATCGGGCAGGGTCAGCATAACTCCGCCATTCATAAGGGCTATCGCCGAAGGGGGGCTGCTCATTCCCGCCATGGTGTCCAGAAATGATTTCATCAGGACGTCACCCAGGGATTTGTCCGGCTGACCCAAAAAAGGGGAGCAGATCACCAAAACGAGGTCCTCCGGTTTCTCCCTGGCGTTACTCACTGCCGGGCTTTCGGAGGTGCTGCCCTCTCTGGAGCATATCAGTGTTGCGGTCCCTCCTTCTTCCACAACAGAGACTGAGAGTTTTCTGCTCTCCAGGAATCGCCTTACGTTCTGCAGTGCTGTCCCGGAATCCACGATAACCTCAAGGGGCAGCCCTTCTTTTTCAAGGGCTTCCCTGGTCATCATGACCGGTTTCGGGCAGGGTTTGCTGCGCGCGTCTATCCTTACCATCGGGATCAACCTCCCTTTACGGAATATTCGGCACTATATGGATCATATTACCATCATCGGCTCACAGTCATGCCCCGTTGGGTTTTTACCTTCATTGGGATAAACTAACATATGCATATCAAGCCATTTTTCGGGAAGGTGAAATGATGCAGGAATCGATCAGGGATCTTCTCCGCGATCTCCCTTCGATGGATGAACTTCTCCAGAGGGTATGGGTAAGGCCATTTCAATCGAAATTGGGCAGGGACGCCGTCAAGTCGACATTTGCTGACGTGATAGGGGAAACAAGAAGCGGAATCATCAAGGGGAAGGCGTCATCACTGAATATTGCCCATATTGAAGCCGAGGTTATGAGGCGGCTTGAAAAGTACTCCAGAAACAGCCTGCGCCGGGTAATAAACGCGACCGGAGTTGTGGTTCACACCAATCTCGGCAGGTCGTGCCTGAGCCGTGATGCCGTGAATAATGTTGCCGAAATATCAGGAAGGTACAGCAATCTGGAATATGACCTTGAGGAGGGGAGCAGGGGACATCGCAATTCGCATGTTGAATGGCTGCTCTCTGTCCTGACGGGTGCCGATGCGGCGATTATAGTCAACAACAATGCCGGAGCTGTTCTTCTCTCCCTTGCCGCGCTGGCCAGGGGGCGGGAGGTAGTCGTTTCTCGCGGGGAACTGGTCGAGATCGGAGGTTCCTTCAGGATACCGGATATTATGGATTTTTCAGGGGCCAAAATGGTTGAGGTTGGCACCACGAACCGCACCCACATGGAGGATTACAGAAAAGCCATTACCCCGGAAACGGGGATGATCCTCAAGGTCCATCCTTCCAACTACAGGGTGGTAGGGTTTCACACCTCCCCGTCCAGGGAAGAACTTGCCGCTTTGGCCAGGGAGAAAGACCTTGTTTTCATGGAGGATCTCGGCAGTGGTGTGATAGCGGACCTTTCGTACTGTGGGCTTGCAGGAGAGCCAACCGTCAGGCAGTGTGCAGAATCCGGCGTGGATCTTGTTACTTTTTCGGGCGACAAGATCCTTGGGGGGCCCCAGATCGGGGCTGTAGTCGGGCGGAAGCAGATCGTGGAGAAACTCCGCAAATTCCCACTTCTGAGGGCGCTCCGGGTGGACAAGATGACCCTTGCTGCTTTCGAAACGACGATGAGACTTTACCTTGAGGGCAGATCGGGGGAAATACCCACCCTGAGAATGCTCACAATTTCCCCTGCCGATCTTCTTAAAAAAGCCAGGTCACTGGCTTCGAAGATCCGCAGGAGAAGCGGAGCAGGGGTCTCTGTCGTAGAGACGGCCGACGCGGTCGGAGGAGGAGCGTTCCCGGCAACGGATATTCCCGGCTATGGTGTTATGGTTTCCCTTCCGGGACACATTTCTGATGGTGCTGCAATGAAAATTCTGCGTGGCAAGAATGTTCCCGTTATCCCCTCAGCAAGGGATGGTTCCCTGATATTTCACGTAAGGACACTTCTGGAAGGCGATGACAGGGTCATATCCGCCAGTGTAGGAGAGATGCTCGAGGGGGGAACCCATGATGACGCAAAACCGTGAGGTTCCTGTCGTCCTGGGAACAGCGGGGCATATAGATCACGGGAAGACCACCCTGGTGAAGGCCTTGACCGGGGTTGACTGCGATCGGCTCAGGGACGAAAAACGTCGGGGAATCACCATCGAACTGGGTTTTGCCCCGGTAACCCTTCCAGGAGGCCAGGTCGTAAGCATAGTTGATGTGCCGGGGCACGAAAAATTCATAAGGCAGATGGTTGCAGGCGCGGCCGGTATCGACGGGGTTCTATTCATAATTGCTGCCGACGAGGGGGTAAGGGCACAGACCCGGGAACATCTGGATATCCTTGGACTGATCGGCGTCAGGCATGGCATAGTTGTTGTAACGAAAGCCGACATGGTCGACCCGGATTTTCTTGACCTTGCTCTGGAAGAGATCAGGGAGGAAATAGAGGGGACTTTCCTCAAAGGAGCGGAAATTATCCCTGTATCGGCGGTATCGGGATTTAATCTGGACAAGCTTATGGAGTCAATCGGAATTATGGTTGGCAAGATCAGCCCCAGGAATTCCGGCGGGGGGTTTTTTATGCCTGTTGACAGGGTTTTCCCTGTGAAGGGGTTCGGTTCAGTTGTAACGGGTACGGCGTATCGGGGGAGTGTGAGAAAGGATGATCCCCTTGAACTTTTGCCCCTCGGGTTAAAGACGGAGATAAGATCCGTTCAGGTCCATGATGTTCCCGTTGAGACTGGTACAGGCGGACAAAGGATAGCCATGAGCCTCGGGGGAATATCACTAGACGAGATCAGCAGAGGGGACGTTCTCTGCACTCCGGGTGTTTTCAGCGCCACGGAAAGGTTCGACGTGCGGCTTTCAATACTTCCTTCGTCACCCGAAGCAGTTGAACACTGGCAGAGGGTCAGGATGCACCTGGGGACCGCCGATCTTCTGGGGCGTGTATCTTTTTTCGACAGGGAAAAACTCGAGCCCGGAGATACCGCTTTTGCCCAGATCGTAGCCGAGGAGCCGGTGGTATGTACCAGGGATGAGGCTTTCGTAATAAGGTTTTACAGTCCACTAAGGACCATCGGAGGAGGGACAGTTGTTATGCCTCTTTCAAGAAGGCCCAGGGGACATAAAGAGAAAATATCACATCTTGCCTTTTTAAAGAAAATTTCAACCGCAGCAGATACGGAAGAAAGATTCAAAGAGCTTTCTTCTCACATGAAGTTGCTTCCCGTCAGAGAAGCAATCAGCCTGCTTCAGGAAGTGCCCTCGGAATTTGCCAGGATTGCGAAAGAGGCGGACCGTAAAGGGCGATCGATCTATATTGAAACAGGCGAAGGGCTTGTTATTTCGGGTGAATACGCCCGTGAAAAGCTTGCGGAAACCAAGGTACTGCTCGATGGAATGCACGAAAAGGAACCGGAGAATCCTGGTATGGTTGCTGATGTTCTCTGCAGAAAACTGTTTCCCGAGATCGATATCAAATATTCCAAACGGATCCTGGACAGATGGGTGGAAAATGGGGAAGTGGCTCTGGACGACCAGAGAGTCAGCATGCCGGGCTTCACACCAAGGGATGCATCCCAGTTGGGCGCTTCGGGGAGAACGATCCTGGAGTATTGCTCTCGAAGGGAATTCCAGCCGCCGACCCTGGATGAAATATCCGAAGGGACAGCCCTTTCTGCCGCGGAGATCGCGAGATCATTGGAGGCATTGAGAGCCCAGGGTCAGATAACGCTAGCCGGGGGCGAGTTTCTGGTGTCGAGGAACGTTCTGGAAAAACTGGTAGAAAAACTCGCCGGGGCAGGAGGGGATATTACGGTAGCCTCCGTTCGGGATCTGACCGGCAGCAGCCGCAAGTACGTTCTCCCCATGCTGGAGATGCTCGATTCCATGGGAATAACAAGGAGGGTCCAGGATAAGCGGATCCTGAGGAAAACAAAGGTTTGAAGGCCACGTAACCCCTGACTCGAGTGAATGGCAAAACGAAATATTATAAGGAAAGTAAGTCTGGCGACTTGATGGATGAATAATCCGGATCGCTAGATGTAATCTATGTTTAATTTTATCAGCCCGTCTATTGAATATCCCGGAAATATGTGGTAAAATCCTTTCAAACTACATACAGGAGTGACACATATGAGTCCTAACCTTTCCACGATCCGGGATCGGGTGAACGAGTACAAGGGCTCCAGGGTGCGCTACAAGGCTTTGAAAGGCCGCCGTAAAACAGAGGTTCGAATGGGTGTTATCATGGAGACATATCCCAACCTGTTCACCATGTATGTCGAGTCTCAAAGGAGTACCGTATCCTTCAGCTATGCTGAACTTCTCACCCGTGAGGTCGAAGTCGAGATACTTCCTGGGAACAAGAAGCTGATCCAGTTCTAGGACAAGGCAAGCGTAAACGCCCCGGTGCTCGAGCGCCGGGGCTTTCTTTTTTGCGAGGTGGTGCCGGTGCTGCGTGAGTTGGTTTCTCCTGCAAAGATAAACCTGACCCTAAGGATCACGGGATCATTGCAGGGAGGTTATCATAGCTTGGGGACCCTCTTTTTGCGACTCCCGGCGGCTGAAAAGTTGACATTGAGCATCAATGACCATAATAATGTAAGTGAACATATCCTCAGGGTTCACGGTTTCTCGATAAGAGGCAAAAACATTCTGGACAAAGTGTTGAAAATTGCCAGGAGAAAATCCTCTGCATTGCCTTTTTTCGAGATAGATCTTTGGAAAAAAATCCCTCCAGGCAGTGGTATCGGGAGCGGCAGCGGCAACGCGGCTGCCCTGGCAAGGTTCCTGACAGATGAGGGTTTTGTACAATTTTCCGAAGAAGAGATACTCTCATTAGGTGCGGATGTACCCTTTCTTTTTGGAGGGGAAAGAGCCGGCTACAGAAGCGGGATCGGGGACATTCCATCTCCGCTGCGAGGGGTCGAAAAAATTAGCCCCCAGGTTCTTGTTGTCGTGCCGTGTTGGTCTCAGAATACGGCCGAGGCGTACCGCCTTGCCGATGATCTCTACAGATCCTCCGGCTGGCCAATGAGCGATAAGGATGCGCGGGAAGAAGCCTTACGCATAGCCCGAATCCTTGCAAGAAAAGAAAAGACCGGGCTTCTTCCGAACGATTTTTTCCCTGTTATAAGTGCGAGGCATCCGGAATACCACGATTTTGCGAGGATCGCGGATTCCTCAGGCTCGTTTGCCTGGGGTCTTGGAGGAAGCGGTAGTTCATTTTTCTGCCTTTTCAGGGAAGGTGCAGGATTGATGAAAGCGGTTGAACTGTTCAAAAGGCACGATGTTGCAAGGCATATTTTCGATCTGGGGTGAAAAATATGAAAAGCACCCGTACTGAAAGACTTATCAGAATGGCTTCCCGTTTTCTGGTCGCTCCCTCCAGGCAGATATCTCTCACGGGACTTTCAGAACAGTTCGAGGTCTCTAAGACGGTCATAAGTGACGATGTGGCGATCATAGACCGATCGATGAAAGAAGAAGGTATTGGCGGGATCTGTGTGGAAAGGGGAAGAAGCGGAGGGGCTTTTCTCAGGCCGAAACTTTCCCGAGAGTACAGAAAGTCTTTTCTTGGATCGATAGCCGAGACTCTTTCCCAGGACAACAGAATCCTTCCGGGAATGCTGATCCATTACTCGGATATTCTGTTCAACCCCGGTTTTGCAGGGCCTTTGGGTTATGCTCTTGCCTCTGATTTTGCGGACAGGGAGCCAGATGTTGTAATGACATCGGAAGTAAAGGGTATCCCCCTGGCGGTTTTTACGGCCCACGCCCTGGGCATTCCGATGGCAGTGTGCCGTTTCAGAAACCGGCCAAGTGATGGACCAGCTGTTGCTGTCCATTATCCCTCTGGAAGCGGTGAGGTCAGAACCATGTTCATGGGGACAAGGTTTTTGTCGGCCGGCAAAAAAGTTCTTATTATCGACGATTTTATGAGAGGTGGAAGCACTGTCGCAGGAATGCTGCTGGTTGCCCGGGAGTTCAAAGCCGAGGTTGTCGGGACCGGGGTTTTCATAGCCGCGTCGGAACCGGCCAGAAAAGCTGTATCAGAGTACAGCGCTCTCCTGAGGCTCGAGAGGGGTAGCGACGGTATCCCTGAAGTCAAGGTCCAGGCTTGAAGTCGGACAAATTCTAAAATGCGTGATTTCCGGCACCGTTACCGGTTCAAGTTTTACCGTTGAGGTGTTTTTATTTTCTGATTCCCGACCGGGGTGTTTCGTTATTCTGGCTTCACTTGCCCCCCTTTCCTGTTGCCCCTGTTTTTCCTGTTTGACGTCCCCTCTTAAGTGGGTTAGAATCTCCACTTGGGAGGAGGTGGCAGGTCTCCATGATCGTGAAAGTCAATCGTGACGAGTGCATAGGCTGTGGAGTTTGTGCGCAGATTTGCCCCGAAGTCTTTGAACTTGACGAGAATGCAGGTAAGGCAAAGGTAATTAACCAGAGTGGGGCTGAATGTGCCCGTGAGGCCTCCGATAGTTGCCCGGTAGGCTGTATTGCCGTCGAGGAATAGTTTTTCCGGGTTGATTCCCGCTACACAGGATCTACCAAACATTTTCGGGCCCATAGCTCAACTGGTCAGAGCCACCGGCTCATAACCGGAAGGTTCCTGGTTCGAGTCCAGGTGGGCCCACCAGAGAATTGAATAAAGCCGCCCGGTGCGGCTTTATTTTTTTTATTCAGAGGTGATCGATAATGACGAGAACAAAAGATGTGATAAGAGCCATAGAGGAATTTGCTCCTTTTGCCTGGTCCTGTGAGTGGGACAATCCGGGTTTGCAGGCAGGTTCTCCTGAATGGGAAGTTAAAGGTGTAGCGGTCTCCCTTGACGCAACGGAGCAGGCCTTGTCGGAGGCCATTAAACAGAAATGTTCCTGCCTGGTTGTGCATCATCCAATGGTTTTTGATCCGTTGAGAAGTATCCAGACACAGACAGTCCCTGGCGGCAAAATACTGAAAGCTCTGGATCATCGCATTTCGGTTATTGCGGCACATACCAACTGGGATGTCAGCCCCTGTGGGGTCAATGCCTTGCTAGGTGAAAAACTGGGTCTTGCCGGGCCAGTCCCGCTGGAAGATGGCCCCGAAGGCTCCTGGGGGATCGGGCTTTGCGGGGACCTGAAGGCGGGGATTCCAGAGAAAGATCTGGGAGACTTTCTTTGTGACTCCTGGAAACTCTCATGGGTGAGGTCTTATAATCTCCCGAAATCGCCGTCCAGGATCGCCCTCGTCGGAGGATCGGGGGGGGAAATGTGGCCCCTTGCCCTTTCGAAGGGTGCTGACGTTTTTATAACTGCCGATATGAAGTATCATCAACTGGTGGATGCTGTGGAAAGCGGTCTCGGTGTAGTAGTTGTGGACCATGGAGAGATGGAGCGGCTCTCCATCCCCGTTTTGAGAAAAATGCTTGAAGGCTTTCTTCCGGTGAAGGTTATCGAAGTTGATAAAAGGGGTTTCGACCCGGGAGAAATTACGAAATCAACTGGACAACGAGGTGAAAGGGTATGAAGAAAAGGGTTTTCAGCGGGATGCGGCCAACAGGGAGGCTGCACCTCGGTCATCTGGCCGGGGCTCTCTCAAACTGGGTAAGGCTTCAGGAAGAGTATGAGTGCTATTACTGTATTGTGGACTGGCACGCGATAATGTCGGAGTATGCGGATACGGGCTCCGTCAGGGCGAACTGTCGTGAGGTCCTGCTTGACTGGCTTGGTGTCGGGCTCGATCCAGAAAGGAGCACCATATTTCTTCAGTCGCATGTCCCGCAGCATGCGGAACTGCACCTTGCTCTTTCTATGATAGCTCCATTAGGATGGCTCGAAAGAAATCCTACATACAAGGAACAGATCATCAACATGCAAAACAAGGACCTGAGCACCTACGCTTTCCTTGGATATCCTGTGCTGCAGGCTGCGGATATTCTTCTCTACAAGGGTGATCTGGTCCCGGTTGGAGAGGACCAGTCGGCTCACCTCGAACTCTCGAGGGAGATAGCAAGAAGGTTCAATCATTTTTACGGAGATATTTTCCCGGAGCCCCGGACACTGCTTACGGAAACCCCGAAGGTTCCTGGAACAGACGGCAGGAAAATGAGTAAATCCTACGGCAACTCCATCAATATCGCCGATGCCCCCGAAGATATCTGGGAGAAACTTCGTACCATGATGACCGATCCGGCAAGAGAACGCCGCAAGGACCCGGGGGATCCCGCAAAATGTCCGGTATGGGACATACAGAAGGTCTTTAACCCCGACGCCGGAGAAAAGGAAAGGCTTGCCGATGGCTGCAGAAGCGCGGGAATTGGTTGCCTCGACTGCAAGAAAGCCCTTTACGGGCATCTCATGGATGTGCTCGGACCGATACAGGATAGAAGAAGATCATTCGAATTAAAAGAGGATGGTGTTCTTGAGGTTCTTCGTAGCGGGGCCGGAAGGGCCAGAGATGTTGCCTCGGCGACAATGTCGCAGGTGATAGATGCGATAGGGTTTGTTGACAGGTAGTGATTTTATCTCCCCGGCCGGGAGGCAGTATTAATGATATTTGAAGTAGAACTTGAAGGTTTTTCAGGACCCCTGGATCTCCTCTGTAATCTGGTCGAATCGGGGGAGGTGCAGGCCTCCAGGATCAGCGTCAGTGAACTGATCCGCGTCTATTATGATTTTTTGCTAAAAAACGAGAGGGCAGGCATAAACGAAATGGCGGCCTTCTTCTCTCTTTCGGCCAGGTTGTTGCTGGGCAAACTTAAGTCCCTTCTTCCTGCGCTTCCCGGAGAGGAGAAGCCGGAGATCGAAGATGTTCCAGAAGGTGAGGATCTCTTTGATGCTCTTGGCAGGTACATGCCCTACAGAAGGGCATCAGCTCACATGATCGAACTTATGAGGGCAAGGGCCCGCTGTTTTACAAGGAACAGTCACGAGGAGGGGCCTCCCTGGTTTGACCTTGGGGATCTTTATTCCCTCTCCATGGTCTGGTGGGAAATAGTATCAGAAAAGAAGGAAAGATCTGAAGGTCAGGGCAGGGAGCTCGAGAACATCGAGTGGGATGGAATACCCGTAGCGACACCCGAAGAAGGTCAGGTTGAGGTAAGGATGGACGAGATCCGAGAACTGGTCTCAGGAAAAGGGTTTGTGTTTCTTAGCGACATCCTCGTAAGATCTTCAACAAGGCCGCTGCTTGTAGTTACCATCCTTGCGCTTCTCGAGATGGCCAGGCTAGGCATTATAAGGATTTCCCAGGAGGAGATGTTTGGAGATGTCGGAATACACTGCTGAACGTCCCCTTTCTCCGGTGGCGAGGTCGGTCGAGGCAGTCCTGTTTGTGGCGACCCAGCCAGTTTGTGTTCGTGAGCTTGCCTCGGTAGCAGGTGTTACCGACGGACAGGTGGTCCGTGCACTTGATGAGATCTCCGGGAGATACCGCAGTGGCCATGGTCTCTGTCTGTTAAATATTGCAGGAGGCTGGATGATGGCGACCTCCCCCGAACAGGAGGAGGTCGTAGCCCTTTTTCGGGATGTGGCTCTTACGCAGAAGGTCCGGCTAAGCAAAGCTGCTCTGGAGTCGCTTGCGGTAATAGCCTACGCTCAACCTGTTACCCGTTCCGAGATAGAGGAGATCAGGGGGGTAAGATGCGAAAGGGTTCTGGAGACCCTTTTGAAGCATGGACTAATACGGGTCGCCGGAAGGAAAAAGGGGTCGGGGACCCCGCTTCTTTACAGGACTACTGACTCCTTCCTTTCAATATTCGGGCTTGGGGCGATATCCGATCTTCCAACTCTGGAGGAGATGCAGGAGATGGTCCTGCCTGAGGACGAGGCCGGGAACTCAAATGGGATCGATGAATGATGTTGACAAGGGTTTTTTTAGACTGAACCGTTACCTTGCAATGAGTGGCGCAGGGTCGAGAAGAAACGTCGAGAATCTTGTGCGGTCTGGGAGGGTCTCGATCAACGGAATGGCTGTGAGAGACCTTTCTACCAGGATAAGGCCGGGTGATAATGTATGCCTGGATGGTCTTGTTGTTGTCCCGAAACCTGAAGTTTACCTGGTAATGAACAAACCTGTCGGGATCGTTTGTGCTGTGAAGGACAAATACTATCCGACGGTGATAGATATTACTCCGGCAGATGCAGTTGAGGCTGGTGTTTTTCCGGTTGGAAGGCTCGACAAGGATAGTGAAGGTCTACTCATTCTCACAAATGATGGAGCCTTTGCTCAGAAGATCATCCATCCGGAACAAGGGATCGGGAAGACCTACGAGGTACTCCTGGAGAAAGAGGCTGATCAGGCCGGTATCGAAAAACTTCGCATGGGTACGACCATTGAAGGCAAGAGGCTTATACCCCTGAATGTTGAACTGGTAGCCGGAGAACCAGAAAGACGATGGCTCTCCATAACATTGTCCGAAGGTGTCAAAAGAGAGGTTCGGGTTATGGCCAAAGCGGCGGGATTCAGGGTCATGAGGCTTATAAGGAGAAAGATCGGACATCTGGAGTTAAGAAAGATTCGCTCCGGAGCGATCGTAAGGATCAGCGGTGATGAACTCGAAAGAATGATACTCAAAGGAGGGACCGTTTAGATTGGGAGGTGTATCTCTGGAAATGATAAGTAGTGACCATGCCGACAGTACGGTCATAACTATAGACGGACCTGCCGGAGCCGGGAAAAGCACCATTGCCAGGCTCCTTGCCGGGAGGATCGGTTTTCAGTACTTGGACACCGGAGCGATATACAGGACTATTGCCTATTGCCTTTCCCGAAATTCAGTTCCACCCGTCGAGAACGATTTTCTTTGTTCCTCTCTAGCTTGTTGCAGGATAGGACTTGAAAAGGGCAAGATCATCCTGGACGGTAAAGACGTATCGGATCAGATCAGATCCCAGAAGATAGACAGAATAGTATCGTCTTATGCGGCCCTTCCCATGATAAGGAGATTCCTGATTGGCATTCAGAGGGAGCAGGCTGCCATGTCAGACATTGTTGCCGACGGGCGGGATATGGGGAGTGTTGTTTTCCCGGAGGCAGCCCTGAAAATATATCTTGATGCGGATGTCTCGGTAAGAGCCGAAAGAAGGATGCTGGAACTTTCCGCCAGGGGAGAAACACCTGAGATCGGGGAGATACTTGAGAATATCCGGGAACGGGATCGCAAGGACAGGGAGAGGGAAGTTTCCCCCCTTATGGTTCCCGAAGGCGCCCACATCATAGATACGACGGGCCTTGATGTAGATGAGGTGGTAACAAGGATCATGGCCCTGGTATCCCCCGTGATTGGCGGGTCCGGCCGGCCAGAGAGGAGCGGATAAAATGAAATCTGTTTTTTACTGGCTTGTTGCAGGTTTTTTTCGAATAATGCTGCTGGTCTACAACAGGCTCCAGGTTACAGGACTGGAGAGGGCGCTATCTGTAAAACCTCCGATAATTATTGCGGCCAACCATTGCAGCAACCTTGACCCCATCGTTATAGGTGCTGCCTTTCCGAGGAGGTTGAGATATCTTGCCAAATCCGAACTCTTTTCCTTTCCTCCTTTTGGTTTTGCCATAAGGTCCCTGGGAGCGGTCCCTGCGAAAAGGGATGACCTGCAAGGCGCTGCAGGAGCATTGAAGTTTCTGCTGGAGAGGATCAACAAAGGGGAGAGTGTTCTGCTTTTCCCCGAGGGGCAGCGTTCCCCTGACGGGAGCCTGCAGCCACTGGAAGGAGGAGCCGGCCTCCTTGCGGCCAAGACCGGCGTGCCGGTGGTGCCGGCATATGTTCATGGAACTTTCGAGGCTCTTCCCAGGGAGTCCTCACGGTATCGACCCGTCAGGATAAGGTTGGTCTTTGGGGATCCCATATATCCTGCAGGGATAAAGGGTGTCCCCGTCAAAGAGCTGAGACAGAAAATTACCGAAAAACTTGAAAATTCCCTGAGAAAACTGGAAGGGGAACTGTCGGTTGACCGATAGAGGCAAGGGGTGGCCGAGTACGGCGATCCTCGTTGCGATCTCCGGTAAAGATCCCGAGGGGCTGGATGCCAGTCTGAAAGAGCTTTCACTCCTTCTTGAAAACCTGGGGACAGGTACCGCGGGGCAAATGATACAGAGAAGGGATAAACCGGATCCAGATTCCTTCATCGGGTCGGGCAAAGCCCAGGAGATCGCCCTTCTTGCCAGGGAGTCCGGTGCGTCGCTGCTGGTGGTTGACGGAAGGCTGTCTCCTGCCCAGGCAGCGCACCTTTCAGAGATCACGGGACTGATGATCTGGGACCGCCCCTTGGTAATAATGAAAATATTTGAGCAGCGGGCACAGACAGGTGAGGCGAAACTCCAGATAGAGCTTGCTCGCTGCAGGTACGAGATACCTCTCCTGAAAGGTCTTGGCATGCAGATGTCCAGATTGGGTGGCGGATTGGGAACGAGGGGGCCTGGAGAAACGGAGTTTGAGAGACACAGGAGAAAACTCGAAAGACGTGAGAGGGAGATCAGCAGAAAAATAGAAATTATCCGGGAGAGAAGACAGGCCCAGAGGAAACGGAGGGTCCGCGCCGGGCTTCGTACCGTGGCCCTGGCGGGTTACACGAACAGCGGAAAATCATCTCTCCTGAAGTGCCTTTCCGGCGATAAAAGCCTTGTGTCTGAGGACAGGCTCTTTTCCACGTTGGATCCCTTTGTCCGGAGGGTCAGGCTCCCTGGCGGTTCTTTCATACTGATGACCGACACGGTAGGGTTTATCAGGAATCTGCCTCATGACCTTGTAACCGCATTCAGGGCCACTATGGAGGAGGTCTCAGGTTCCGACCTGGTTCTTCTTGTAGCCGACGCTTCCTTTGGGGGTTTCAATGATGATATATCAGTCGTGGAGACCCTTCTGCAGTCGATAGGGGCGGAAGAAATACCCAGGATGGTCGTTATGAACAAGATCGACCTTCTTGAACCTGAAGAAGCGTCGTCGAGGATCGCCGAGGTGGGAAGGACCCAGGATATTGTGATTCCCGTCAGTGCCACACGCGGAGACAACATTGGTACACTGCTTGAAAATATCGAAAAATTTTTCGGCTATGTTACCGGAAAGGGGCTGGATGAAGATGCTCAGAAGCATGACTGGTTTCAGCAGGACCAGTATTGACAGACCTTTTGGATCCATTTCCCTGGAAATATCCAGCGTTAACCACAGGAACCAGGAAATTTTTGTCAAAAGCCCGAGGGAACTTTTCCGTTTCGAGCAAACCATCCAGCAGGAGATAAGAAAAGCCTCAAGAAGAGGAAAGATCCAGGTCAGGCTGGAAGTATGTTGGGGCCCTGCTTTCAGGGGGGCTGTAATAGACAGAATTGTTCTTGACGGCTACATAAGAGACACAGCAAAGGCAAGGGCTGCATTTGGTCTTCCGGAGGATGTCCAGGTTGAACAACTACTCTCGTTACCGGGGGTCATGGTTTCATCCCAGGAGACGGAAGAACTCGAAAAAGAGATCGAAGAGGCTATTCTGTCTCTGGTTGCTGCAGGTATCAGGGAATGGGTCGACATGAAAAAAACTGAGGGGAGCCACCTCGAAAAAGAGATCCTTGCCCACCTGGAAGGGCTGGAGAGTCGGGTGATCGAGATCGAGAACAGGTGGAAGGCCGCAAAAGCCGGTGCACTCTCATCGATGAAGGAAAGAATAATATCCTTTGTCGAGTCCGGAGGTTTTGACTGCGATGAAGGTCGTCTGGCCCAGGAGATTGTCATACTCAACGACAAGTGGGACATATCGGAAGAACTGGCGAGACTGGCGAGCCACATGGATAAATTCCGTTCCATGGTAGATAATAAGGGTGTTAACGGAAAGACCCTTGATTTTCTGGTTCAGGAAATGAACCGCGAGATAAACACCGTCGCCTCGAAGGTTCAGGATGCAGAAATAAGGTGGCTTTCGGTAGAAGCTAAAAGCGAACTTGAATCCGTTCGTGAACAGATACAGAACGTGGAGTGAGAAGATGGGATATAACCTTTTGCACATAGGTTTTGGAAATATGGTCGTCAGCGAAAGGGTAGTCGCGATCATACACCCTTCGTCGGCTCCCATCAAAAGACTGAAAGACGAAGCCAGGGCCCAGGGCAAGCTGGTTGATGCCACCGAGGGTAGAAAGACAAGGGCCATTCTTGTTATGGACAGCGATCACGTAGTTCTCTCGGCGATCCAGCCGGAAACCATTGGTGTCCGGTTCGAGGGCAGGGACAGGGAGTGTGAGACGGATCGCTAGGGGGCGCCTTTTCGTTGTCTCTGGTCCCAGCGGGGTGGGGAAGGGGACTCTGAGAAAGGCACTTTTCAATACTTTAGACAACCTTGAATATTCCATATCCTGTACCACGAGGTCCCCGCGTAAGGGGGAGAAGGACGGTCTTGACTATCGATTTATTAGTCCCGGGTCTTTCAGGCGACTCGCGGAAGAGGGTATGTTCCTGGAATGGGCGGAAGTTCACGGTAACCTCTACGGGACACTAAAGGAGGATGTGGAGGCATCTCTTTCGAAGGGCAGGGACGTTGTGCTGGAGATTGATGTCCAGGGAGCCGTAAAGGTAAAGGAGGCAATGCCTGATTCGGTTTTACTGTTTATTCTCCCCCCCTCCGAGAAGGATCTGCTGGAACGTCTCAGCCATAGGGGAACAGAAAGCGTTGATGAAGTTCAAGCCAGGATTGAAGGCGCAAGACACGAGATCGAACTTTCCGGAATGTACGATCATGTTATTGTCAATGATTTTTTCAGCAGGGCGCTAGGAGAACTTGCTGGAATAGTGGAGAGTTACAGGAGATTAAGATAATTAAAATATCAGGGCAGAGGTGTTGCATTGTGACGAAAAAAACAGATGGAATGGATCTTTCCAGACCCATAACAAACAAATATCTTATGGCCTGCGCTATCTCCAAAAGGGCCCGGCAGCTGAGTGAGAAAAAGGGGCGTATGCCCTTCGGGGACGAAGGATCCAATCCTATTGAAATGGCGATGAGGGAGATCAGCGAGGGAAAGGTGTCCATCTTCGGAATGGAATCGGCCTCTCCCGCCGTGGCAGAGAAAGAAGCGGCCGATAATGCCGATGGATTGGAAGAAAAATCGTAAACTTCTTCTTGGGGTAACCGGCGGAATTGCCGCATACAAGGCTCCTGAAACAGTGAGGGAGTTCAGGAAGCACGGCTGGGAAGTAGAGGTCATCCTGTCCAGATCAGCTGAGCGATTTGTTTCCCCTCTCTCGATATCGTCTCTTTCCTCCAGGCGGGTTTGGCTGGAGGATGATTTTCTTTCAGCTGAAAGAGGATGGAAAATCCCCCACATTTCTCTTGCGGAATGGGCTGACGTTATGATCGTCGCTCCAGCTACCGCGTCTTTTCTGCATGGCGCGGCTTTCGGTGATGGTTCTACACTTCTTCATGCCTCCCTTCTGGCGGCGCGGTGTCCAGTTCTTATATTTCCCGCAATGAATGTAAACATGTGGGAACACTCTGCCGTGAGAGATAATGCGAAAAAGTGTTCAGAACTTGGCTACCATCTCGTTGTGCCTGAATCGGGAGAGCTGGCCTGCGGTTCCGAGGGGAAGGGAAGGCTTCCATCCATCGACGTTATCCGGGAAGAGACCTTCAGGGCTGTCTGTCCTTCGGCTGACCTTGATGGTGTGAGCGTTCTGGTTACCTCCGGACCTACCAGGGAGGCCATAGATCCTGTAAGGTTCATAAGCAATCCCAGCTCAGGAAAGATGGGGTCCGCTGTTGCCCGCACGGCATGGTACAGAGGAGCTGAGGTGGTGATGATCTCTGGCCCGTCTTCCCAGCCTGTCCCATATGGCATCAGGGTTATACCGGTTGTTTCGGCTATTGAGATGTACGATGCGGTGATGTTGGAAGCTCCGGCCTATGATGTTATTGTCAAGGCCGCCGCGGTGGGTGACTTTACTCCATCCAGGGTAATGGACAGAAAGATCAAGAGGGAGAAGGAAAAGAACCTTACCATTGAGTTCACACCAAACCCTGATATCGCTGCATCTCTTGGTGCTTCGAAGAGGCCTGGACAATACCTGGTCGGGTTTGCGGCTGAGACAGAAGACGCTGTTGCCAACGCGTCTGCCAAACTTGTCCGAAAGGGACTTGACCTGATAGTGGCTAATAGTGTCAGTGGCGATGCTTCTGCCTTTGGCTCAGAGTATAATTCCGTGGTAATGATAGGAAAAGAAGGAATAGAGAAAGAGATATCGGGTACCAAGGAAGAAGTTGCGGACGCCGTATGGGGGATCGTTCTTAAAAAACTTGAAGCGGCGGGTCTCTGAATTTGTTCCTGGAAGTTGTCGTACCGGGTCCATGGTGGCATACACTTACATATGAATTTGACCGTGTTTGCAGCCGTGGAGCCAGACTGAGGGTCCCTGTGGGACGGGGCGTAAGGGTTGCTTTTGCCACTGGATCGTCTTCCATGGAGCGGCCTTTCGGCGAATACAGGGTGCTTTCTGCCCTGGAGGCGATAGATGATCGATCACCCCTGGGGTGGGAACTCTTCAATACATCCGAAAAGATAGGCAAGCATTTTCTCTGTGGTTTCGGAGAGGCCCTGAAGGCCGTCGCGCCTGCTTCTGTCATTTCCGGCAAGTCTTTCGAAGGTCTTCCCGAGATGGATGGTCCCCGTGGAGATTTCAACGAAGAGCGATGTGACTCGCCGGATTTTTCTGCGAGATCTGACCGGTACCTGGAGGTGATAGAATCCTCCCGGGGCGGAGTTCTTGCCCTTTTTCCGGACAGATCCGCCGCTTCCGCTTTCTGGAAAAAACTTCCCGAAAAACACAAAAAAGACAGCCTTTTATGGCTTTCTGCACCCGGGCCGGCTTCTGACAGCCGGTGGGAAAGGGTCCGAAGGGGAAACTTCCGGCTGGTGGTCGGATCTCCGGCCGCCCTATTTGCTCCGCTAACGTCTGTTTCCGCCGTTATTGTCGAGGACGAAGGAAACCCTTCATATCTTTCGCGCAGGTTTCCCTTTATTCACGCCCGGAGCGCGGCCGGCAGCAGAGCCCAGTCATGGGGAGCGACCCTGGTTACCGGTGGCGGGGTCCCTTCGTCGAGGAGTTTTTTCCGAATGCCCCGGGAGTGCCCACGAGAGGCAACGGGGCGAATGGTGTTTGTCGATATGGGTATGGCCAGAAAGATAAGTGTCCGGGGGATCCAGTCTCCCCTGCTGGTAAGCGATTCTGCCCTTAAACGTACCCAGGCGGAAGTCTCGGGGGGCCGGCCGGTTCTGTGGATACTGGATAGGAAAGGATATGCCGGGGCCGTTATCTGCAGTGAGTGCGGAAGAATGATAGTTTGCCCTTCATGCGGACTCCCCGTCAGGTGGGATGATAAAGAGGAAGCCCTTGTGTGCGGATTCTGCGGCAAAAAGACAGCCCTGGCCGAAGTTTGCCCGTTCTGCGGAGCCATATCGCTCCAGGGGATGAAGCCCGGCCTGGAGAGTCTGAGGCATATTGGGGAGAATGTTCTGGGTGATAGTTGCCCCGTATATATTTGGCATGCAGATATCAGGCAGACCGTTTCAGCAAGAAAGGACCTTGTAAAAGGCCTTGCTTCCGGGGGCCTTGTCGTTGGATCCCGGAAGGCGATAGAGCTCTGTGATCATCTGGAGATAGGGCTTGTATGCTGGCTGGATGCAGATATGGCCGTTAACACCCCCTTTTACGATGCCAGGAGCCGGGCTTTCCGCATGGTCTGGGAGTCAGCCTGGAGGGGAAAAGGCAACAGTTTTCGAACGGTCCTTATCCAGAGCAGGGTGCCAGGGTCAGGGTGGCAGAAGGGCCTGGCAGCGGGTTGGGACCACTTCTGGAGAGCCGAGCTCATGGAGCGCAAGGAACTCGGCCTGCCTCCCTGGAGATACCTGGTTGAGATCAGGGGCCTCAAAGGAATGAAAGCCGAGACGAGGGATCTCCTTGCCACTTCAGGGATTGAGTGTCTTGACCCGGACCCTTTGGAGGATATGCTATGGGCAAGGAGCGGGAACCTGTCAAGGGTCAGGAAAGCTCTCGCCCCTCTTTTTCACATATCCAGATCAGGCAGGGGATTCCCCAGGATAGAGGTTTGGGCAGATTAGGAAGGGAATGATCCAGGGATGGCCATTGTGGCTATTGTAGGCAGACCTAACGTCGGAAAATCGTCGCTTTTCAACAGGATAGTAGGAAGAAGGGCATCTATCGTCGATGACCAGCCGGGCGTGACGAGGGACAGGATTTATGGTGAGGTGGAACAGGACGGAAGAAGATTCCTTCTGGTCGATACGGGTGGCCTTTTCCCTGACGGAGGGGATGACATCACCGAAAATATCCGGAGACAGGTAAGACTGGCTGTCGATGAGAGTGATGTTTTGATAATGGTGATTGACACCAGGGACGGAGTTACGCCCCTTGACCGGGAGATCGCCCTTTTTCTAAGAAAAAGCGGAAAGCATGTTGTCCTTGCGGCAAACAAGGTTGATGACAGGGTTCACGAATCAAGAGTAATGGAGGCTCATGCGCTGGGTTTCGGGGACGTTTTCGGGATCAGTGCGGCCCACGGAAGAAACACCGATGAACTTGTTGAAAAGGTGATTTCTCTACTTCCTCCAGGGGATCCCGATTCGCTCAGGAATCCCGACGAGATAGCGATAGCAATTGTTGGAAGACCTAACGTAGGGAAATCGACGCTCCTCAATCTTCTCTCCGGGACCGAAAGATCCATGGTCAGCCCCGTTCCGGGTACCACCAGGGATTCAATAGATTCCCGGGTCTTGATAGAGGGCAGGCCACTTCGGCTTATAGACACGGCGGGGCTAAGAAAAAAAAGCAGGATAAGCTCTGACGTGGAATACTACTCCCTTGTACGGACCCATGAAAGCATAGAAAGATGCGATGTCGCGGTCCTTGTAATGGAGGGGACAGAGCCCTGTACAGAGCAGGACAAAAGGATGGCCGGACTTGTGCTGGAAAAAGGCAAGGGACTGATACTTGCCGTTAACAAGTGGGACCTTCTGACCAAGACTCCGGAACTTGGAGACAAGGTGACGGAAAAACTCAGAGACGAGATGCCATTCGTGGGGTTCGCCCCCGTTGTCTTTATATCAGGACTTACGGGAAGGGGAGTGCACAAACTCCCGGAGACCATTTTTCGCGTCCATGCCAACAGGAGCAGGATGATGGATCCGGCCAGGCTCAACACTATGCTCAGGGATACCCTCTCCTTTGAGAGGTTGCCCGTCGGCCCCCGGGGGATGCCACTGAGGATGAAAAGTTGTTCTCAGGTTGCCGCAAGGCCTCCCGCCTTCGTCTTTATCGTCAACGATCCAGCCATAGTAACAAAGGCCTTTGAAAGGCATGTAGCAAAAAAACTTAGAGAACTTGACGATTTTGAGGGGACTCCCCTGAGACTGTTCTGGAGAAGTAAGAGCAAAACCTAGAAATTTGCGACAATATAGGGGTTTTTACTTGACCGGACAGGCAGTAAATGGTATAGATTAAGTACGGGTTCAAATGTTCCTGATTTTTTTCGCGAACCGGAAAACAAGAAGGATGGAGGTGCGTAAGGTGACCAAGGCGGATATCATCAATGCAGTTGCAAAGTCTGCGGGCATAAGCAAAAAACAGGCTGGAGAGGCTGTCGCGTCGACCTTCGAAACCATCGTTAAATCTCTCTCAAAGGGCGAAAAGGTCCAACTGGTAGGCTTCGGTACCTTCGAGGTGCGTTCAAGGGCTCCCAGAAAGGGCAGAAATCCCCAGGATCCAAGCAAGGTCATCAATATTCCTGGAAAGAAAGTTCCAGCTTTCCGTGCAGGTAAGGCTCTCAAGGACAGGGTCCGCTGAAGAGAACTTATTTTATGGTTGTCGATTTCGGGCCGGATGCGTCACAGACGTCTCCGGCTTTTTTGTTGCCAGGACTGTTCGAAATATTCGGAGAAGATCATGCCATTCCTCAACCTCAAGCTCCTCTGCCCTCACAGTAACAGGGAATCCCAAAGAATTGATAATAGACGCGATCTTTGTCTTCAGTTCCGGAAAATCCCTTCCAAGGTTATTGACGAGAGTTTTCCTCCTTTGTGCGAAACCTGAGCGAAGGAGTCTTCTCCAGAGCTGGCAATTGGGCAGATCTTCCCTTGTTAGAAGGTTTATCTCAAGGAGAGCCGAAGTTACCGAAGGGGTGGGGCGGAAAGATTCTGGGGAAACAAGTCTGAGGATTCTTGCCTCGCCCATCGACTGGATTGTCACTCCCAGGGGATACCGTTCCTTGCAGCGTGCTGGCGCGCAGATCCTTTCGGCAGCCTCTTTCTGGACCATCAGAAGAAGGTATTTGAGACCCTTTTCTGCCAACGATTCCAGTACCTTCCAGATAAGGGGTGTCGTTATGTGGTAGGGAATATTGGCTACCATCTTGTTCGGGGTTGGATCAAAAGAGGGGGGAAACCCTTCCCTGAGAGCATCTCCCCAGATAATCCTGAAATTGCTGAAAGAATCCGACAGCTCTTTCAGAAATGGTTCCAGTGATCTGTCTATTTCAAGGGAGTAAAGCATCCGGGGATTTCCCTCCAGGATGCCTCTGGTAAGGATGCCTTTACCAGCCCCGACTTCAAGGATGGTGTCTTCGGAAGATATTCCGGCGTGATCCAGGATTATTTTCAGGATGTTTTTATCCACCAGAAAATTTTGTCCTATCCTTGTATTTGCCCTGTGGAATCTTTCCGTCATCTTGCATCCTCCATCCCGTTGAAGGGGAAGATAAAAAAGCGGGAGGCCCGGAAGGCCTCCCGCTTGGATTATTGGTCGGGACGAGAGGATTTGAACCTCCGACCCCTTGACCCCCAGTCAAGTGCGCTAACCAAACTGCGCTACGTCCCGCAAGCGACGAACATTGTATCCCTGATAACCGTGAAGGTCAAGAAAGAAAGTGGTTAAATTTTGACCCCGGTGCGACTCAGGCCTGGGGCTCCCAGGTTTCTCCGCAACGTTTCAGGACATACTGCCATTCTTCGTCAATTTCCTTCTGGAAGTTCTCGATCACGGCCTTGCCTGTTTCGCCTTTCAGGAGATGCCTGAAGCGACCCTGAGGCTTGAGGAATTCCTCTGCCGGGACATATTTTTTGGGCTTGTAGCTCAACTTCCATTCCCCGTTTATTACCTCGTAGATCGGCCAGAAACGGGTTTCCGCGGCAAGGCGGCAGATTTCCTTTTGCATCGAGGGCTCAAGACGCCAGAAAAGGACGCAGGGAGCGAGGATATTCACGAAAGCGGGTCCCGGGGTCTCTATAGCCCGTTTGACCTTTTCGATGACTTCCATCGGATTGAATATAGTGGTCTGGGCCACATAGGGGATATGATGGGCGGCCATTATCGCGGTGAGATCCTTTGGTTTCTGGATTTTACCGGGGATCACCTTGCCAGCGGGAGCAGTGCTTGTATTGGCGCCAATGGGTGTAGCACTGCTTCTCTGTGCTCCTGTGTTCATGTAGCCCTGGTTGTTGTAGCAGATGTAGGTAAAGTCATGACCCCGTTCTGCCGCTCCAGAAAGGGCCTGCAGACCTATGTCATAGGTTCCGCCGTCACCGCCAAAAGCGACAAACTTAATATTCTTCTTGATCTTGCCCTTTTTCTTGAGGGCCACGTACGCCGCCTCTATGCCGGAGACATTAGCACCCGCATTCTCGAATGCGGAGTGAAGGAAAGGCACTCCCCAAGAATTGTAGGGATATATTGTCGTTGAAACTTCCAGGCAACCCGTTGCCGAAGTAATAACTATCGGATCATCGACGGCAAGAAGTGCCTGCTGGACAACGGTAGGCGCGCCGCATCCCGGGCACATCCTGTGCCCCTGCCGCATGGCCCGTTCCTTGGTGATAAGGTCTTTCAGTTTGACAGCCATCCTGGAGCACCCCCTATTCCCTGAGGCCGAGGTAACGTTCCTCGGGGCTCATTTTATTGTTGATCAGATCCATGAACGCCTCCTCGGCGTTATGAGGGAAGAAGTCCCTTCCGCCAAGTCCGTAAACATAGGTGTTTGCCGGGATATGAATACCCGCGTCGTAAAGGGCTCCCTTGATCTCGGTAAAGAGAGGAGCAGCCGCGCCAAGACTTGCCGCCCTGTCGCATACCGCGATACCCTTGGCTCCCTTGAGGGCACCAACTATCTCACTGGCAGGGAAGGGGCGGAAAAGTCTTATTCTCAGGCACCCGACCTTGTGTCCCTGTTCCCTCAGTTTGTCTACTGTTTCTTTTGCGGCTCCGGCAGCGGAGGACATGATAACCATGATGTAATCGGCATCCTCTGTCTTGTATTTGTCGACCAGGGGATAATTTCTTCCGGTGATCTTCGCGAAGTCTGCCGCAACGTCGTTGTAGACTTTTTCGACATGCTTCATGGCCTCGACCTGCTGGCGCTTGATCTCGAAGAAATAGTCCGTCAGCGCAAGAGAACCGTAGGCAACGGGGTTATCGACATCAAGAAGAGAAAGAAGGGGTTCTCTCTCACCGATGAACTTCGTGACCTGTTCGTCATCGAGGAACTCCACGGGCTCGAAGCAATGGCTTGTAATGAAACCGTCCTGGCAAACAAAAGCGGGAAGCAGGACGTCCTTGTGTTCCGCGATCCTGACGGCCATTATCATAGTGTCGTAGACTTCCTGGCCGTCCTCGCAATAGATGTGTATCCATCCCGAATCTCTTTCGGCCATGCTGTCGCCGTGGTCGCAGTGGATGTTGATAGGGGCTCCCAGGCACCTGTTTACAAGTCCGAAGACTATCGGGGTCCTGTAGGAGGCCGCTATCGGGAAGATCTCGTGCATCAGCGCCACACCGTTGGCACTGGATGCCGTCATGACCCTCGCGCCCGAAACTGAAGCCGCGAGGCAGGCGCTGATAGCTGAATGTTCGCTTTCGACTGTAACGAGATTGGTGTCCACGAGACCGTCAGCGACAAACTCCGAAAACCTCATGGGTATGTCGGTCGAGGGGGTGATAGGGTATGCGGCGACAACATCGGGGTTGATCTGCCTCATGGCCTCGGCCACTGCCCAGTTTCCGGAAGTGATATCCTTTCTTGGCATCTGATTCACATCCTTTCGGTCAGCAGGGCTACTGCTCAATAAATTCGGCTTCAGGCCGCATCTCTATTGCGTTCTTGGGGCAAACCGCCGCGCAGATACCGCATCCCTTGCAGTAAAAATAGTCGATCCCGGTGACCTTTCCGTCGGCGTTGGCCTTGATGGATTTATCAGGGCACTGGATCCAGCACTGAAGACAGTGAATGCATTTCTCTTCGTCCCAAACCGGACGCATGCTTCTCCACTGGCCGGTCTGTACGGCCTCGGATGTTGAAGCGGGAACGGTTGTTGCGGGAGGAAGGTCCTTCCAGCCTTTAAGTGAGCTCATCCCTGGTGCACCTCCTCGTGACCGCGCCTGATAGCGTTCTGGTTTGCGGTGAGAACCTTTTCCGGAAGTTTTGCGCCCATCTTGTGGGTGAAGTGGTCAATGAAAGCCTGTACCGGGACATCGGGGAAACAGTGGGAGAGTGCGCCAAGCATTGGGGTGTTAGGCCTGTTCTGGCCGAATTCCTCGAGAGTGATCTTTGTAGCGTCAACGGTCATGAGTTTCGCCGATGCGGGGATTCCCAGTTTTTTCCTGATAACCTTCGGATCGTCCGGTGAGTTGATAAGATAAACAGTGTCATCTTTTCCGCCATCAGTTGGCCTGACCGCGTCGATCAGAGTGGGATCGATAAGAACCACTATGTCGGGCTGAAGAACGCCCGAACGGACGCGTATCGGTTTTTCCGAAACCCTGTTGAAGGCCTTCATTGGTGCACCCTGACGCTCTGCTCCGTATTCCGGGAAAGACTGGGTGAACTTTCCGGCCTCGAAAAGAACCTCCGCCAGGATGGCGGAACCTGTCTTGGCTCCCTGTCCTCCCCGTCCATGCCATCGAACTTCGATGACTTCTGACATAAATTACCCCTCCTTCAGTGAAAGATGCGTTAGTGCATTAATTAAGAAAAACTTAAAAACTATTTTTTATGATACCACACTCCCTACGGCTGACAAAATCCGGTTTCCTGTTGCCGGGTGCCATCCTTCCCGAAACCCTTTGGCCTTATAATGAACTCGTTCCGAAATAAGGAAAAAGAGGGAAAAAGTGTTTTGAATAATTTGACAGAACAGCAGAATAATCCATGTATATTGTATGTAGGTCACACTTGCTGTCAAGAGGAAGATCGTGTTTTATTTAACAACTTTGTGTAAAAACCTGGAGGTGTCTCTTTGGTCCCCCTCGGAAATATCATTATTAACGAAGATCCCCGGAAAAAAATCTGCCAGATCGCTAATGTCGACCCTCCCTTCAGGGCTCTGGAGATAGGGTTTGGGAACGGAGAATTTCTCGAGTACCTCGCATCCTCATCTCCGCGGGGAGTTGTATTCGGTATAGAGGTCTCCCTTCAGTGCACAGCAAGGGCTGTTAAAAGGATCCAGAGATCCTGTCTGAAAAACACAAGGATCGTTCTGGGAGATGCCCGCTTCGTGCTTGGGGAATGTTTCCCGCCCGAGTGGCTTCATGCTGTTTACATGAATTTCCCATGCCCATGGCCCAAAAAAAGACACGCGAAAAGGAGGGTTACCTACAGGGGTTTTTCCGATGTTCTGGCCGGGTCTCTTGCCATGGGAGGCGCTTTCGAGATATTTACAGATGACCCTGAATACGCTGACGAGGTAGCAGGAGAACTTCCGTTACATCCTGCTCTCTCGCTTGAATCATCCATCCTGAATCCCGATAGAGAGATAAGGACCAAATACGAAAGGAAGTGGAGAGAGCAGGGGAAAGATCTCTTCCTGCTCCGGTTCAGGAAGAAGGAACCGTTCCTTCTTCCTGCGCGAAAAAAGGAGGAGAAAGAATTGCACGTATCTCTAGATACACCATGCCCGGATTTGTCGATCATGAGCCGGTTGACCGGAGTAGAGGGGAAGAGCGCTTCAAGCCGATGGGTGTTCAAGGAAAGTTTTATTGGCCCATCCGGGGTTATCCTTGTCGAGGCTATAACCTCCGATGAGGGGTTCAGACAGACTTTTTTCATAAGGATAGTCCCTCGGGGCGAAGGTTGTCTCGTGAAGGTTGATTCATTCTCACGGCCATTTAAAACCGAGGCTGTTTCTCTTGCCTTCTCATCCCTGGTGGAATTCCTGGCGGGTGACAAAAGTTGAACGGTTATCCGATGACCCCCATTGGGTTCGTGGAATCTCCGATAAAGAAACCTGTTCCGCCTGACGAATTCAGGGGGGTTAAGAGCAGGATCAGGGTGCTGCATCGATTCCTGCCCGCTCTCGCAGGTCTGGAGGAAGAGCTACGGCTGGCAATTATTTTCAGGTTTCACCTTTCCTGGGGGTATAGCATGAAAGTCCACCCGAGGGGTGACCTGAACAGGCCGATCAGGGGGGTTTTCTCTACCTGCAGCCCCCGGAGACCCAACGGAACAGGGCTGAGCTTCGTAAGGCTTCTGGGGGTTGAGGGTCTTGTCCTTGCGGTTATAGGGCTTGACGCTGTTGACGGGACCCCCGTGCTTGATATAAAGCCCCTTCGTTATCTGGAAGATCCTGCCGGTCCTGACGAAACAAAGGAAAGGGGAAATATCTCCTGAAAGAGGCACGTCCTACCTCGGGACTTGTGGCCCAGGCACTTTTCAACATCCTGGGCCCGGCTGAAGAAAGATCATTTCTGGATCTGTTCGCGGGGAGCGGAAAGATCGGCCTTGAGGCCTTCAAAAGAGGGTTTTCCCCGGTGTACTTTGTGGAGCTGTCCCGAAAGAATGCTGATGAGATAGAGACCCGGGCCGGAGGTGGCGAGAAAAGGGTTCTCAGAATGGACGTGAGAAGATCCTTTGCCTATTTCGGTAACAAGGGTCTGGTTTTCGATGTGGTCTTTGCGGATCCTCCATACTGTTCCGGTTGGGCTGCCAGGATGGGATCCCTGAAGAGCCGTCTCTCTGGTATTATCAAGGGCGGGGGGTTTCTGGTGCTTGAACACTCCAAAAGAGAAATCCCGGATCCCGCCTCCTGGAAGGAATGGATCGTGTCGTCAAGGCAATACGGCGAGACGGTTCTTTCGATCTTCCAAAAAAAGCTGAAAGGGTGAACATTGATGATAAGGGCAATGTACCCTGGTTCTTTCGACCCGGTGACCAACGGTCATATATATATAGCCGAAAGGGCCGCCGCTATATTCCAGGACCTGATGGTCGGAGTACTGAACAACAGGCAAAAAAAATACACCTTCTCCAAAGAGGAGAGAGAGACCATGACCAGGGAAGCCTTGAGCCATCTTCCCAACGTCAGGGTAAAGCAATTCGAGGGACTCCTGGTTGATTTCATGAGGGAGGAACAATGCAGGGTGATCATAAGGGGACTAAGGGCTCTCTCTGATTTCGAGTACGAATTTCAGCTGGCGCTGATGAACCGCCAGCTGGCTCCCGAGATAGAGACCTTCTTTATCGTTACAGAAGCGAGATACTCTTACCTGTCCAGCCGTGCCGTCAAGGAAGTCTTCCATTTCGGGGGATCAATCAATGACATGGTTCCTCCCGGTGTCTTCAGGAGACTTCGGGAGAGGTTCCCCTCCGGCAAGGATCCAGGTCCGGCCTGACCGGCGGAGTTCTGGATTCTCTTCCGGGGTCAGGCGAAGAAAGGATGTTCTCCCAGATGGCGGAAGCCCTGTATTCAAGGTCAGCTATCTCCCGCTGATAGGTCCCTGGTCTCCCCCTGGGGTGGAACACAACAGGCAGAAGAGATGTTTCTCTCATTGAGCGAAGAATTTCCGCCCCCCTGTCATCGAATCCCAGAACCCGTAAATATGGAGGTCCTTCTCTTTGTGCTCTTCTGTTGAGGCTGTGTCCGTAGTTTAAAAGGACGTGGGCGGCATGTCTCTGTATCCTGCTTTTCGGATATCTTTTGCTGGTACATGCTCCTGCGAAATCTTCAAAAGATAGGCATCGGCGGGCCTTTGCTGCCAGCAGGTTTTCTATTCCTTCCTTCATCTCCGCGTGGCCAGCCATGGTTTCGGGATCCTCCCTGATCAGGACCGTTGAAAGGATTCGCCAGTAAAGGTCCAGCGAAAGCAGGCATCGTCCCCTGGAGATCTCCCGGTCCAGAATGCGCTGGCTCCATTCGGGAAGAGCCTCTGTCGCTGGATCCCCTTTTCCCTGGCTTCGGATCGCCTTTCTCACCCGGCTGGCGCTTGCAAAAGGGTCGAGGATATCGCTGTGGTACCCTTCGCCGAGACGCTTTACAGGAAGAGCCCGCAAGTCGTAGCCCCTGGCGAATATTCTTGAAACATACTCTTGGGCCAGTGTATTGTTAGGAGAAGAAAGAACAGCTCGGGCTCCCGGTATGACCACGTCAGCTGCGGCCGATCTTGCCTCGGCATAGGAAAAACCCTCAGCCAGAAGGGTCTTGAGAGATCTCCTGAATTTTGGGGGCTCTGAGGTAAGGACCTTCGCGATCTGTTCAAGGGGAGCGTCCGGATTCTCCATGCCGAATGACAGATCAGTGACAACTCCGGTAGAAAACAGAAGATCGACGGCTGCCGAACCGAAAACCCCGGCATTATGGCAGGAAAAAGCCACCGGGAGCTCTATTACGAGAGAAGCTCCCCCCCTGAGGGCCATTTCTGTGCGGCTCCACTTGTCCGTGAAAGCCGGTTCGCCTCTCTGGACAAAGCTGGATGAAAGCACAATGACGGTGGCTTGGGCCTCCGCGGTTTCCATGGCCCGCTTCATGTGGTATAAATGTCCATTGTGAAAGGGATTATATTCCGCAATGATCCCTACAATACGTTTTTTCGCCAAGGGCCCGAACCTTCCTTCCCTGTCGTACTGATTGTACGATAAATCCCTGGAAAGGTTCCGGTCAAGGACTTAAGGAGGGTGGAACAGGGATGAAGGTACTTGTTTTGAACTGTGGCAGTTCCTCACTGAAATACCAGTTGTTCGACATGAAAAACGAAGGGGTACTCGCGAAAGGACTCGTGGAAAGGATCGGGATCGACGGCTCCAGGATCAAACACGAAAAAACGGGTCAGGACCCGCATAAAGCGGATGTTCCTATACCCAACCACAAGGTCGGGATAAAGATAGTACTCGAAGCTCTTCTCGATCCGGATCACGGCGTTCTGAAAAGCCTGGATGAGCTTAAGGCCGTTGGGCACCGAGTTGTCCACGGAGGAGAAAAATTCGCCCGATCGGTGGTAATAACCCAGGAAGTTCTTGACGTAATAGAGGAGTGCGTCCCTCTCGCGCCGCTTCACAACCCCGCCAACCTGATGGGTATAAGGGCAATGAAAGAGGTCCTGCCGAATGTTCCCCAGGTAGCAGTTTTTGATACCGCCTTCCATCAGACCATGCCGGATTATGCATATACCTACGGCTTACCCTACCATTATTATGAGAAGCAGAGAGTAAGACGTTACGGTTTCCACGGAACCAGTCACTTCTATGTGGCCTTCAGGGCGGCGGAGATGCTTGGCAAGCCTGTGGAGGAACTAAAGATCGTTACCTGCCACCTTGGCAACGGAAGCTCGATCTCTGCGGTAAAGGGCGGGAGATCCGTTGATACTAGCCTTGGTTTCGGAACCGTTCCCGGAGTTCTCATGGGAACCAGGTGCGGCGAGATAGATCCCACGGTGGTCCTTTACCTCATGGAACAGGAAGGTATCGATCCCAAATCTATGAGCCACATTCTGCACAAGGAGAGCGGTATTCAGGGCGTTTCAGGTATCAGCAGTGACCTGAGGGACGTCGAAGAAGCTGCCTCGCAGAAGAATCCCCGGGCGATGCTGGCCCTTAACATACTGTGCTATGGAATAAGGAAGCATATCGGGTCCTACGCGGCGGCAATGGGGGGTATCGACGCGATAGCCTTCACGGCGGGAATAGGAGAGAACAGTGTCACGGTAAGGGAAATGGTCTGCAACGGGCTGGAGTTCCTTGGTGCGAAAATTGATCTTGAAAAAAACAGGGTCAGAGGTAAAGAAGCCGAAATAAGTCAGGAAGGTTCCGCTGTAAAAGTACTCGTCGTTCCCACGAACGAAGAACTCGTCATAGCGAGAGACACTCTGGAACTGGCGATCGGTTAGGAGGGATTCTCCATGGACGAAGGGAGCAAGGGGAACAGGATTTTTCTCGAAAAACCCGCTAACTGGATATGCGGTTTCGATGGATCTGAAGCCCTGCGTACCGATGCTCCCGTCGATGTTAACTGCTCTCTTCCTGTTGGAGGGGACATAGAATACTGGGGGCAGAGGTATTCCATACCGGGAGTGATAACCCTGGAGGGCAAGGTTTACGGAGACAGATCCTGCCTTGTCGCGGATATGGCACTCACTGTGGCTGTTTCGGTCCCGTGTGCGAGATGTCTCGAAGAAACACCACTTGATATTTCGAGGAAATTCAGGTATTTTTATAAGCCATTGCCGGGATCCGAACCAAAAGAGGGAGAGGCCGGTGAATACACTGTCCTTGTCGAAACCCTTGACACCTGCATAGATATTACGGACCAGATCTGGGAGTCTCTGATCGTATCGCTACCTGAAAAGGTGGTATGTTCCGAAGATTGCTCTGGCCTGTGTCCCTTTTGCGGTGCCAACAGAAACAGGGAGGATTGCGGATGCTCCGAGGGCCCGGTGGACCCCAGGCTTGAGAAACTTGCCGGACTCAGGGATGCAATTAATGAAACAGGAGAGAACATTCCCGGGAAAGGAGGGAACCAGATTGGCCACACCAAAAAGCAGGACGTCTCATAAAAGAACCAGCCAAAGAAAATCCCATTGGCTTGGGTCGCTGTCTGCCCCAGGAACCACCCTGTGCCCACAGTGCGGAGAGGTAGCCCAGTCCCACAGGGTGTGCCCCGAATGCGGTTACTACAGGGGAAGACAGATAATCGTAAAGAAAACAAAGGGAGAAGAGGAAAAGAAAGAATCCTGATCTCCCTTTAGGATCTCCAGAAAGAAATAATCGAAAAAAACGGGGGGCAGCAACCCCCCGTTTTTTAGTCTTTCTCTTCGCGTTACGAGTCATTAGTTGCGTCACTTGCGTCAGGAGACTGGTTTCTGGAAGGTCGTGAATTGTGAATCGGAGGTCTCTCGTTCTGACGACCAACGAGGGGAGTAATCCGGGTTAGAAACAGATCCCCGCCGGCCTTTTTGTCCGGCCTTTTTGTCCATTGACCGGAGGAATCTTCTGGGTTATACTGCCTGATCATATAACCTGATACTAGAACCAGATGACAAAGGAGAGGCGCGATGAAAAGATCCGCCGGAAAAAAAGAACGGCACGGCAGGATCGTCAAAAACCTTGAAGCTAACCCCCTTCTCACCGACGAGGAGATAGCCGGGAAACTGGGAGTCAGTGTCAGCACGATAAGGCTTGACAGGGCTCTTCTCGGAATACCGGAGGTACGCGAGAGGATGCGATCTATGGCGAGCCAGGCTGGAAGCAGGCTTCGTTCTCTCAAGAGGGATGAGATCATCGGTGAACTCCTTGAGCTACAGCCTGACGAATGGGCCCTCTCAACGATTCAGACCACGGGTGATATGGCTTTTCGGCATACCGGTTTTGTTTCTGATCACTATATTTATTCAATGGCCAGTTGTCTTGCTGTTGCAGTGATCGAGGCGGACATGGCAGTGACAGGATCGGCCAGGGTAAGGTACAGGCATCCGGCCAAAGTTGGCGAGAGACTTGTAGCCCGTGCAAAGGTGGGAACAAAAAAGGGAAACAAATACGTCGTAAGCGTGAGAATAAAAGTAGGGGAACGGGAAATTTTTTTAGGAAGGTTCATAACTGTGGTGGGAGAGTGTGACAAGGCATCTTTCGAGAATAAAGAGGAGAGTGATACGGGTGCTTCTGGCTCTTGACGCAATGGGAGGGGACCACGCTCCCCTTGAGACATGCGCGGGCGCGATAATGGCTTGCGAGAAGTTTCCCGAACTGGAGATCGCGCTGGTCGGAAAATCATCCTCCATCGAGCCACTGCTCGAGTCTGCCGGGGGCGACATCCGCGGAAGGCTTCATATAGTCCACACTGATGAAATGATAACCATGGATGAACCACCTGCCGTAGCTATCAGGAAAAAAAGGCATTCGAGCCTCAGGGTCGCAATGCAGATGGTGCGTTCCGGTGAGGCTGGAGGCTGTGTTTCGGCGGGAAGCACCGGTGCAATCGTTGCTGGAGGTGTTCTTGTCGTAGGAAGGATACAGGGTATAGACCGCCCCGGTCTCGGGGTACCCCTTCCTGCTGTCGACAGGCTTTCAATGCTTATTGATATTGGTGCCACTGTACGGTGCAAGCCGCTTAATCTCTACCAGTTCGCTCTTATGGGTGACGTTTACATGAGAAAGATAGCCGGTGTGCAGAACCCTTCCATAGGCTTGCTCTCGAACGGCCAGGAAGAGGTGAAGGGAGACGAACTGATCCTTGAAGCACGTGACCTCTTCAGGAAAAGCGGTCTCAACTTCATTGGCAATGTCGAAGGGGGGGGCATACCCTTCGGGGTAGCTGATGTGGTTGTGTGTGAAGGTCTTACCGGCAACATACTTCTCAAATTTATTGAAGGAACAGGTGAAGCCATATACACTCTGGTCAAGGATGAGTTCAACAGGCGCTTCATGCCCAAGATCGGTATGGCCTTCATGCTTCCCATGCTGAAAGACCTCTGGTCAAGGTTCAACTACGAGGAAACAGGTGGTACTCCCCTTCTTGGCGTCAACGGGGCGGTAATAAAGGCTCACGGAAGGTCCAGGGCGAGTGCTATTTGCGGAGCGTTGAGAGTTGCGAGAGATTTCGTGTCGAGAAACGGCGTGCAGGCTATAGCCGAAGAGCTGACAGAGGGAGGTAAGAATATTGGCGCTTGATTTCGCGGTACCAGTGGCACTGCTTGGGACTGGAATGTATGTCCCTGAAAAAATCGTAACCAACGAAGACCTCTCAAAACTGGTAGATACCACGGATGAGTGGATAACGGAGCGGACGGGGATAAAAGAGAGGCATATTGCGTCCGAAGGAGAGGTAACCAGCGATTTTGCAGCCAGGGCAGGCATGGAAGCCCTGAAAGCAGCCGGGGTTTCTCCCGAAGAAATAGACATGATAATTGTCGGAACCAATTCCCCGGACAGCCTTTTCCCCGGAGTGGGGCCCCTCGTACAGGGCAAGATTGGCGCGGTTCGGGCCGGTGCCTGTGATGTTCAGGCCGGCTGCACCGGTTGCGTTTACGCCCTTGCCATGGCCTCAGCCGGAATAGGGTCGGGCTTGTGGAAAAAAGTTCTCGTCATTGGTGCCGAGGCCCTTTCCAGGATCGTGGACTGGAATGACAGGAACACCTGTGTCTTGTTCGGAGATGGCGCCGGTGCTGTGGTGCTGGGTGCTACCGGGGGGAAAAACTCGGTTCTTGCCGTTGAACTCCATGCCGATGGCGCTCTGGGAGACTACATAGAGTTCCCGGGTGGACTAGCCGCGAAACCCGCAACTTGTGCCACCGTCGAAGCGGGAGAACACTTTGTCCGAATGAAAGGTAACGAGGTCTTCAAGTACGTCAATAGGATAATACCCCCCTTCGTCGAAGACCTTTGCGAACAGGCAGGACTGGATGTTTCCGAAATTGATTCCTGGATATTTCACCAGGCAAACCTCAGGATAATCGAGGGGGTTCTGCGGAGGCTCCATGTCCCGGTCGGAAAAGCTGTTGTAAACCTACAAAAATATGGCAACACTTCTGCCGCTTCGGTTTTTCTGGCCCTTCACGAGGGAATATCCGGTGGGAAGATAAACAGGGGAGACAAGACCATGCTCGTCAGTTTCGGGGCGGGTATGACATATGGCGCAATTATTCTGGAGATATGAGGTGAGCCTATGCTTTCAGACAACAGGATAAAAAGGATCCTTGGCACTGAATACCCGGTGATCCAGGGCGGAATGGCCTGGGTCGCAGATGCTGACCTCGCTGCCGCGGTCAGCAACGGTGGAGGTCTGGGGATAATTGCCGCAGGGAGTATGCCTCCCGATATTCTTGAACAGCAGATAATCAAGGTTCGTTCGCTCACAGAGAAGCCCTTCGGGGTTAACATCATGCTCCTGTCTCCTACGGCAGAGGATGCGCTGGAAGTTGTCGCAAAAAACAGGGTCCCTCTGGTGACAACGGGGGCGGGCTCTCCCGGGAAGGTTATTGAAAGGCTGAAACCGCTGGGGATCAAGGTAATTCCCGTTATCGCATCGGCCGCTCACGCCAAAAGAGTAGAAAAACAGGGTGCCGATGCGGTGGTGGCCGAAGGAATGGAGGCCGGCGGCCACATAGGGGAAGTAACTACGATGCTTCTGGTCCCGCAGGTCGTTGACTCTGTCTCCATACCTGTTGTTGCGGCGGGAGGAGTGGCAGATTCCCGAGGGGTTATTGCGGTCTTTGCTCTTGGCGCTGAGGGTGTCCAGGTGGGCACAAGATTTGTTTGCGCTGAAGAGTCCAATGCCCACACGAAGTACAAGGAAGCCATAATAAGGGCCAGGGACCGCAGTACCGTCGTAACAGGAATGTCCACTGGCCATCCTGTCCGATGCATCCAGAACCGTCTCACCCGTGAATTCGAAAAGATTGAAAAAGAAGGAGCCTCCGTAGAGGAGATCGAAATACTTGGTACAGGTAAACTCCGGGCTGCCGTTGTGGATGGTGATGTAGATTACGGTTCGGTAATGGCAGGGCAATCAGCTGGACTTGTGAACAGGATCCAGCCGGCTCGCGATATAATCCTCGATCTTTTCGGGGGAATCAGCGAAGTTCTCCCGGTTTTGCAAAAAAACCTTTTTAATTGATCCCTTTGGGGGTATTTTGATGAAGTACTCTTTGGTCTTTCCCGGACAGGGAGCCCAGGAAGTTGGAATGGGAAAAGATCTTGTTGATTGTTACAGTTCGGCCAGGGATGTTTTCGAGAGATGTGATGGAGCCCTGGGGTTCGGACTTAGTCGTCTGATCTTTGAGGGCCCCGATGAAGAACTTAAAAAGACGGAATATGCTCAACCGGCTATTCTTGCCATGAGCATTGCCGTTCTGCGATCCCTGCAAAAAGAGGAAGGTCTGGATCTGGACCCACTGTACGTTGCAGGACACAGCCTGGGCGAGTACACTGCTCTTGTTGCTGCGGGTGCATTGTCTCTGGAGGATGGGATCCGCCTCGTCAACCTTAGAGGGAAACTGATGCAGGAAGCTGTGCCTTTAGGGAAAGGCTCTATGGCAGCGGTGATAGGTCTTGAGAGGGAAAAAGTCCTTGCCGTGTGCGAAGAGGCATCTGTCATGGGTGTTTGTCAGGCCGCAAACTTTAACGCCCCGGGGCAGATCGTAATATCAGGAGAAACCGGGGCCGTAGACATGGCGGTAGTACTATGCAAGGAAAGGGGGGCCAAAAGGGCTCTACCACTCAAGGTGAGCGCGCCCTTCCACTGTTCTCTTATGAGGCCTGTTGCAGACAAGCTCCGGGAAGCTTTCGGGAACTGCTCCTGGAAAGCCCCGAAATGGCCCCTTGTAGCTAATGTTTCCGCTGAAGAGGAAAATGACGTGGAAAGCGTTCAGGAGGCTCTCTTTCTCCAGACATTTATGCCGGTACTGTGGTCTGACTCTGTGGAAAAAATGATAACAGCTGGCACAGGGGCCTTCCTGGAAGCGGGCCCTGGATCGGTTCTCTCCGGTCTGATAAAAAGGATATCGCCCTGGGCGGAATGTTTTTCCGCGAATACGTGCGAAAACATTCCGGGGGCGATTGATTTCCTGAGGGAGGGACAATAATATGAATCCGGAAAGCAGGGTGGCTCTCGTCACGGGAGCTGGCAGGGGGATCGGAAGGTCGATAGCTCTCAAACTTGCATCAAAGGGTCACAGGATCGCTATCAACTACCGAACCTCTTCAGCCGGATCACTGGAGGTTCTCGAAGCCATAAGGTCCGCCGGTGGAGAAGGAATGGCCTTTCAGGCTGATGTTTCGGCAGAGAAAGATGTAGCGGAACTCTTCAGGCAGATCGAAGAGAAACTGGGGACCGTGGGTATTCTTGTGAACAACGCAGGGATAACCCGTGACGGACTCCTGATGAGGATGAAAGATTCCGACTGGAGTGACGTTATCCGGACCAATCTCGAATCAGTTTTCCTGACGACGCGCCATGCATCAAGAAATATGGCAAAATCAAGATGGGGCAGGATAATCAACATCAGTTCGGTGATCGGTCTCATAGGGAACGCCGGTCAGGCCAACTACGCTGCGGCAAAGGCTGGCATCCTTGGTTTTACCAAAAGCACGGCAAGGGAACTCGGCTCGCGGGGTGTCACGGCCAACGCCATAGCCCCAGGATTCATTGAAACGGATATGACCTCGATCCTGGACCAGAAGGTCAAAGAGCAGATGATGCTTCAGATCCCGGCAGGACGGTCGGGTAGCCCTGAAGATGTAGCCTCTTTGGTAGCTTTCCTGGCCTCTGAGGAGGCATCTTACATAAATGGGCAGGTCATTGCCGTTGATGGCGGAATGACCATGGTCTGATACGGGTGCCAAGAGTTCTTCGGAGAGGAGGTGAAGGAGATGAAAATGGAAGAAATCACTGCAAGGCTCAGGGAAATAGTAATGGACAGGCTTGATGTCGAAGAGGACCAGATCAAACCGGATGCCTCCTTTGTGGAGGATCTCGGCGCGGATTCTCTCGACATTGTCGAGTTGATCATGGGGATAGAAGAGGAATTCGATATAGAGATCCCCGACGAAGACGCCGAAAAACTGACCAATGTCGGAGAAGCCATGGAATACATCAAGGGGAAACTGGGAGTCGAAGAGTAATCTGAACTATCCGGGATAATGGCGCGGGGAGATCGTCTCTCCGCGCTTTCCCGAATACTCCGTTCCCTGCAGTGGCTAAGTGCCATTCGGGAGCCGAAGGAGTGAAGTGGTTTGAGAAGGGTTGTAATAACCGGAATGGGGGTCGTCTCCCCCATTGCAAACGGAAGAGAAGATTACTGGAGGTTTCTTGAAGAGGGGCGTAACGGGGTAGGACCTATAACGCTTTTTGATGCTTCCGATTATACGGTCAAGATAGCTGCCGAGATCCGGGATTTTGATCCCGGCGAATGGATGGACCGCAAGGATGCCAGGAGGGCTGACAGGGTGATCCATTTTTCTGTTGCTGCGTCCGAAATGGCCGTCAGGGATGCCTCTCTTGATGCAGGAAACCTCGATCCCGATAGATTTGGCGTTTATATCGGCAGCGGTGAGGGAGGGATCGCGACCAGTTACGAGGGGATGAAAACTCTTCTGGAAAAAGGTCCATCAAGAGTGGGTCCTTTCTGTGTGCCCATGATGCTCAGCAACATGCCGGCGGCTTACGTAGCCATCGTATACGGTGCAAAAGGGCCAAACATCTGTGTAGTGACTGCCTGCGCATCTGCGACTCACACTATGGGTGAGGCCTATCACACCATAGTCAGGGATGATGCCGACATAATCCTTGCAGGGGGAGCCGAAGCTGCGATCACCCCGGTGGCTGTTGCGGGATTCGCCGCAATGAGGGCTCTATCTACCAGAAACGAGGATCCGTCACATGCCTCCAGACCATTTGATGCCGAAAGGGACGGGTTTGTAATGGGTGAGGGGGCCGGGGTCCTTGTTTTTGAAGAACTCGAGCACGCCCTGAAAAGAGGCGCAAATATCTACGCAGAAATAAAGGGTTTCGGGTCAACCTGTGACGCTTACCACATCACGGCTCCGGATCCTGACGGGAGCGGCCCTGCCAAGGCCATGCTTCAGGCTGTTCGCAAGGCCGGGTGGAAGCCGGAGGATGTCGACCTTATCAACGCTCATGGGACATCCACCAGCCTAAACGACCGAATGGAAGCAGCGGCGATAAGGAACGCTTTTGGGGATCTTGCTGACAGCATACTGATAAATTCCACCAAATCCATGATAGGGCACACTTTGGGCGCTGCGGGGGCTCTTGAAACAGTTGCGGCGATCCAGTCCATATGTGAAGGTGTTGTTCATCCGACTGCCAACTACGTTACGCCCGATCCGAGATGTCCGATCAAGGTCGTTCCTGACGGGAAAGCTTTGAAAAAAAACGTCGAAAGGCTTCTTGTGAACAACTTTGGCTTCGGAGGACACAACGGGGTCATTGCCATCGAAAAATTCCGGAAGTAGAGGAGATTTATGTCCTTGACCCGCAATGAAGGTCCGGGTAGCATTCCCGGGATCGAAAAACTCGAAAATTTCATAGATTACCGTTTCGAAAACCGGAATCTTTTGGTGGAGGCGCTGACACACGCCTCCTTTTCAAACGAGAACGGAATGTGTCCCTTCAATGAAAGGCTGGAGTTTCTTGGGGATGCAGTGTTGGGGCTTTGTGTTACGGCCATGATATACAAAAAGTTTCCCGACGAGGACGAAGGTGCCATGTCGGGGATGAAAGCCTCGATCGTCTGTGAGGATGCCCTTTACGCCTGGTCCGTCAGGGCCGGTATACCGGGGCTGCTGAGGCTGGGAAGAGGACTCTCACAAAGCGGAGGCAGCCGGCAACCTGTTATATGTGCCGATGCTGCTGAAGCGGTCTTTGGTGCTGTCTTTCTCGATGGTGGCTACGGGGCTGCGGAAAAGGTCATAGGGTCGTATTATGTGTCATCCATTGAGGCGAACGTTGGTGTTCCAAGGAATGCCAAGGCTGTCCTCCAGGAAATGATGGAACAAAATGGTCTTGGCAAACCCGAATATATTGTTGCTGAAAAAAGCGGCCCCCCCCATGCTCCTGTCTTCAGGGTCAATGTCTTTTGCTCAGGAGGCCTTATTGGGGAAGGAGAGGGACGTACCATAAGGGAAGCTGAAAGAAAAGCCGCTGAAAAGGCCTTATCGTGCAACCGGTTGCATATATTTTGATAACCTGCTAGAATCACTTCCGCAAGGCCTTTTACGGAGGTGTAAAGTTGTGAGCAAAAGGCGGTACGGGAATGGTGCAATGCAATTCATCAAGGGGTCCGGACACCGAAAGGTGATCTATGGGCCCCATTTTTTTGGAGGTGAAAGGTGTGCTCACCGAAAAGGCAACAGTGATGACAGCCCAGGATATCGAAAGAGTCCTTAAAAGGATGTCCCACGAGATACTCGAAAAAAACCGCGGCTTGGAGAACATGATAATCGTTGGTATACAAAGAAGAGGTGTCAACCTGGCGAACAGGCTGAGAGATATTCTTGCCCATTTCGAATCCACAAGGATCCCTTCGGGAGTACTTGACATTACCCTCTACCGGGATGATCTTACGCTTCTCAACGATCAGCCTGTAGTTCACAGCACCTCCATTCCGGAGGATGTCACTGGAAAGAAGATCCTCCTGGTGGATGATGTGCTCTATACCGGCAGAACGATAAGAGCGGCGCTGGATGCCCTTATGGACCTGGGCAGACCCTCAGCTGTACAGCTGGCAGTTCTGGTTGACAGGGGCCACAGGGAACTCCCGATACATCCGGACTACGTTGGAAGGACCGTACCGACCTCCAGGAGTGAGGTCATAGAGGTCCGGGTAATGGAACTGGATAACAAAGATGAAGTGGTTATATGCGAGAGAGAGGAAGAAAAGGAATGAACTGGAAACACCGTCACGTACTGGATCTTGATAAGTGGGAAAGAGATGATATTCAGCACATTATGGATCAGACCCGCTCCATGGACGAACTTCTCGACCGGCCCATAAAAAAAGTTCCCGCTCTTAGGGGCAAACTGGTTGTCAACCTCTTTTTCGAGGCATCCACCAGGACAAGGGTCTCCTTTGAACTTGCGGAGAAATTTCTCAGCGCCGATGTTGTCAACTGGTCAGCGTCTGGTTCCAGTACCTCAAAAGGAGAAACTCTTCGTGATACTGCATGGACCCTCGAGTCAATGGGTGCCGACGCGGTAGTGATAAGACATGGAGCGGTGGGATCTGCCGATTACCTTGCGCGAAAACTCAAAAAAAGCGTTGTTTTCAATGGTGGTGATGGTGGCCATGCTCATCCTACACAGGCTCTGCTTGACGTGTATACCGCATGGAAAAAGTTCGGGGCCTTGGATGGCGCAAAGGTTGCCATTATCGGTGATGTGCTTCACAGCAGGGTAGCCAGGAGCGGGATAATCGCTTTCAGCAAGATGGGCGCCAGGGTATCTTTGTCGGGTCCCGCGACCCTGATGCCTAAATCTGTCGACACCCTCGGAGCGGTCTATGAAGAGGATCCCGTCATGGCTGTCAATGATGCCGACATAATCTACCTGCTGAGGATACAGAGGGAAAGGCAGGACGAAGGACTTTTCCCATCTCTTGATGAATATCATCAGTTATTCGGGGCGGATAAGTCTCTTCTGGAGCATGCCAGGCCCGATGCTATGGTCATGCACCCCGGCCCCATCAACAGGGGTGTCGAGATATCCAGTGAGGTTGCTGACGGAAAGCAGAGCATGATACTTGGCCAGGTAAGAAGCGGTGTAGCTGTGAGGATGGCCCTTCTTTACGTTTGTCTCGGAGGTGCGAAACAGTGAGTATTCTTTTAAAAAACGCCAAACTTTTCGATGGGAGAACATTTTCGGCAGAAATAACGGACCTCTTCGTTGAAAACGGCAGAGTGTCTGCCATCGGAGGGGGGCTCGATGGATCAGGGGCAAAAGAGGTAATAGACCTCTCCGGCAAGATCCTTTCTCCGGGTTTCATCGACCTTCACTGTCATCTTCGAGATCCCGGCCAGGAGTGGAGAGAGGATCTCCATTCGGGTTCACTCGCCGGGGCTGCCGGCGGCTTTACAACCCTGGTATGTATGCCAAACACCGATCCTCCGGTGGATAATGCGGCTCTGGTACGTTACCTGGTCGACAAGGGAGAAGGGTGCAAAGGAGCCAGGGTTCTCCCGGCCGGTTGTGTCACTAGAGAGAGAAGAGGGACAACCCTTGCGGAAATGGGGAAAATGGCCCTGGCCGGGGCGGTGCTATTTACTGACGATGGCAGTCCCGTCAGTGACGGCAAGATCCTCAGGCTGGCTCTTCAGTACACTTCAAGGTTTGGCGTAAGGATTATGGAGCATCCCGAGGACATGACCCTGACCATGGGAGCACAGGTAAATGACGGAACATGCTCCTCTCTTTCCGGCCTCAAAGGGTGGCCCGCCGCTGCGGAAGCGGCGGACATCTACAGGGGTATTAGCCTTTCGGCCGACACTGGGGTACCTCTCCACTTTACTCATGTCAGCGCCGCCGAATCTATAAACGCAGTCAGGGCAGGAAAATCTTCGGGCTGCAAGGTGACCTGCGACGTCACACCCCACCATCTCTGCCTCGAGGAAACCATGGTCATAGATGGAGGTTACGATCCTGTCTTCAAGGTGAATCCTCCCCTGAGAAGCGGTTCCGACAGGGATGCCCTTTGGGAAGGCATAAAGGATGGCACCGTTGACGCGATAGCTACCGATCATGCTCCTTACCATACCGACGAAAAGGACGTTCCATTTCAGGAGGCTGCCTTCGGCATACCGTCCCTCGAATGCGCGGCTGCCGCTGTTATGGACGAATGGGAAAAAAGGGGAAAACCCTGTTCTCTGGAGAAGATCCTTTCCCTTTTCACCTCGGGACCGGCCGCCATTCTTCCAGAAAGATGGAAAACGCTGGGATCCCTGACTCCTGGAGCCCCGGCTGACCTGACGGTCATTGATCCGGGACTCGAAAGATTGGTTGATGCATCTACCTGGTTCAGCAAATCCAGGTTAACACCCTGGGATGGCAAAAAACTCAAGGGGTGGCCTGTCATGACAATTTGCGGCGGGAAAGTGGTCTTCCGGTGATGGTTGCCATATCTGGCCAGGGAAAGAACGGCACAAAGGATCTCACCGGGAGGATATCTCTGTCCGAAGAGGCGGGGAACGGGTGCAGGCATGTTGTAGTCGAGATGGAAGAAACTATCCCCGAGACAAAGACCGGACAGTTCTTTATGGTGAGGGTGACGGGAGTGAAAGACCCTCTTCTCGGTAGACCCCTGTCATTCACCTTCGCTTCCGGTAAAAAGGTTGGTTTTCTCTTCCGGGTTGTCGGGAGGGGAACCTCTCTTCTGGCCTCTCTTCCCCCCGGGGCCAGGCTGGATCTTCGGGGTCCCTGCGGCAACGGTTTTCCAGATCCGTCAGGGAAACAACTTGTTCTTGTGGCGGGTACTCTCGGAATAGCCCCCTTTCTTGATCTGGTCGATATTTCCCCTGGGCAGCCCGAAAAAACCTTCGTTCTGGGTCTGCCTGGCAAAGGGTGGGAGTTATTTGCCGACTGGTGTTCCTCCAGGATCCCCGGGTTGGTTATCTCTTCCGATGACGGAAGTTTTGGAATAAGGGGTACGGCAATTGACGCTGCATCTTCTCTCTTGAGTCCAGATTGCGAGATATGGGGTTGCGGGCCCAACGGCATGCTCCGGAGTCTGGGCCAAATCAACCCCATGGGCAAGACCCTTGTAAGCCTCGAGAGCAGGATGGCCTGCGGGATCGGGGGTTGCATGGGGTGTTCCGTCGAGACGCGGAGAGGAATGGTCCGAACCTGTGTGGAGGGACCAGTATTCGACTGGAAAGAGGTAGTCTGGGATGGGCAATAAAAGGCTGGAAACAGTGGTTGGCGGAGTCCGTATGGAGACACCGGTCATCATCGCTTCCGGTGTATGGCCTATGGATCCGGGTCTTTGGCCGACTGGATCCATGGATGGTGTAGGAGCGGTTTGCAGCAAAGGTATCACCCTTTATCCCAGGAAAGGGAACACCGGGGGCAGGGTCTTTGAAACCCCGTCGGGGATGCTTAACAGTATTGGCCTTCAGAACCCCGGAGTCAGCGCCTTCATAGATGAAGACCTTGGCCCTTTGTCCTCCGCCGGATTCCCGGTGATAGTCAACGTTGCTTTTGGTTCTATCGAAGAACTGGACGATACAGTGCATATTCTCGAAAAATCGGTGGACAAAATAGGAGCGATCGAACTGAACGTTTCCTGTCCAAACGTTTCGAGCGGAGGCATGTCCTGGGGGACTCTTCCCTCGAGTCTGGAAGAAGCCGTCGCTGGAGCCAGGGCCGCCTGGAACGGACCGCTCTGGGTGAAGCTCACACCTCAGGCCTGGTCGATTGCAGATGCGTCGAAGGTTTGTGAAAACGCGGGAGCCGACGCGGTGGTAGTGGGCAACACCTGGCTTGGAATGGCTGTCGACAACCAGAACGAAAAGCCCTTCTTCGACAGGATCTTTGCCGGTCTGTCAGGGCCGGCAATATTTCCGCTGTCTCTCCGGATGGTCTGGGAGGCAGCGGGGAGCGTTGCGATCCCTGTCATAGGATGCGGGGGTGTTTCAGGGCCAGATGAAGCTCTTTCGATGATGCTTGCGGGGGCATCGGCAATACAGGCCGGGACGTCTCTTTTCGTTGAATCGCGGCTTCCATCCCTTATCTGCCGGGGTCTGATCGAACACATGGATTCACATAGCCTTGAAAACGCAGTTGCCCTGACTGGTCGGGCCAGGCCAGAGAAAGGAGCCGCGACTCAAAAATGTTGAAAAAACAAAAGAACAGGCGGGTGATTCTGGCTGCTGATCTTCTTGATGTCGACGCCGCCCTTGCCATGATCGAACCTCTTGCCCGGGAACTTGCCTTCGTCAAAATAGGGCCGGGACTTTTCGCCCAGGGTGGTATGCTCTTCGTAAAGAAAGTCATGGAAATTGGCTTTGACGTATTTCTTGATCTCAAACTTCACGATATACCCAACACAGTTGCCATGGCAGTCAGGCAATTTGCAGATAATGGTATCTGGGCCCTTACGGTACATGCCGCCGGCGGAAAAGCGATGCTGGAATCTGCTGCCAAAACACGTGACGCGTCGGGGAACCCGATGAAACTCTTTGGCGTAACGGTCCTTACAAGCCACGACCTTCCCAGTTGGGAAGAGGTCAACCCCGGTTGCGCGATGGAAGAAGCCCTCAGATCAAGGGCCCGGATCTGTGCGGCATCCGGTATTGATGGAATTGTCTGTTCTCCCTCAGATCTGGAACTCCTGCGACCCATAGCGGAAGGAAACCTGGAGATGGTCGTCCCTGGCATAAGGGACCAGGCAGGGCAGGATGACCAGAAAAGATCCGCGCCCCTGGAGCAGGCTCTCGAAAAAGGAGCGGATTATCTGGTGATAGGCAGACCGATACTGAAATCCCCGTCTCCGGCAATTGCTCTTTCAGAGATAGTGGATCGCGTGGAAAGGTGGGAACAGACCAGATGAATGATGCTGTTGCTGTCGAGACAATGAGGAGAATGAAGGAATCCGGAGCCTTCCTGGAAGGTCATTTCCTGCTTTCATCGGGAATGCACAGCGGGTTTTACCTTCAGTGTGCCCTTTTCCTGAGATATCCGGAGCACGCCGCCTGGGCTGGTGCCCGAATAGGGGAAAGAATAGATCACCTCAGGCCGGATGTGATAATATCCCCCTCCGTGGGTGGTCTGATCATAGGGCACGAGACGGCAAGATACCTTGGGGTGCCCTTTATTTTTTGCGAAAGGGAAAAAGGCATTATGAAGCTCAGGCGTTTTCCCGCCCCTTTGGGCCTTTCTTTTTTCGTGGTAGAAGATGTTGTAACTACCGGAAGATCGACGGCGGAAGTCCGCGATGCCATCCTCCAGGTATCAGAAGGAGAGTTTCTGGGGGCAGCCTGTGTAGTTGACAGGAGTTCCGGGAATAATGCCATCGGGCCCTCCCTTGTTTCTCTTATGAAAAGTGATTTCCCGGTTTACACTCCGGAAGAATGTCCCCTGTGCGGTGAGGGCCTTCCCCTCGAAGAACCCGGAAGCAGAAGACTCTCCAGATAAAGGCAATTGCTGCCAGTTCCTTTTGTGCTATCCTTCAAGATATCGGGGAAATGGCCGGAGGATATTCCGGGGGGGTAAAAGGGTTTGGATCGAAGAACTTTCAGAAGATATTCTGTTTTGGTGTTTTTTTTTATGTTGTTTTTTTGCAGATCCGCAGTAGGGGCCGGATCCGCTGAGATCTGGGTGACAAACCCGTGGTTGTCCATGATCGCACGTTTTATCGGAGGAGCCCATGTGACCGTTCGTCCCCTGGTAGTATGGAACGACAGCGGCGTCCAGGAAAAAACAAGAAAGGAACCTCCCGTGGGAACCCTGGTTTTTGCAGTAGACAATGAGGAAATAATACGGTTTCTGGGCCAGGGGGGTCTGGAAAGACCAAAGACTTTTCGCCTCTTCGAGAAAGGGTTCCCCGGAGGCAATCGGGACGAAAACTTTCTTGACCCTGCTGCTCTTCCGTTTATCGCGCTGAGGCTCCTTGATATTCTCTCCGCTTCGGAACCTTCCAACTATAGCTACTATCAGAGGAGGCTGGCCGAGTTCCAGGCCAGGCTGGACAGCACGGTAATTGTCGGAAGGAACATGATAGGGAGCAAGTCACTGCTTGACCTTTCCTGGAAATACGGCCGGTGGCTTCAGGCTTCAGCGGGGAAGGTTGTCAGGCCGCCTGATGCTGTCAAGAATGGCTGGGCCTCGGGAAAAGGGATCGAGGTTCTGGAGACCGCGCTTGAAGAGGCCGTGAGGCAAAAATGGCTGATCGTCACCGATCCATGGACACCGGGATTTATCAGGGAAAGAGTCGGGAAAATGCCCGGGTCCATTGAACTTCCGCGACCTGATATCGACCAGGATATGATCCTGTTTCTCTATGAAATTTACCTTCAGATATGGGATTACTCCAGGGAGTCCTCCTGATGGTCTCCACAGTTTCTAAGGTGGGTAACATCAGCTGCCGAGAACGTGAGGATCTTCCCCTCTGACCGGACTTCGAGATTGCCAGTGTCTCCTATGCCGCATGCCTCCCCGATTATCTCCCTCTCATCGACGAGGACCCTGACCTTTTTCCCAATGGTGTCGCACCTGGCAGCGTAATCCGATATCAGGGAGATCCTTCCCTCAGGTGACTCCAGCCTGCGGACCCCGTCATGGAAACGGCTTATCACCGAGGCAGCTATCAGACCCCTGTCGACGTCGTGCCCAAGGATCGATGCCAGCGAGGTGGCCCCTTTTCCCAGACCCATATCCTGTCCTCTCATGTTGGCGTTGATACCGATGCCGGTAACGGCGAAATGGATCCTTCCCGGTTCGCTTGAGACCTCGCTGAGGATTCCGCACAGCTTTGAATTATTCCAGAGAATATCGTTGGGCCACTTGAGCTGGCACCTGATACCCGATTCTGACTGGATGGCGTCCTGTACAGCCATGGCCGAGGCAAGACTCAGGGTCTGAATCTGTTCAGGCGGAATATCTGGGCGGATAATGACTGAAAAATAGATACCCCCTCCAGGGGGAGATATCCAGTGTCTTCCAAGCCTTCCTCTGCCGGAAGTCTGCTGGTCTGCCAGGACTACTACTCCTTCCGGAGCGCCCTGGCGGGCCATTTCTTTTGCCGGAGACTGGGTCGAATCGATCTCCTGCCAGAAAAGTACGGGGTGACCCCAGGGGCAGTCCGATAAAAGTATCTCCAGCCAGGTAGGGTCAAGATCGTTTCCGGAAGAGCCGAGGAACCGGTACCCTTTAACCGGAACTGATTCTATGGTGAATCCGTCCTCCACCAGAGATCTTACTGCTTTCCATACGGCTTGTCTGGAAAGCCCCAGTTCCCGGCAAAGTATCCCGCCAGAGACGGTTTCTCCAATGGAGGAGTATAGTTTTTTCAGTACAGCGGTCTTTGTTGGCGTAGATTTGCGCATGGATGCCTTCCTTTTCCCGCCCAATAGCGGCGAGCGTGATGTTATAATGAAATGCCTGCAAATACTAATAATAGCACTCCGGGAGGAATACAAATGGCACAGATACCTGTATCAAACGTTATGGAGGGACTTCGCTCGCTTGCATACGAGTTGAAGGACAGTCTTTGACCCGGAAAAAGCTGCGGCAGACCTGGAGAAACTGACTGAGGCGACATCGGAACAGGGCTTCTGGAACAGGGACGACGCCCAGGATGTGACAAGGGAGATCGCCCGTTTCCAGGCGAAAGTCGACTCGTGGAAGAATATCGAGACCGAACTGGGAGACCTGCAGACACTGGCCGGTCTTCTAAGTGAGGAGGATGACTCGGAACTCGAGAAAGAGTTTCAGGCAAGATCATCGGAACTGGAAAAAGCGCTGGAAGAAAAACGTCTCCTCCTGTTGCTTAACGAAGAATACGACGACTCCAACGCGATACTGAGTATTCACCCCGGCGCCGGGGGGCTGGATTCTCAGGACTGGGCGGAGATGATCTTTCGCATGTATCTGAGGTGGGCCGAGGAAAGAGGATTCCAGTCACGAGTACTGGAGCTTTTCGAGGACGACGAGGCCGGGATAAAATCCGCGACCATACACGTTTCAGGGGATCATGCTTACGGTTATCTGAAGAGCGAGCGTGGCGTCCACAGGCTGGTCAGGATATCGCCCTTCGACACAGCAAAGAGGCGACATACCAGTTTTGCCTCCGTGAATGTGTCACCAGAACTTCCCGATGATGCGGAAATAGAGATAGCCAGCGAAGACCTCAGGATAGATACCTACAGGTCGGGCGGTGCGGGTGGCCAGCATGTAAACATGACCGACTCGGCTGTGAGGATCACCCATATACCGACGGGGATCGTCGTAAGCTGCCAGAACGAACGATCACAACACATGAACAGGCACAGCGCCATGCAGGTCCTGAGGGGGCGTCTTTACGAAAGGATGATCCAGGAAAAGCAGGAACAGATGAACCATATCCAGGGAGAAAAAAAGGAGATCGGCTGGGGGAGTCAGATCCGATCCTATGTCATGCACCCATATACCCTGGTCAAGGATCACAGGACAAACCTCGAAAAAGGAAACGTCCAGGCCGTTCTGGACGGAGACATAGATGATTTTATCCAGTCCTATCTCAGATTCCGGAAGCAGGGGAAATGACTGGGTCTATTTGGGGGTTCTGTTTTTGAGAAAAACATGGCTTTTCCTTGTTGTTGCGATGATCTTACTTTCATTTCCGGGGGTTGTCTATTCCGGTGAGTTCGTGGTGCCTGGAGGCATCATGGGTGTAGATTCACTTCGCGAGGGTATGCAGGGAACGGCCTGGACAGTTGTCAAGGGTGGGGAGGTTGTGTCATTCCCCGTAAAGATACTCAGCGTTCTTCCCGAACCCACCTCGCCGCGAAACCTTATCCTGATAAGGGCCTCCGGTCCGGTAATAGAAAAAACCGGGGGAATAGCGGCCGGGATGAGCGGCAGCCCCGTCTTCGTTGGAGGAAAACTGATAGGTGCCATAGGATACGGATGGAACTTCAGTGAGCACGAGATGGGGCTGGTCACACCCATAGAGGATATCCTCAGTATCTGGGACTGGCCCGACAGGGTGCCCGGGATAGTGCTCCCGGACCTCGAACTGAAAGATCCCGATAATGATGACCCCGACGGTTCCGAAGATGAAACACCTGCCGATTTAGCAGATTCTGGTGATAAAATGGACCGGGAGCTTTCTGCCCCGCTTGTCGGTATGGGTTACAGCGCAAGGAGCGCAAAAAGGATCGAGGAGATCCTTGGTATGCCGGTAGTGATGATACCGGGGGATATCCGCGGTAACGACATCCCGGTAGAGTTTGGAGCCGTTGCCAGGCCCGGGGAGGCGGTGAGTGTGCTTGTAGCCTGGGGAGATATCTCTCTTGCGGCCACAGGGACTCTTACGGCAGTATCAAATGACGGCCGGTTCGTGGCCTTTGCCCACCCTTTCACCAGCCGGGGTGCCGTTTCCTTCCCCCTTGCCAGGGCGTGGATCCACGAGGTCATACCCAGCTACAGATCGCCGTTCAAACTGGGTACTCCCAGATCGATAATAGGGATAGTAACCCAGGACAGGCCCCAGGCGATCGGTGGGCGAATAGGGCAGTTCGCGCCGGTTATGGATATATCGGTAAGGTTTGCCAACGTGGATTCCGGAGAGCGGACCCTGAAGAGGTTTAAAACAGCCTATGATCCCTTTTTCATGACCAAGGTTATCCCGGAGATGCTGAATGGCCTTATAGATAATGTCTGGGGCAGGGTGGGAGAGGGAAGCGCAAAGCTGACCATGAAGATTGAAGGGGGCGGCCTTGTCGAAGGCTGGCAGAGGACGAATATGTTCTTTTCTCCTACAGACCTTGGAAAGACCATGCTTGCAGAATTTTCAATGCTTTCCGACGCGATATCACTCAACCCCTTCTTCGAGATAATGCCCATAGGAATCCATCTCGATATTGAGGTAACGTCAGACCCGAGGGTGGTGTTCATCGAGGACGTCAACCTCTCTAAAAAAACTGTTCTGCCCGAAGGTGAGTTCGATGTCGAGATCACCCTCAGACCTTACCGGAAGGAAACCGTAAAAAAGAAGATAACCCTCAAGGCACCGGCTGGAGCCAGGGGCGTCTGTGAGGTTGTGGTAAGGGGCGGCGGCATAGAGGAACCCGGCCAGGATTCAATTGCCCAGGGCTGGAGGGCTATACAAAGCCTTGATGAACTTCTCGAAGAATTTTCGGCTATGGAGACCAACGATGAGGTTGTTGCCGAGATCCGGAGTTTTGTCCCCGGAGGAGATCCGGAGTCGATGGAAGCAGAGGAGGAATCGGGGCGCAAACTGCTCAGCCAGATAAAGGAAGAGATGATAAAGGAAGGATCCTTCAGGAGTTACCGGTCTAACTACTACGTAGACGGTCTGATAAGAAGGATCATCAGGGTTGTCCCGGAATAGGGGGTAAATCTTCAGTGAACCTGGTCTCTTGGGTCGGTAGGCAGACTGTTGATCTTTTTTCAACCCTCGGTGAATTTGCGCTCTTCGGCTACAGGGTGATCTGCGGGACTTTTGTCGGCAGATGGAGCAGGGAAGACCTTCTCGAGCAGCTGGAGAGGGTCGGTGTCAGCTCCGTTCTTGTAGTTTCTATCACGAGTGCCTTTACGGGAATGGTCATGGCTGTCCAGACCCTGGACCAGTTCGTCCGGTTTGGTGCCACGGGCTACATAGGCGGGGTTATAGCCCTGAGTATGATACGCGAAATGTCCCCTGTCCTTACCGGCCTGGTCGTGAGTGGAAGGGTCGGCGCGGCGATGGCTGCCGAAATAGGGTCCATGAAGGTAACCGAACAGATCGACGCGCTCAGGACTTTCGGGCTCGATCCCAGCGTGTTTGTTGGGGTACCGAGAGTTCTTGCGGGGCTGATAATGCTTCCGATGCTGACCCTCTTTTCATTCGTGATAGGTATCGGGGGAGGGTTTGCCTACGTGACCGCTCACGGGGTCAACCCCCATCTCTTCAAAAGATCCGTAGAGGCTCTCCTTAACCCCTCAGACATATACGGGGGGGTCCTCAAGGCTGCCGTTTTCGGCCTGCTGATTACTATCTCGGCCTGCGGCCAGGGTTTTATGGCCGGCCAGGGGGCAAGGGGTGTCGGTTCTGCCACGACCAGGGCAGTGGTGTGGGGGAACATGCTGATCCTGATCTTCAACTATATTCTTTCGACCCTGCTGTTTGGCGGTATCAAGGGGTGAGACCATGAACTCACTGATGAACATGAAAAACGTATCTGTCGGTTTTTCGGGAAAAATGGTTATCCGTGACGTAAGCATCAGGCTCATGTCCGGAGAGATCAACTGTCTGATGGGGCCATCGGGCTGTGGAAAGACTACTACCCTGAGGCTTATCGCCGGACTTCTCAAACCCCAGGAGGGGGAGATCAATCTCCTGGGCAAGACCATAGATCCTCTAACGGAAGAGAAAGAACTGATCGACATCAGGAGAGAGCTTGGGGTCGTTTTTCAAGGGGGGGCTCTTTTCGATTCCATGTCCGTGGGTCAGAACATTGCATTTCCCCTGAGGTATTGCAGGAACATCCATGACGAGGAAAAAATATCCTCCATGGTGCTTGAAATGCTGCATCACGTGGAACTCGGAGATGTCCGGGAAAAGTTTCCTTCGGAACTTTCCGGGGGGATGAGGAAAAGAGTTGCAATTGCCAGATCGCTTGTGCACAGCCCGTCGCTCCTTCTCCTTGATGAGCCCACTACCGGTCTGGATCCAATAACGGCCAGACATATCGATCAACTTGTGGTCGATCTCTGCGGCAGATTCGGGTTCAGCGTTCTGGTGGTGACTCACGACCTTGTTTCAGCATTGGGAATTGCTGACAGGCTTATGTTAATGGAAGAAGGTAAGATAGCATGGGGCGGTGCCGTGTCTGATTGGCATTCATCTGACCATTCCAGCGTAAAACGTTTTGCGGAGGGAATGATTTCCGTCCGGGGCATGGGGGGGATCGCGGGATGAACCGGGAGATGAGGGTAGGTATCGTAGTCTTCCTGGCCATAGCATTTCTTGGGGGACTGGTTTTCGTCAGTGGTGGAGTGAGGTTCAAGCAATACGGCTATTCCTTCGGGATAGTTTTTCCCGACGCGATGGGGCTTGATGCGGGAGCCCCGGTACTGGTTTCGGGCGTCGAATCCGGCAGGGTCAACAGCATAGCCCTCATGGACAAGGGCGTTCTTGTCAGTGTTTCAGTAAAAGGCCATGTCATAATACCTTCAGACAGCAAGTTCCAGATAGATACAGGTGGTCTTCTCGGGGAACCCCGCGTCAAGATAACCAGGGGGCCATCCTTCACAAGCATATCTCCCGACGATGTTGTTCCCGGTACCATACCGCCGGCTTTCGACGAAATACTTGAGGACATCAGGCGTAGTTTGGGGGATGTGCAGAATACCTTTTCCAACATTAATTCATTTCTCGGAAAACTTTCCGATGCCGCCGACGATTTCCAGGGATTTTCCAATGAGGCCAGGGGTCAGCTCAAAAGAGTTGGCGACAGCATCGTTCGGCTCACGGGCAACCTCGACTCCGTAGTCGAGGAGAACAGGGAGAGCCTGTCTCTTTCGCTCAACACTCTTTCGGAGGTTATGGGAAAACTTCGTGCCGTAGTTTCGCAGTTCGATGAGGATGGAATGTCTGGACGGGATGTTCGCGAAACAGTCGTCCGCATCGGCGAGGCTGCAAGAAATGTTGGTGAGCTGACGAGAAAGATCGAGGACACTTTCTTCAAAGAAGGGGAAGCTCCGGGAAAGAATACTATCAGCGATATTCGGGAGATAGTCGGCAAGGCCAACAGGATAATATCCGATATCGAGGATATTCACTTCGACGGAACCGTTTCGGTCCATGGTGTTACCCAGGGTCCCAGGGACAGCGATGTAATGGCAGATGTTTCACTCTGGACGGGGAGCCGTTCCAGGAAAATAGGTCTTTTGCTAGGTGCCGAGGACATTGGTTCGGATCCGGGAGTTTCCGCCGCTATCGGTTATTCCGGTGAGATGTTCAGATTCTGGGCAGGTTCGGTAAGAGGATATCCGGGAGTCGGATTTATGCTCTTCCCCCTCCATGGGGCGGGGGGCTTTTCCATTGGAGGGCAGTGGTGGGACCAGCAGAACGGACGATGGTCTATCGATGGCAGGTACTCCATAGGTGATTCCTGGGGAGTTTTTTACAGGTACCTGGATCTTGATGACGGCCACAGAGATTCTGCCGGGGTATTTTACAGGTTCTGATGGAGGTGCCTTGTCTTGTTTGTGACCTTTGAGGGTATCGATGGCTCGGGGAAAAGTTCGCTTTCCGAAGCTGTGGAAGTGGCTATAGCGTCCGTTATTGGCGGGGAAAGGGTAGTCAGGACCCATGAACCGGGAGGATGGAATGGAGGGGGGGCCCTCAGGTCCCTCATATTATCAGGATCCTCGGAAAATACCTGGACCGAGTTGCTTCTATTTCTGGCCGACCGGTGCGAACACGTTCACCGGGTCATAGGGCCCTCGATCCTGTCCGGCAAGGTGATACTTTGCGAGAGATTCACCGATTCAACTTTGGCCTACCAGTCCTTTGGAAGAGGTTTTCCCAGGGACATAATCGAGACATTCTCTCAAAGGGCCGGTTTCCCGATACCGGATATCACCTTCTGGATAGATCTCCCCGTTGAAACGGCGTTGAAGAGGATATGTGAACGGGGAGAAAAACCCGACAGGTTCGAAAAGGATCCCGGACTCCTCGAACGGATTTCCTGCGGGTACAGACAAATCCACGAAAGCGAGCCGAAAAGGGTGATAAGGATAGATGGGACCCTTTCGCCCGGAGTTATATCTTCTGAAGTAACATCGGTTATACTGAAACGCCTGTGAGTCCGGAGGGATCGAGTGTACAGGAACTAAATATTCTCAAAGGAACGGAGAAAAGCCCTTGCCTTCTGGAAACGAGGTCCTGAGTGAAAGCATCGAAAAGTTTATAGAGGAAACATCATCGGCATCGGCGGCTTCTGACGCGTCCCCGGCATTCGCCGTTGTGCTTCCCCTGGCTTATCATGCTGACTGCGTAATGGCCTGTGCAAGAAAGATACTTTGCGACGAAATGACGCGGGAAGAACAGCGTCCGGCATGGTCCGAAAAGGACCACCCGGATCTTATACAAAGCGGGAAACCGGAAGAAGCCGCTACCATTGAGTTTTGCAGGACCTTGTGGAAAGAACTCTCGTTAAGGCCGGTAAGTTCCACAAGAAGGCTGGGTGTTCTTTTTTCGGGTAACAGGATGTCCCTTCCGGCGGTGAACAGCCTGCTAAAAATAACAGAAGAGCCCCCGCCATCGGGCCGGATAATGATTTTGTTGGAAGAAAACTCCATGTTGCCCACCCTGAGGAGCAGGATCAGGGTTTTCAATTTCATACCAGGCAGTTCCGGCGAGGTTGAACCACCCGATATTCCGGGAAACCCGGGTACATTCCTTAAATGGGTCGGAAGGACCAGGAAAAGGAGCCCGCAGGAGATGCTCCCGGAGCTTGAGAACTGGGTGCTGTTTCTTGCCCGACAAAAAGATTTTGGCAGGGCTTCCAGTCTGGACAGCATATGCATGCTTGCCCGAAAGGGCAAATTGACGACCCCGATGATACAGGATCTGGTTTGGGCGGGACTTGAGGGAGAGGTGCGGTTTGAGCAGTTATTTGATGATTTTTGGTAAACCGAGATACCTGGGACTTCTGGAAAATGGCGAAGTGACCTTCAGCCCAGGTAACAGGGTCGTTGTAGAATCCGCAAGGGGAGAGGAAACGGCAGTAGCGGCTGGTCCCATTACTCATGAGCAGGCCGAATCCTACCGGGTAGACCTTGCATCCACCGGAGGAGAGGGGGTCCCGAGGGGAGGCGAGCCATCCTTTCAGGATCTAAATTTCATCCGTTTTGCTACCGAAGAGGATCTTGAGGCACGGAAAGCCCAGGAAGAGGAAGAAGAGCAGATCCTGCTTAAAGGGCGTGAACTGCTCAAATCCCACGATCTCGAAATGAAACTTGTTGATGTTGAGTTTATCCTTGACAGGAAAAAACTCTTTTTTTACTTTACTGCGGAACAAAGAGTTGATTTCAGGGCTTTTGTCAGGGATTTGGCCCGTGAATTCAGAACCCGTATAGAACTCAGACAGATAGGGGTGCGTGACGAATCCAAAGTAGTAAAGGGTATGTCTCCCTGCGGGATGCCTTGCTGCTGCAGTTACTGGCTTAACAGTTTTGCTCCCATCTGCATCCGGATGGTCAAGGAACAGAACCTGGCCCTCAATCCCACCAAAATATCCGGGATATGCGGAAGGCTCATGTGCTGCATGGGTTTTGAACACAACAACTACAGAGAACTCTGGAAAGACCTTCCTGGCCCGGGGACCAAGATCAAGGCACCTGCCGCCAACTACATAGTTTCCGGTGTGGATATTAACAGGGAGATCGTCCGGCTTTACTGCCCCGGCAACGGAGAGATCCTGGTGCCTGTATCGGAGTTTAAATATTTTCGCGAAACGGTGATGAAAGGAGAGACCTGGACCATGGAGAGTGTCGTGGAACCCGGGTCTGTTAATGTTTCCGAAGAGATTGTTAGAATCCAGGAACCTGTTGAGAGAGAATCTGAAGACCCTGAGTGCCCCGGAAAAGAAACTCCCGGACAAAAACAGGGAGAAAAAAGGAACCAGGGAAAACCAGGCGAAAAAACAGGTAGATCACAAAGGCGCCGGGGAGGTCCCAACCGCAAAAAAAACGCTCAGCCTTCAGCGAAAATAGTCGAAGACAAAAAACCGTCGGGCGGCAAAGAGCCCGGGGCGGAAACGGAGAAACCTGTCCAGGGCAAGACCGAATCGAGAAAAAAGTCGAGGCGCAGAAGGCCCAGAAAGCCCAACTCCCCGACGTCGGGAAGCAACACGTAAAAGCAGGAGCAGGGGGGGTTAGATTGCCTGATATAAGAAATGATCTTGAGCCTGTCCGTCGCAGGTGGAACCTTTTTCGCCTTTTTGCCTGCGGAATGCCGGAGGACTCTTTCTGGGAAGATCTGGAAGAGACTCTTCTTTCCGGAGACACCGGGGTTCCCCTGACACTCTCCATTGTAGAGGACCTGCGGTCCCGAATTGCTTCTTCGGGAGGTATGGACGGAGAAAAGGCCCTTGCTCTCCTGAGGGATATTCTTTGTGAGCGTCTGGAAGCCATTGATGGCACCGGTGAGCCTGTTCATTTCGGTGGTTCTGCCACTGCGGTGCTTCTTCTTGGAGTCAACGGGAGCGGAAAGACGACCACAGCGGCAAAACTGGCTTTCGGTCTGAAGGAGCAGGGCAGAAAGGTCATTCTCGCGGCGGCCGACACATACAGGGCCGCGGCCTCCGAACAGCTCAGAATATGGGGTGAGCGTGCAGGTACGCGCGTCATAGCCCACCCTCCAGGGGGAGATCCGGGAGCGGTAGTATTCGATTCCATGAAAGCCGCCGCCGCCAGTGGTGCCGACTGCGTCATAATAGATACGGCTGGCAGACTCCACACAAATTCCAACCTTATGGAGGAACTTGCCAAGATAAAGCGGGTAATTGGCCAGAACTCCCATGGGTGGATTACAGAATCCCTGCTGGTAGTGGATGCCGTTACAGGACAGAACGGTTTCAGGCAGGCCGAGGTTTTTGGACGGGCGATCCCGCTCACCGGGGTGGTAATGACAAAGTATGACCATACCGCCAAAGGCGGTGTGATCCTCTCTGTCGGGAGGGAACTGGGGCTTCCCGTGAGGTACGTTGGACTCGGAGAGGGACTGGGGGACCTGCAACTTTTTAACCCCCGGGATTTTGTTGATGGACTTCTTTCGGATAGCAAAGGCGGTGAGAACCGTTGCAGCCTGCGGTTAAACGGGTAGCCGGGATACTTCACCCTGACACTGGATTGCTGGAATGGACCATCTCGAAATTGACCAGCGAGTGGGGGGAGATCCAGTACCAAAGCGAGACATATCCCTTTGGTCATACCGATTACTACAGAAACATAGCCCCTGTGCTTTACAGGACCTTTGTTTCTTTCAGTGGACTGGCGGGGGCCGGTGGGCTGGCCGAATGGAAGATTTTTTCCTGTGGCCTGGAAAAACAGAGCGGAGACAGCAGAAAGGTCAACATCGATCCCGGATACGTGAACGGCTCGAGACTGGTCCTGGCTTCAACAAAAGATCACGCACACAGGATATATCTCCGCGACGGGATATTTGCGGAGGTAACTCTCCGCTACATGAGAAAAAAATGGGTTTCCTTCGACTGCACCTTTCCGGATTTTGCCGAAGGGGTGTACGATAGTTTCCTGGACGAAGCCAGAAAAGACTGGCTTCGCGAGACGGGTTCGCTCGGGGGGGTCTGGATAGATTGATCGAAAGATACAGCACGCAGGAGATGGATGTTATATGGTCCCAGGAGAACCGTTTCAGGACATGGCTGGAGGTCGAGATCGCAGCATGCAGGGCATGGATGGAGGAGGGAGTTATACCTGAGGAATCCTTCCTGAACATCCTGGAAAGATCCGAGATTGATGTGGACAGGATCCTGCAGATAGAGGACTCAGTCAACCACGATATGATAGCTTTCGTGTCGTCCGTTGCAGAAAAGGTCGGGCCTGATGGCCGATACATTCACCTTGGGCTGACAAGCAGCGATGTTATCGACACGTCCTCGTCTCTTCTTCTTGCAAGATCACTTGACCTGATCCTTGGAGATCTTGGCGAGGTCGCGGAGATCATCCTTGAAAAGGCCTGGAAATACAGGGACCTTGCCTGTGTAGGAAGGACCCACGGTGTACATGCGGAACCTTTGTCATTTGGTTTCAAACTTCTCAACTGGTATGAGGAGATCCAGAGGGATATTACCCGCCTGAGTGCTTCCCGCGTTTCTGTCTCGGTGGGCAAGATCTCCGGAGCGGTCGGAACCATGCCCATTGCCCGCCCTCGATCGAGGAGAGGGTCTGTTCCCTTCTCGGTCTTG
>DAOTIQ010000002.1:0-78435 GCA_035448245.1 Thermovirgaceae bacterium | reverse complement strand
ACGATTATTTTTTCGACCTTGACAGAGATCTTCTTGAGAGTCGGGGGGAAAGCATTATTGCCACCCTGGACGAATTCGGGATCGGGGCAGAGCTTTCGGAAACCGTCGTTGGCCCTACGGTTATCCAGTACAGGATCCAGCTTGCCCCAGGGATCAAGGTAAGCAGGGTTTCCGGCCTTGCCAACGATCTTGCAGTTTCACTGGCTCTTCCGAGCCTCAGGGTCGAAGCACCAATTCCCGGAAAAACATGCATAGGAATAGAGACTCCCAATCCTGAAAGAAAACCCGTTAACCTGAGGACTGTACTCGAACACCCCTCCTTTCTTGAATCAGACAACGATCTCGCAATTCCGGTCGGCGTCGGCGTAGACGGAAGACACCTTTCTATCGGTCTGGAAAAGATGCCCCATCTGCTTGTGGCTGGAACTACAGGATCAGGTAAAAGCGTTTTCGTCACTTGTTGTATTGCAGCTCTTTGTTCACGCAACAGTCCCGAGGATCTAAGGCTATTGCTGGTCGATCCCAAAAGGGTGGAAATGAAATCCTTTGAAAAACTACCTCATAATATAATTCCTCCTGTTGTGGAATCCAGACAGGCGGTTCACGCTCTCGGATGGGCAATAAGGGAGATGGAAAAGAGATACGAAATGTTCGCGCAAGCCAGGGTGAGAAACATAAAAACCTACAACACCAGGGTCCTCCCTGTTGACAGGATGCCTTACATAGTAATAGTAATTGATGAACTCGCGGATCTCATGTTCACATCTCCACGCGAGGTAGAGGATTATATTTGCAGGCTCGCACAAATGGCAAGGGCTACTGGCATTCATCTTATAATTGCGACCCAGAGACCATCGGTCAACGTGGTTACAGGACTTATCAAAGCCAATATTCCGGCAAGAGTCGCATTCACCCTGCCCTCACAAACAGACTCCAGAACAATAATTGATGTAGCGGGGGCCGAGCGCCTTCTTGGGAGTGGTGACATGCTCTTTTTGACCCCGAGACTTCCAAAACCCCTGAGATTGCAGTCACCATGGATCGATGAACCCACCATACAGAGATTCATGGACTACCTTTCCAGGCTTTTCGGTGATCCGGTTTTCCTCGATATCGACGTTCAGGGCGATGACGGAGGCGAAAACGGCAGGGTACACCTGGACGATGATCTGCTTGAAGAGGCGATGAACATGATCCTTCACAGCGGGATAGCCTCCGCAAGCAGGCTCCAGAGGCAACTCAGGATAGGTTTTACAAGGGCTGCCAGGCTGATCGACACACTTGAACAGATCGGTATCGTCGGCCCTCAGGATGGCTCGAAACCCAGGGAGATACTTGTCGATGAGGATGAGGCACGAAACATTCTCTTTGAGAGCATGAACGGCAACAGAGGTTGAGGGAATGGGCACAACTCTGGAATTACCTCAGTTCAAAGCTGTATTTTCAAAGGGAGAAGGGAACTTCCCCCTCGTTCTTGTCGCAGGAGGCAGACAACCAGAACCCTGGTGGTTCCAGGACCTTTGCCAAAGCCGAAGGGTTTGGGCCATCGACAGCGGAATAGATCTTTGCCGAAAAAACTTTGTATTACCGGACCTTTTTATCGGAGACAGAGATAGCGCGAGTGCAGAAGGAATTTTATGGGCCGAGTCCAAAAAGATTGAATCCATGACCTTCCCTCCGGAAAAAAACCTTACAGATCTTCAGATTGCCCTGAGAGAAAAAGGTCTCAGGTGGCCTGGAACCCCCGCCATACTGACAGCAGGCTTTGGAGGAAGATTCGATCATCTTTTTTCAAATATATTCTCTCTTATATGGGGTGGGGAGGAGTGGAGATCCTTCACCAGATGCATTGCCGATGACAAAGAGGCACTTCTCCTTCTGAGAGGGGGTGAAGATGTTGGTGTTTCCGGTCTTGAAACAGGAACACTAATATCTTTGCTTGCCCTGTCTGATAGATGCCTTGGCGTTTGCCTTGAAGGCACAAGGTGGCCCCTGGAGGAAGCTGTAATTCTTAAAAACAGGCCTTATGCAGTAAGCAATTATTCTGTTACGGGAAATTTAAGACTGGGAATAGATGAAGGATGGATTGGTTTATACGTGCGTAAGCCGTAAAAAAGGGCTGTACTTAAACAGCCCTTTTAACTTTTCCGGAACGAAGGCAACGGGCACATATCTTCAATTTTCTCGATTCGCCGCACCCCAGATCCACCTTGACAGACTGTAAATTAATGTTCCATGTCCTTCTTGTATGCCGGTTGGAGTGGCTCACGTTGTTTCCTGTAGCCTGGCCTCTCCCGCAGCAATCGCAAACTTTAGCCATAGCAATACCTCCCTGGTCCGATATGTTCAGCAAACGACGAGAATTGTATCACGGTTGATTCATAAGGCGCAAGTTTCTCTTTCGTTGTATCATTGGCCCAGTCAAAAAAATTCAGGGGTGATTTTTAGGGATGACTTTTTCTGATGACATAGCTGAATTAAAGGATATTGTTGAAAACCTGGACGCGGGAGATATGCCCCTTGAGGAATCCCTTGCCCTTTTTGAAAGGGGAGTGGCCCTGATATCCTCCTGTAAAAAGTTCCTCGAATCGGCCAGGCAAAGGGTAACACTTCTTTCAGAGAATATCGCCGACACAGAGAGCTCTCCATGGAATCCCCTTGAGGACGATCGGGAAGAAGAAGTAGAAGGATCCTGATCGGTTATGGAAAAGAACCGATTCGAAAAGATTCTTTCACCCTATCGGGAACAGGTCGATTCGGCCCTGGTTGAGCTATCCGGAAGCAGACCAGAAAATATTCCTTTGCGCCTGTGGGAATCCATGACATATTCCCTGCTTGCCGGAGGCAAAAGGATAAGACCGATTCTTTGTCTTCTTTCAGCGGGGGCTTGCGGGGTTTCAAAAAATGACGCCATGGTTATGGCACTGGCATGTGAGATGGTCCACACAGCCTCCCTGATCCATGACGACCTTCCTGCAATGGATAACGACATTCTTAGAAGGGGCAAACCAACCAACCACGTTATTTTTGGAGAACCACTGTCTCTTATAGCGGGAGATGCACTTTTCCTCTGGGCTTTTGAATTTGCTCTTGAGGGTCTTGCAAAAAGAAATAAGTTTCAGCCAGAAACCATTATGGCCGCTGTTTCAGAATTGTTGAAAGCAGCAGGACCAAAAGGAATTTGTGGGGGTCAGGTACTGGATTCAGATCCAGAAAGCACTCTTTCAACAGAAGAACACCCATGGAGGGTCGCATTCTCGAAGACGGCATCCCTTATCAGGGCTTCGGTGCTTTCCGGGGTGGTCCTCGGTGAGACTGACGAAGAGACCCGTTCTGCCTTTTCCGCATATGGAGAGCACCTGGGAATGGCTTTTCAGATAGTCGACGACATCATCGATGTTACAGGGAGCAAATCAGAATTGGGCAAAACTCCCGGCAAGGACTCCGAACAGGGAAAGATCACCTTCGTTGCTGCTTTTGGTATGGAAAAGGCCAGGCAATTGGCAGCCCGGGAAACCTCCCTGGCTTCCAGGGCCATTTCGCGGGTCAATGGGGAGACTGATCTGCTTGCTTCACTGCCAGGGACTCTTCTTGACAGGAGCATCTAGGAAAACGGACGACAGGAGCGACCATTTTATGAGAGAAATTCTCGAAAGAATCAGAGACTACAGAGACATTGCTGATCTTGAAAACAACCAACTTGATAAACTCTGTTTAGAGATCAGGGAACTGATTATCGAGACGGTTTCCGAGAATGGTGGCCATCTGGGTTCGTCACTTGGTGCTGTCGAACTGATCGTTTCTCTTCTCCGTTCATTTGACCCTGCCCGGGACAAGATTATATTCGACGTAGGTCACCAGGCTTATGCCTACAAAATTCTTACCGGAAGAAAAAACCGTTTTCCTTCATTGCGAAAATGGGGGGGCATTTCGGGATTTCCGGACCCGAAAGAGAGCGTTTTCGACCATTTCAATGCTGGACACAGCAGCAAATCACTTTCCGCCTCCCTGGGTTTTGCCAAGGCCAGGGACATTCTGGGCCAGGATCATCATGTTGTTGCGGTCATAGGGGATGGATCGCTAATGAACGGCATGGCTCTAGAGGCGCTGAACAACACTCATGAGGCAGGAACCAGGGTTATATATGTTCTGAACGATAACCAGATGTCGATCAGCCCCAGGGTGGGAGGAATGGCCAACCACCTTGCCGCTCTCAGCGTCAGTCCCTTTTACCATAACCTGAAGAGTTTCCTGAAATATTTCTGCAGAAAACTTCCCAGGGGCAACCGACTCGAATCCTTCCTTGAAAAGATCAAACAGAAGATAAAGGGATTCCTCCTTACGCCCAACATGTTCGAGGAGATAGGCATCAGTTACTGGGGCCCCTTCGATGGACACAACATAAAAGAGATGCAGCGAATATTCGACCTTGCACGCAGTTACGAATTCCCTCTGCTCATCCATATACTTACAAAAAAGGGCAAGGGTTTCGAACCGGCGGAAAATATGCCGGAGACTTACCACGGAGTATCTCCCAAAATACAAGTGTCAGTAAACGATAGGCCAAAATCCCTCTGCTGGAGCAGCGCTTCCGCTTCTTGCATAGAGGATATGGCAAAAAAAGACCCTCGAATTGTCTGTATGACGGCAGCAATGAAAGAAGGCAGCAAACTCAACAGGTTTTCCAGTATTTATCCGGAAAGATTTTTTGACGTAGGCATAGCCGAAGGACACCTCCTGACCTTTGCCGCAGGAACGGCGTCGGCAGGCTTGCTTCCTGTCGTCTCTATTTATTCAACTTTTCTGCAAAGGGCCATGGATCAGCTCGTACACGACATCTGCATGCAAAATCTGCCTGTCATTCTGGCAATTGACCGTTCCGGGCTCGTCGGGGAAGACGGAGAGACACATCATGGAATCCTTGATGTTTCCTGGTGCAGATCGATACCAAACCTTACGGTCATGGCTCCCAGGGATATCCCGGATCTGAGGGCCATGTACGAGGGCGCCGCCAAAAAAATGTCGCCTTGCGCCATAAGGCTTCCCCGGGGTATTGCACCGGAAGCTGAATACAGGAACAGGAGTCACGTAACCGCTCCATGGGGGAAGGGAGAAAAACTGGTTGAAGGTTCAGGTTGGGCTTTATGTGCATATGGTTCCACTTTACCACTGGCCCGTATCACCCGAGAAAAGGCTATCAGCAAGGGATTACTGCCTCCATCGGTTTACGATATGAGGTTTCTAAAACCCCTTGACATTGATATGATCCGAGAAATGCTTTCTGCCCACAATTACGTTATTGTCCTTGAAGACGGCTACAGGGAGGGCGGGATCGGAGAAAAGATATCTGCTATCGCCACTGAAGGCCCGTTCCGGTCCATGGTTATTACTATGGGAGTTCCTGATGAATTTGTACCCCACGGAACTGTCGGGGAGCAGTGGAAACATTGTGGACTTGACCCGGAGGAGGTGATCGGGAAATACCATGCCATCACCTCAGAAAGAACGGCTGGACCTGGAAATGGTCAAAAGAGGCCTCACGGAGAGTCGGACTCGCGCGCAGTCAATGATAATGGCTGGGGATGTGACCGTTGACGGACAAAAAACCACCACTGCAGGATTAAGGGTCAGTGATGATTCTGATATAAGGGTCAAGGATGGACCTGTCTGGGCCAGCAGGGGAGCCCACAAGCTTTTGAAGGGACTGAAAGTCTTCGGTATTGATCCTCTAGGAAGGGTATGCGCAGATATTGGTGCCTCTACAGGGGGTTTTACCGATGTCCTTCTTTCCCTTGGGGCCAAAACGGTTTATGCTGTTGATGTCGGTTACGGGCAACTTGCGTGGAAACTCAGGCAGGATCCGAGAGTAGTGGTGATGGAAAGAACAAACGCCAGAAACCTAGAGGCCGGCGATCTGAAACCACCCCCGGATCTTGTTTCAGTTGATGTTTCTTTTATATCCCTCAGGCTTGTTATTCCTGCTGTCGAAAGAGTTATCGACCAGGGTGGAGAGTGCGTCTGTCTCGTAAAACCGCAGTTCGAGGCCGGAAGAAGCGCTGTGGGGAAAAAAGGAGTAGTCAGAAGCTTCGAGAGTCACGTCGCTGTTCTTGTTTCAATTCTGGATTTCCTGGAGAACAACAGTTCCCTTTTCTACGCGGGCGCCGATTATTCTCCTGTATTGGGCCCAAAGGGGAATATAGAGTTCCTGATTCATCTTAAAAGCACCTCGGCGGGTCTCCTTACGTCCCGAGGAAATGAACAGATAAAGGATATGGTAAAAGAGGCCCATTCAAAGCTTTTGGGGCCCTGAATTCATGAAGACCGGAGGAGTTATTCGATGACAACATTGGGTCTTCTTGTAAATACCCAGAAACGGCCAGCCCTTGATCTTGCTGAAAAAATACTTCGCTGGGGGCGAAAAAGGAACGTCAATTTTGCTCTCCCTTCCCATGAGGCACATATATTGGGGGTTGAGGAGATTTCAGACAAGGATTGGAAAGAACGGGTTGACGCGGCAGTTGTTCTTGGAGGAGACGGAACCTTCCTGAGGGCCGCAAGATACGTTATTGGATACGATATCCCCCTTTACGGGATCAATATGGGTCATCTGGGATTTCTTTCCTGTGGAAAAGCCGAGAACGCGGAGAAAGATCTCGAAATTATAATCCAGGGCAAACACAATATTCAGTACCGACGACTGCTTCACGGGGTAGTCAGCAGGGGCAAGCGTCAGAAACACGAAGTTTATGCCCTTAACGATCTTGTCGTTACAAAAGGCCCTTTTGCGAGACTTATTGCCCTGAATATCGCCGTAAGCGGATGTCCACTTAGCGTTCTTCATGCGGACGGGATAATCATCTCAACACCGACGGGCTCTACGGCATACTCTCTGTCGGCAGGGGGTCCTATCATACCTCCACATCTATCATGTATGATCCTTACGCCTATTTGCGCCCACACCCTTTATTCCAGACCAATGGTACTGAGTGATTCGGACACGATATCCATAACACCTGAAGGGCAGCACAGGGAGATCATGCTGACTCAGGACGGCCAGCTCGGTTATGAACTTCTCCCAGGAGACCGAATAACAGTTACTCTCGACCCCTCCAGAAGGGTCGGGATCATTGCCCTTGAGGGAAACGATTTTTTTTCGCTCCTTCAGGAAAAGTTCCAGTGGGGCCACAGGATCGCCGAGAGCGACGAGGAGTGACGGGATGCTTTCTGAGCTAATCGTTTCAAACATTGGCGGCATAAAGGATGCAACCCTTAATTTCAGGGGAAATTTTATTGCCATTACTGGGGAAAGCGGGGCTGGAAAAAGCAGCCTCGTCAGAGCCCTTGAACTGGCAAGCGGAAAAAGGGCGCAATCCGCCCAGATACGTGCCGGGGTAGATGAGGCAGAGGTTCAGGCTGTTCTTGAGATGGACGGCCCGGTACCTTCCCTGCCCGATGACCTTCAGCCCCAGGAGGGGTTTATGGTGATCAGGAGGCTTGTCTCATCTACCGGGAGGGCCAGAAGTTATCTTCAGGAAAGACCAGTACCGTTAAATATCGTAAATTCGGCTCTCTCCAACGTTATTGCCATCCAGAGCCAGTTTGCCCAACTTGGTCTTCTTGAACCTTCACGCCAGGTTGAAATGCTGGACAACAGCGGGGGGCCCGAACTGAAGGAGATCAGGTCCAGGCTCTCGAGGACAGTTGCTCTTGCACTCGAGACAGAAAGAAAACTGATCGAAATTAACAGACGCAGGAGAGAAACCGAGGCAGCCTGCCAGGACGGAGAATCATTCCTTGCAAGGTACCGTAATCTCAAGCTGGAAGAGAGTTCATTCTCCGAATGGGAAACCACTATGAACGATATTTCAACCTCTCTGAGGAACCAGAAACAAATGAAAAGCATTCACGACAGACTGACAGGAGGCAGTTCGGGAGAGGGAATCCTTTCCTCTTTAGAGAGCATCTGCCGCGAATCAGTAATCGCTGCCCCCTCTGATGAACCCCTTTACGGCGCAAGCGAAAATTTATTGAGGGCTGCACAGGAATTTGAGGATGTGATAAAAACCATTGTCTGTCGTTCAAATGAACAGGAGCTGCAGAACCATTTCGATGATCTGGAAACACGTCTCGGGATGTTGAGAAAACTGATGCGTTTTGCCAAAACCGATAATGTAAATGATCTGGTCGAATACGCTGAAAGGACCAAAGCAGGGCTTGATTGGCTTAAAGAGAGCAACCAGATGCTGGCAAAACTTCAGGAGGAATCGACTTCATACAAAAAGGAAGTATCTTCCCTTGCTTTGTCTCTCAGGGAAATGCGCCGCAAGGCTGCTCTGAACCTTGAGGAAGCAGTAAACTCGACCCTCAGAAACCTCGCTATGGAAGGCCTCCGTTTCGGAATATCTCTTAATCCTCTGGAGAAGGTTCGTCAGAACGGTGCCGACGAAGTTTCATTTTTCCTGACCGATGACAAGCACCTTTATGGCCCCGTCGCCAAAACAGCTTCTGGAGGAGAACTGAGCAGGATCCTTCTTTCTCTTCAGATCGCTTCATCAGACGAGATGCTCCCCGATGTATTGGTCTTTGACGAGGTCGAGGCTGGCCTTGGAGGGAGGGCAGCGGTACTTGCCGGCTACGCCCTGAAGGAACTGTCCAAAAGGTGCCAGGTATTGCTGATCACTCACGAAGCCTCCATTGCAGCTCTGGCGGACCAGCATTTCAAGGTCGAAAGGGAAGGGGATACCAGCAGGGTTATGGAGGTTGACCATGACTCGAGGGTACTGGAAATATCTCGTATGCTGGCGGGAAATCCCGATGATCCTGAGGCCTCAAGACTGGCCAGCTCACTTCTTGGGGCCAGGAATAATTGACTTAAACCGGTTTTATTTGTTCTCTTTTATGTTATAATTCTTTTTCGGCCGGGGGTGACCGGCAAATAACGTAATTGACCCGATGGGTCATAATTACGCTCGGAACGGGTTTAAAGAGCCTAAGGGCCACCCGAGGTTCCGGCGGGAGGGGGAAAAGCACTTATGTACGCTGTGATCGAAACAGGAGGAAAGCAGTACAGGGTATCACCGGGAGACCGGATCAGGATCGAAAAGATAGACGTCGATGAGGGTGGGGCCATCGAATTCAACAAGGTCCTGATGGTTACATCCGACCACAAGGTATCCATAGGCTCACCAACCGTTGAAGGTGCCGTAGTAAAAGCCCGGGTAGAGACTCACGGCAGGGATAAAAAGATTATTGTCTTCAAGTACAAAAACAAATCAAAGCAGTCACGGAAAACACAGGGGCACAGGCAATCCTTTACTTCCGTATTGATTGACTCGATCGAGTATTGACAGATCGATGACCGAGATCCGTATCCTGCGTTGCGGTGATATTATCTGCGGGATAGAGATCTCCGGCCATTCCGGTTATGCCGGCTATGGCAAAGACATTGTCTGCGCGGCCCTTTCTACGTTGGCACAGACACTTGAAATTGGCCTTACCGATGTACTTGACATAGACAATGTGGTTTCCACAAAAGATCCAGTATCAGGATACGCCAGAATATTCTGGGGCAACAATGACAGTAGCAGAATAAACGATCTTGCAAAAACAATAGTCGCGGCACTTGTGTCAATTAGCAAGTCATATCCTGCTTACACGAAAATCGTGGAGGTGTATGTAAATGAAAATTTTTGACCTGCAGCTGTTCGCTCATAAAAAGGGACAGGGAAGCAGCACAAATGGAAGAGACAGCATAGGAAAGAGACTGGGCATTAAACGAAGTGACGGACAGGAAGTAACCGCCGGAAGCATACTTGTCAGGCAAAGAGGAACAAAGTACCATCCGGGAGACAACGTTGGCAGGGGCAGGGATGACACCCTTTTCGCCCTCAAACCTGGCAAGGTTCGTTTTGTCACCAAGGCCGGCAGGAAATTCGTTGCTATAGAGAACGTAATCGCCTGATAACTATATTGATGAATTTGTGTTTCCGGGGCCTGAGTATTTCTTGGGCCCTTTTTTCTTATTTTTGCGGGGTGTTGATCCTTGAGATTCATTGATGTAGCTGAAATATGGGTTGAATCCGGAAAAGGCGGAAACGGATCTCTGAGTTTCCGAAGGGAGAAGTTTGTTCCGAAGGGAGGGCCTGATGGCGGCGACGGAGGCAGGGGGGGCAACGTTTACCTTGTAGCCGATGATCGCATCCAGACCCTTGCTGATTTCGAATACCGAAGGCGGTTTGCTGCCGGTGATGGTTCTCACGGAAAAGGGGGAAACAGGCACGGAGCCTCGGGAGAGGACGTCAAGGTTCCTGTCCCTTGCGGTTCCCTTGTTATAGACCCCGGAACAGGAACGATTTTCGCGGATCTGACTGTCCACGGTGACACTTTCCTTGCTGCCCGCGGAGGCAGGGGTGGGAGGGGGAATGCAAGATTTGCCTCTTCCAGAAGAAGAATTCCCCGTTTTTCCGAGAACGGCGCGGATGGAGAAAAAAGAAATTTCCTCCTTGAACTGAAAATGCTCGCAGACGTCGGGCTTGTGGGACTTCCAAACGCCGGAAAATCATCGCTCCTATCGGCTATCTCTGGAGCCAGACCGGATATTGCCGGTTACCCTTTTACGACTCTTTCGCCAAACCTTGGTATTCTGGCCGTAGAAAGTGAAAAAATAGTTATAGCCGATGTTCCCGGACTCATTGAAGGCGCTCACCTCGACAGGGGACTTGGACATGCATTTCTACGTCATATTGAGAGGACAAGGCTTATTGTTTACGTTATGGATCTCTCTGAAGGCGCTTCGGCACCCCCACTGGAGCAGTGGAATACCGTGAGGAACGAGTTCCTCGAATACAACCCGGAACTTCTGAGTTTTCCTTCTGCCGCAGTGGGAAACAAGACAGATCTTCCCCGCGACAAGGATGGATATTCTGCCCTGAGGGAGGAACTTTACAAAGCGGAAATTCCATTCTTTGAAACAAGCGCGGTCACAGGGGAAGGGATAGAAGCATTTATCGGACATATTGTATCCGTCATACACAAGGTACCGGCAACCAAAAGAGAAAGCCGTTTCTTCGAGATCGAAAGTCCTTTTACAGAAGATCTTAAAAAAATTAAGCCCGTTATAAAAAATCCGGGAAATGATGGATTATTCCAGGTCTTTCATCCTGAAATAGAAAGACTCATAAAACGATTCAACTTCGATCAGGACGAGGCTCTGGGAAGATTCATGGCTCTCATGCAGCACTACAGGATAGAAGACCTCCTTGTTAAGCACGGAGCGAGAGAAGGAGATACAATTATTATTGGAGATCTGGAGTTTACCTTTATTCCGGAGTCTCCCCCCAATCAGGAAAAGGCTTCTTCTGAAGAAGGGTAGGGACTGAAATTGCCCGTAAGATCGTCAGAGGGTTTGCGTAAAAGGAAAATTGGAGTAATGGGGGGAACATTTGATCCTATCCATTTCGGACACCTCATCGCGGCTGAAGAGGCCTATTTCTCTCTAGGTCTCACGGAAGTTGTTTTTGTCCCGACGGGTGATTCCTTCCATAAGGCCGGAACGGTCATATCTTCGGCCGAACACAGGTACACCATGACGATGCTGGCGACCCTCGACAATCCTCATTTCAGGATATCGAGGGTTGAGATAGACAGGGAAACTCCAAGTCACACAGTTGATACACTTAGGGAGATGCGCCACTGGTATCCCCCAAAGAGCGTTGAATTTTATTTTATTACAGGTCTTGATGCTGTTCTGGACCTGATGAACTGGAAAGAACCTCTGGAGATCCCCAAACTTTGCAAGATAGTCGCGGTAACAAGACCTGGTTCGGATCCCGGGGAAATAGCCAGACTCCCCGAGGAGATCAGAGAAAACATGATCAATCTCGAAATACCTCTCCTCGCGATATCCAGCACGGAGATCCGAAAAAGGGTCTCCGACGGCCTTAATATCAGGTACCTGGCCCCATGGCTTGTTGAGCAATATATTTACAAAAACGCTATGTATTTCAGAAACGGATGGTGAAAAGATTGACCAGGAAAAACATGGCACTGATCGCCCTTGCGTGTTTTGTTTCTCTTGTGGCGGGTGTGGGACTGAAAGCATATTTTTTCTTTAATCCGGCTCCCAATACTATCAGGGAGAAAATCCAGCACGATGAAGTTACAGGAAGAATTAACATGGTTTTCGTAGGACTTGACGAAGTTCCGGGCGAGACTGCCAACAGATCGGATTCAATCGCATTTGTATCAATAGACATCGATGAAAAAATTGTACGGCTGCTTTCTCTGCCCAGGGACACACGTGTTCAGATACCCGGACACGGATGGCAGAAGATAAACCACGCCTACGCTTATGGTGGAGTGGAACTTTTGAAGGCTACCCTTGTAAACTACCTTGGCGTACCAATTCCCTACCATGTGATAGTCAATTTCGAAAGCTTCCCAAAGCTGGTGGACATGATAGGCGGGGTAACCCTGGATATACCAAAACGTCTCAAGTATTCCGACAGGGCCGGGAACCTTTTTATCGATATTCCTGCCGGAGTACAGCATATGGACGGAAAGACAGCACTTGGATATGTTCGTTTCAGACATGATGCCCTGGGTGATATCGGACGTGTTGAGAGACAGCAGATCTTTCTGAAGGCGGCCTTTGCCCGTATCAAGGAACCGGGAATGGTAACCAGAATTCCGGAACTTATAAAATACTCAATGAAGATCGTAAAGACAAACATGTCTCTCTCCCAATCTATACAACTTGCCTCCTACCTGAAGGACATGGATCCTTCAAGAACAGTTTTTCGAACTCTTCCAGGTAAGGCGGCCTTCATTTCCGGAATAAGTTACTGGCTTGGAGACCCGGGGACCCTTTCCGAGTTCTTTTCGGAGATCCCGGAAGAAAATCCCGCAGGAGAACAAACCGATACAGAAGATCCTGCCCTTATTTCCGAACTTGTTATTGAGATAGGTTTACCGGTCACAGTCCTTAACGGATCAGGAACTGCTGGTATCGGCAAGGAAGCAGCTACACGTTTTCAGTCAGTGGGAATTGATGTGGGTCACATAGGGAACGCAAGACACTACGACTACAGGCATACGAACATCCTTTACCCCCCTGGAGAAAACAACCAGAAAGCGGCTGAAGCCCTGGGTAAGTTGACAGGTATTCAACAAAACCTTGTAAAAAAGGACACCTCTATAAGCCGTGTTACAATTATTATGGGTCACGATTACATGGATGTATTAAAAAGATTCAATTCATCTTCGGCAAGATAGGGGAGGGGTTAAATGAAGGCTTCTATTAAAGGGGATTCGGTCGCCCCGATAGTCCAGATTCTTCAGGACAAACAGGCTGAGGACATCACCATAATCGATCTTTCCAGAGAATCTACAGTAGCTGATGCTTATGTTCTTGCAACGGGTAATTCGGATGTTCACATGAAAGCCTTGCTGGGTCATGTCACGGACACCCTTGACAGCATGAATGTCGGTTATCGTATCGAGGGGGAAAACAGTCCCAAATGGATTCTCCTGGATGCGGGAGACATTATAGTAAACATTTTCGGAAGAGAAGGCAGAGATTTTTACCGTCTCGAAAGCATATGGGCTTCTGCCAGAACAATCAAAGCAAACCAGACAGTTTGATATAAAAAACCCCCTTATTTAAGGGGGTTTAAAGGTTCGATTAGGTGTCTTATAATATATCTTATGTTACATTAGACACCACAGGCCCTGAGGATACCCATGAACTCGAAGGGATCAAGTGAGGCACCTCCGACCAAAAGGCCATTTATGCTTCCATTTTCCATAAAGGCCGCAGCGTTGGAACTCTTGACGCTCCCTCCGTAAAGTATCATGGCGTTTTGGGATTCCTTTTCGGAACAAATACCCTTTAACAGATTCCTGATAAAATCACACGAGCCTGCCGCGTCCTCGGAGGTTGCGCTTTTCCCGGTTCCTATGGCCCAGACAGGTTCGTAAGCAATGATTATTTCACCCCATTCTTCAGATGATCTATCCGGGGCAAAAACACTTCTCAACTGCCTGGAAAGCACTTTTTCGGTGAATCCCCTGCTTTTTTCTTCTTCCGTTTCACCAACGCATAATACAGGCCTGAGACCACATTCAACGCATGAAACGTACTTCCTTGCTGTCATTTCGTCAGTTTCTCCGAAAATATGCCTTCTTTCACTATGCCCCACCAGGGCCATTTTCGCCCCCGCCTCCAGAACTGAAGAGCCAGAGTTCTCTCCGGTCAGGGCTCCGGATCTTTCCCAATGTATGTTCTGAGCGCCAAGAAGAATCGGTAACTTCAGGTCCAGAATTTTTTGATTCAACGCATACAGATTCACAGTTTGGGGAAAAATCGCCATTTCAAATTTTTTACCAGTTTTCCCAAAAAGGTCTTCTTTTTCTGCCATTTCCTGGAATTCTTCGATAAAGCAGAGGGATCCTTTAATATCCTTGTTCATCTTCCAGTTACCGGCCAATAAAATCTGCTCTTTCATGGGTCCTTCCTCCTCGCCATGAGATCGGTCAGGCTGTTTCCAGAGGTTTTATTCCGGGAAGGTCCCTTCCCTCGAAAAATTCCAGGGTTGCCCCTCCCCCAGTTGAAATATGACTGATTCCGTCTGAAAATCCGAGGGCCTTGGCTGCAGCTGCCGTGTCACCACCACCAAGAACAGACAAAGTTCCCTTTGAAGTCGCCTTTGCTACCGATTCCCCAAGAGTCTTCGTTCCGCTCCCGAAAGGGGGTGTCTCAAATACCCCCATGGGACCATTCCAGAGAACCGTTTTGGCGCCTGAAATGACTACTGAGAATTGTTCAGCTGTTTTCGGACCAATATCCAGACCCATCATATTATTTGGTATGGAGGAAAGGGACACACAAGTCGAATTCCGGGAATTTTCGATTGAATCAGAGACTATTACGTCCACTGGAAGGTTGATCCTTGCCCCTGCCTTTTCGGCCATTTCAAGGATTTCAAGTGCCGTCTCCTCTGTCCCTTCTTCGCAGAAAGAGGACCCGATATTCTTCCCCAGCGCTTTCAGAAAAGGAAAGGCCATTGCTCCCCCTACGAGGATTGAATCAGTCCTGTCGATCATGTATTTGATAATGCGTATCTTGTCTGAAACCTTGGCGCCTCCCATGACCAGAACCAGGGGTTTTGTCGGGTTTTCCCTTACGGTGGAAAGGACAGATACTTCCTTTTCCATTACTCTCCCTGCATAGGATGGGAGCCAGGCTGTTACGCCTTCCGTTGAGGCATGAGCTCTGTGGGAGGCACTGAAAGCATCCATCACGAAACAATCAAAGGGCTCCGCCAGTTTTTTTGCAAAAGATGGATCGTTGGATTCTTCCTCAGGATGAAACCTTGCATTTTCAAGAAGCAATACATCCCTTGGCCTCATAGCCTTTACGGAGGAAGCTACTTCCCTTCCAACACAGTCCGCCACAAAACCCGAGGCGATACCATACTCAATGGAAAGCGCTTCGGCTACTGGCCTTAAGGAAAAAGCAGGATCAGCTTTCCCGTTTGGTCTTCCAAGGTGGGAGATCAGCACCACACAGGCTCCGGAATTTTTCAAGGCCGTTATTGTCTCGAGGTGAGCTATTATCCTTGAATCATCCTTGATCTTTCCGTTTTTCATTGGTACGTTGAAATCAACCCTGACAAGGACTTTCAGACCCTCAAGAGGAACTCCTTCAAAGGTACGGAGAGCCATCGCAATGTCACCTTATTCCTTACCCAGCATGTAATTTGCAAGATCTATGACCCTGCAGGCATAACCCCATTCGTTATCGTACCAGGCCAGGATCTTCGCCATGGTTCCAAGGGCCATGGTATGCCTGGCCGCAAATATTGAAGAACGACTATCTCCAGTGAAGTCGACGGAAACAAGATCGTCCTCCTCGTAACCCAGATATTTTTCAAGAGGCCCGGAGGAAGCTTTTTTGAAAGCTCCGTTTATCGTTTCTTTTGTGGCAGGACTCGACAGACGAACTACAAGATCGACAAGAGAAACATCCGGTGTTGGGACCCTTACCGCGATACCGTTCATTTTCCCTTCTACCTGAGGATAAACCTTTCCTATCGCAGCCGCTGCCCCGGTTGTGGTAGGTATCAGGGAAAGTGCCGCAGCTCGGCCCCGGTGAAAATTCTTGTGTGAAGAATCAAGGGTTTTCTGGTCATTTGTGTAGGAATGAGTTGTTGTCATCAGTCCTTCTTCTATACCGAAATTTTCATAAAGAACCTTTACCACCGGAGCAAGACAGTTCGTGGTGCAGGATGCGTTGGATACGATATGGTGAGCGGAGGGATCATAAATATGTTCGTTGACTCCCATGACGATCGTTGCATCTTCATTTTTTGCCGGAGCCGTTATGAGGACTTTCTTTGCGCCAGCACTGAGGTGTCCTTCTGCCATTCTGGCATCAGTATATTTTCCTGATGATTCAATGACAAGATCTACCCCCAGTTCTTTCCATGGGAGATTTTTTGGCTCTGGTTCTGCAAGGACTTTGATCTCTTTTCCGTTGATCACAAGGGATCCTTCGCTGATCTTCAGGTCACCACTGAAACGGCGGTGAACGGAATCATACTTGAACAGGTAGGCCCTCTGCTCAGCGGATGTACGGCTGTTAGTCGCGACTATATCAAAAAGGCCCTCGTTCTCATATTCGTAAAGAGCCCTGAGTGCCAGCCTGCCTATTCTGCCAAAACCGTTAATTGCTACACGCTTCTTTTGCATTGTGCACCCCTCCATTATCAAATCTTGAATTTTTCCGCAGACTGCGGCTTGTCCCATGTAAAAGGGCATAGCCTGGCCATGCCCTTCCTTGAAAATCCTTTCAGTCTGGTTAGTTCACTGATATTTTTCTGGATCTCACATATCCTCAGATATCACACGAAGAAGTTCTGCGACACTTGGAGCATAAAGAGCGTTTCCATGCGGCCTGTATGGCATGCTGCCGTCAAAAACCTCAGCCACTCCACCGAGACAGCCCTTCCGGAGGTGCGAGAGGAAGGGTCTCAGGAAACACCATGCGATGTCCTTCCTGTCCGGATTATAACGCAGAAAGGCGGTGATAAACTGGCCAAGCATCCACGGCCAGGCCATACCCATAAACCTGGCTTTCTCCCTCTGATCAAGGCGACCCTCACATCTACCCTTGTATTTCTCGTGGTGAGGATCCAGGGTCCGGAGTCCGAATGTGGTATAAAGGTCGTTCCAGCAAGATTCAACTATCGAGCGGCTTCTTTCAGGATCCATGACGGATACCGGAAGAGAGGCAGCCAATATCTGGTTGCACCTGTTGGAATCGCTTTTTTTGTCCCCGTCTACCCAGTCATAAAGGTAACCCTTTTCGTTCCAGAAAACTTTCTTGAAAGACGTTCCGCAGAGGTCTGCCATTTTGCCAAAATCTCGGGCCTGATCTGCCCTGCCGGTCAACTCGGCCAATTGCTCAAGAGTCCTTAGACCGTTGTACCATAGGGCGTTAAACTCTACCAGTTTTCCATGCCTCTCCACAATGGCCGTACCGTTATTGCTGCCATCCATCCAGTTGCTACCGATACTCTCCGATCGCAGATCAAGCAAGCCGTCTTTATCAAGAGAGAGGCCGATCTCGGGTATACCCTCGATGATCTTCAGCGCCAGAGCGGTTATATCGCCCCATCTTTTTTCGGCCAATGCCGTGGACTCGCTCCTGTCACAATACTTGCCAAGGGCATAAAAAAACCATAAACCCGAATCGGCAGATTGACTGGTTAACCTACCCGTATGAGGGTCTATCCCAGAGGGCATTACGTTCCCGTTTCCTGCGGCACGGTCAAGCCACACTTCAAGAAGATTTCTGGCAAATTCTATTTTGCCCGTGGACAAAAGAAGTCCAGGAATGGATATAAAGGTCTCTCTGGCTTTTTCACGGACTGAAGGATATCCGGTAAATATGACGGGGTTACCCCCCTCAATCTCTGAAATACAGTGTGACGCCGACTGAATAAGGTCCCTTGCCATGGGGGTTTTTTTCATCAGCGGAGTCTCTGAAACATTCGATGCTATCCAGCGGACAGTAATATCTTCAAGTTCAGAGCAGATACCGTGGTCATATTTCTCAACCCCGCTGCTCAGAACAATATATATAGTATCTCCCTCGGACATATCCACGGAAAGAACTCCCGGTGACCAGAGGTTGTCCGTTCCCGGTTTCTCGCACTCGTCAAATTCGTAGATCAGGTTCTCGAACCAGAGAGGTTTCGGTCTCCATTCTCCATTGAAGTGATAGAAGCGACTCTGAAGATCACTCCCTTCTATGGAAACGCAATTGCCAGAAAAGGACGAAGAAAAATCCCTGTCTTTGTGGGAGCATACCTGGTCTATGCCCCTGTGAGCCGCAAGGGGCCTGATCTCGAGCTCGATCTTTTCCGGTGCCGAAAGGAGTTCATATTTTATGATCGTGGAAAGCCTTTTTCGTGGCATGAAAACAGTCTTCCTCAAAAAGACACTATGTATCACGAAAAGCATCCCCGGCAGGGGTTCGGCATGATATTCCTGCAGGTACCTGTATCCGTCAGGGAAAACTACGTCCGTGTATCTGTTGGTGGAAAGATGGTATTTTTTCCCCCTGCTGATAACTGTTTCGTCAAGTTTGCTAATCAGTACATCGGGATACACTTCTTTTCCACTCTTGTTTACCACCAGAAGCCCGTGTTCTCTGCGGGTATTGGCCCCGATCACGGTGGAGAATCCGTATCCGCCCCAGCCGTTCGTTGTCAAAAATTCCCGGCTGGAGCCCTTTTCGTACGTGTTTACATCAGCCTTTCCCAGGTACATGACGATCATCCCCCTGTTGGTTGGATTTTTACGCCTGCGCTTGCCGCTATCTTCTCTATCTTTTTCCACCTGTATTCCACTGTGCTCTTGCTGACCGGCCTGGCGAGCTGTCCACCAAGCTCCTTCAATGTAGCGGTAGGGTTCTCGATCCTGGCTTCAATGAGATCCCTCAGGGGCTCAGGAAGCCTGGCCATCTTCCCGGAATCTATAAGTTGCCTCGCCGTTACGATCTGTCTTTCCGCTGTCTCGATCGTCTTTCTAATGTTCGAGGCATCACAGTTTACGATCTTGTTTGCCCGGTCCCTGAGAGACCTGAGCATGGCTTTCTCTTCAAGTATAAGGGATGTTTTGAAGAGCCGCATGTTTGAAAGCATTCCCACTATAGACGACTGATCCCTGACAGCAACTTCCCGAAAACCGTAGCGCGACCTGGTCCTGGAGGGTATGTCCCGGTACCTCATTATAGTCGCAATATCTTTCCCAAGATCTTCCTCACTGGAATTCGGAAGGCGGAAAACCATGTAATAGCCCGTCCTTGGCAAAAAAAGGGATCCGCTCGAACCAAAGACACCTCTTAGCCAGTTCCACGAATCTGGAGTACTCCTGTTCCCTTTCTTGAAAGGGAACATAAGATCAAGGGATCCTGGGGATTTTATTCTTATGGAAACCCTTCCCTTCAGGTCGGGAGGTATAACCAGTCCGGAAGAGAATTCCCCAAAGGCGGACCATTCCGATGAATCCCAGAGTCTCCCGATCCTTCGGAAGACGAAAAGACGGCTACTGAAAAAAGAAGTTACTTTATTCTCTGTCTTCGAGGGGAGACCGGAAAGGATTCCGGCAATCTCCATTGTTGCCCCCTCCCGCCCGCTGTTCGGGACAGTACCCCATTCGTCCCAGACCACGGACTTCAGTTTCTCCATTTTGCCGTATCCCTCTCTTCCCTGGCTATCCTCACAAGGGTCTCTGACAATTTCTGGCTGTTGTGCCTGACACTTCCTTCAGAGATACTCAGATAGTCGGAAACAACAACCCTCGTACCCATAAGTCCAAGAGCGTTCTTATGTTCTTCCTCAAGAACGAGGGGCTGAGCTCCCGATGCCCGGTAACTATCCAGCATCTCATATGGGATCGGGGAGTCACTGGCTATTAGGTAATCGGGTGTGATCCCCGATATGCGGATTATCCATCTTACGTGATCGATTATGTTCATTCCCTCGGTCTCGCCTGGCTGGGTCATAAGGTTGGCAATATAGACCTTGGGAGCACTGCATCTTCTGAGTGCAACGGCAATATCAGAGAAGAGAAGGTTGGGGACAATGCTTGTAAAAAGGCTTCCGGGACCTAGAATCACTACATCTGCCTCGCTTATGGCCTTCAGGGTCTCCGGAACCGCCCTTGCATCACCCGGTTCAAGCCATATGGAGTCCAACCTGTTCCCGCAACTTGAGATATTCAGTTCCCCACGAAGCTGTCTGCCATCTCCTGTTGAACCACAAAGTGTTACCGATTCTGTGGTTACTGGGATAACCTTCCCTCTGATAGCAAGCAGGTTGTTCAGCTCCTCGACAGCCTTGCGGAAATCCCCGGTCATCTCTGTTGCCGCCAGCAGTATCAGGTTACCAAGGCTGTGACCTTCAAGTTCCCCCTTGTCAAACCGGAAATTAAGTATCCGGTTCAGGGAGCTGTCGTTCTCGGCCAGGGCGACCATACAGTTTCTTATATCTCCTGGCGGCAACACACCCCACTCGCCCCTGAGGCGGCCCGAACTCCCCCCCTCATCGGTTACCGTCACTATCGCCGTAATATTTCTGGTGTATGACTTGAGCCCCGAAAGGAGGGTAGAAAGACCTGTTCCCCCACCTATGGCAACGATCTCCGGACCCTGGGAAACCTTGTGCCGGAATGCCTTATGCATAACCGTCCCGTTTTTTCCCTGCGGGGAAGAGTTATCTTCCTCTTCCTCCTGAAAAAGTCTTGCCGCCAGGAGGGACATAATACCCCCGGAAAGAAGTCCAACAGTAAATGCGGACCACCAGTTCATTGAAGCACCGTATCCTTTTCAATGTCACGATGTCTTACGAGAGAGTTCTCCGGGAACTTCTCTCCCAACCATTCCGCTACGGCCACCGATCTGTGTCTCCCTCCCGTACATCCTATGGCTATGTGAACCTGGGTTTTGCCAGTATTCATGTAAAGTCCAAAAATGCACCCAAGCAGAGATGAAAGATTTTCTATGAAAGCAGAAATATCCGGCGAACGTGCAATAAATTCCTGAATTTTCCTGTCCTTTCCGGATCCCGATCGAAGTGATGGTTCGTAAAAGGGGTTGGGCAAAAATCTGACGTCAAAGACAAAATCGCTGTCTGGGGGTATTCCATGCTTGAATCCAAAGGATGTGAAGATCACCGATAAGGGCCCCTCCGATATCTCGATCTTTCCGAGTATCTCCCGCCTGAGTTCGGCCAGTGACATGTTGGATGTATCCACTACGACATCTGCGATCTCATGGATCTTTGACAGTTCAACTCTTTCCATTTGAATGGCTTCCAGAATGGTTGAATCACATGAAAGAGGATGCCTTCTTCTTGTCTCTTCGAAACGTTTTACCAAAGTGGAATCTGAGGCATCCAGAAAGATAACGCCGACTTCCAAACCTTTTTTCTTGAGGTATCCGATGACTGAAAAAAGGTGATCAAGAAGACTTTCACCACGAACATCTACGACCGCGGCAACACCATTCTGGACGGCTTCCTCATGCTTGCCCAGTACCTGGATCAGTTGTGGAAGCAGGTTGGGGGGAATATTTTCTATCGCATAAAAACCCACATCCTCCAACATGTGGAGGGCGGTGGATTTCCCTCCGCCGGACATTCCTGAAATTATCATGCATCTTGAGACTCTGTTTGCGAGGGACTCTTTCATCTGTCTGATCCCTCCTTTAAAAAACCTTTATCAGTGGGAACTACCGCAATTGGTTCCTTTCCCGGAAAGGATCTCCAGTGCGTGTCTGAGGACAGAAGATATTGAGCTGAAACACTCAATTGCTCCCTTTTCGCTTCCGGGTAGTGATATAACCAGGGTTTTTTCACAGGCAACCGCAAAGGCTCTGGAAAGAATGGACCTCTCGTTCAGGAATGATGTTTTCCATCTCATAAACTCACCCAGGCCCGGGACAATTTTCCCCCCCAGCGACAGGAGCGCCTCGGGAGTAACGTCTCTGGGGGAAAGTCCTGTCCCTCCCGTTACAAGAACAAGGGGAATTTTCCCGGAAGATATCCACTCCCCAAGGATCCTGGAGATCTTTTCTGCATCATCGGGCACAATTTCCCTCATGAGAGTAGAGACTCCGATCCCCAAAAGAGCTGCCTCAAGTGCCGGACCAGAAGTATCTATCCGTTCTCCACGGCTACCCTTGTCACTGACGGTAAGGACTCCCGCCTGGATCGATGACCAGACCTCCAGGGTTGAAGACACCGAAATGAAGCCGGGTCTGACAACAAACATCGAACCATCGTGAATTGCCGGATCCATACGGAGGATAACACCCTCCGAAAAGGATACAAAATCCCCAGGCCCAACTTCACCGAAACCGGAAGCCCTGATGACAAAAAAATCATCTCCACTCTTCTTCTGGCCTGGTTCAAGAATGGTAATTTTTAGCGCTTTGCCGTTAACCAGAGGTCTGCGCTCGCTATCCTCGTGTAAAAAAACGACGGGTTGCGCCGGAAGCGATCCGGAAAAACCCATAACTCTGCTTTTCATTTTAGATCCTCCGCAATATAACTCCCGGATTTTCCCCCATCTTTACGGAGGAGTCTTATGTTTTCTATTACCATTCCCTTGTCTATTCCCTTGCACATATCGTACAGGGTCAGGGCGGCAACAGAGACACCTGTAAGAGCCTCCATCTCCACTCCCGTAACATCGCATGATCTTGTCCTGCAGATTATCCGTGCCAGTCTCTTTTCAGGGTCTACGGAACATTCAACGGCAGCATGGTCAAGTTTTATGGGGTGACAAAGGGGAATAAGATCCGGGGTTCTCTTGCATCCCATGATCCCGGCCATCTCGGCCACCCGGAGGACGTCTCCCTTGACAGCGGCTCCTGTCATAATGGCTTCCATTACTTTAACGGGCAGTCTTACCAGGCCCTCAGCCACTGCTTCTCTTATTGTATGGGGTTTACCTCCCACATCAACCATCACCGGATGTCCGTAGTCGTCCATGTGTGAAAACTGTCCCATTTTATCCACCTATCCTCGACATGTGCATCTTGCCTGTCTTCGAAGCAGCATAGCATTCAGGTTTATCAAGGGCTCCCTGCATAAGGTTCTTCCTGACCAGTGCGGGGTCACGTGAAATAAGAGAAGGTCTGAGGTCTATACCATCCTCCGAAAAGAGACAAGGCCTGAGAATACCTGTCGCCGAGATCCGGAGCCTGTTGCATTTTTCGCAGAAATGTTGAGTGACTGCTTCTATAATACCTATCTTCTGGCCCGTTGCCTCGTTTTTATAGTATACGGCAGGTCCAGCGCTGTGATCTGATGAATTGTCTATCCTTATCCAGGATCCCGGCCTGGGAAGCTTTTCAAATATACTTGAGGCCGGGATAAAAAGATCTTCCCTCCATACCGAATCGTCCAGTGGCATAAATTCGATAAGTCTCAAGGTAGCCCTGTTTTCCATGGCAAAATCCAGAAGTTCCGGAATTTCTTCGTCATTGACACCCTTCATCAGGACAGTGTTGATCTTGATCGGAATATCGGTTTCCTGGGAAAGAGTTCTTATCCCCTTTAGAACACACTCAAGGGGTCCTTTCCTGGTTATCATCCCGAAAACGGCGGGATTCAGTGAATCAAGGCTCACATTTATTCCCGAAAGACCTGATTCCCTGATCTCCTCGATATATTCTCCAATGAAGCTACCGTTTGTAGTGAGAACGGTTCGGATATCTGGAACTTTATCAGCCAGGTCCTTGAGAAAATCAAAAAAACCCTTCCTGACCAGAGGTTCTCCTCCAGTAAAGCGGATTTTCTCAACACCAAGACCATGAAGTACAGAGGAAAGAAACACTATCTCCTCATACGTCATTATCCGGTCATGGGGTATCCATTCCAGACCCTCTTCTGGCATGCAGTAGACACACCTGTAGTTGCATCTGTCGGTTACAGAGATCCTTATGTAATTTAGCCTTCTGCCAAATTTGTCCTTCAAATAATCCAGGAATATCCCCCCAGGTTTTCTACTTCCAAACGCCAGTTTGCGTCATCAAGGGTCTCAATCAAAATAGATATACCATCATGGTTCATGAAACGCCCGGGTATTATGAGCTCAAAATCTTCCATGGTTACCGGCACAAAATCATTTCCAAAGGCATCAGCGGCTGCCCTTATCCCGAGAGTCGCGTCTGCTGAACCACTCCCCACCCTTGCCGAGGCCTCAAGGTGGGTAACGGCAATACTATTGTAACCTTTTATTTTCCCCGAAACGATATCATTTTCTTTAAGCAGGTGGTCAAAAAGGACCCTTGTTCCAGCCCCGGGCTGCCGGTTTACGAAAAACGCTCCCGTGATTGATAGATCTTTTACGGAGCCAATTCCCAAAGGGTTGCCCCTGTATACTATCAGCCCCTGTTCCCGGCGGAAAAGCCTGATCCTTACCCAATCTCCGGAACCGGAAAAACCGTTGATATATGCACTGTTGTACGTCCCATCCTCGGGGTTTAGAAGATGGCACGAAGCCACATGGCCCTCTCCCCTTGATATTGCTGCAAGGCCTCCAAGGCTTCCGACTGACCTTATTGCCATATCTCCTCCATGATCTCTCATGTGGGAGACAAGTATCTCTATGGCTGGATCGTTGGATCCCTGGTAAACGATCCTCCGTTTCCAGTCAGGGTCGTTCCTCATCCAGACATTCAGCCGACTTCCCTTTGGGAGTTCCAGTGTCGACTCATCAAGAAGCGCAACCCCGTCGGCGTCGGAGATCGAAAACATGGAACTTGCCCCGGATGCAAGGGGCCAGGAATACAGGGTACCGTCAATTTCTCCGCATTTGACCCTCATCCATTCCCTGATACCCTGCTGGGATGAGTGATGCCTGAGAAGGCTTGTTTCAAATGTTTTATGACACCCGATCGCTTTCTGGATATTCGTATGGAAAGCTTGCCCTGAGAGCCTGCATAGCATCGGATACAGGATCGTCCAGGCAGTAACAAGAGCTGACATGGGGAAACCCGGAAGCGCGACCAGTGGTCGGTTGCCTGAGATACCCGCTATAACGGGTCTGCCCGGTTTCATCCTTATACCTCTGAAAAGTGGCTCTCCAAACCTGGATATGATTCCGGCGCTGTGATCTCTTCTGCCTTTGGCAGTTCCCGCTCCTATTACTACCAGGTCGTAATCGCCGAGAGCCTTTTCAACGGCTCCGCCAATTATTCCGGGATCATCGGGAAGGATCTCCCCGACATCCAGCGGGAAACCCCATTCAGAGAAAAGCCCCCTCAGCATCCACGAATTTGTTTCCGGAGCCTGGTCCGATTCTCCGTACCCGCCATTGATCCATCTGGCGATTTCAACTATTTCGTCTCCGGTTGGCAGGAAGATTGTCCTGGGAAGAGGTTGAACGGGAACAGAAGAATAACCCGAGGCTATCAGGAGCGGTAAATTCAACGGATTAAGGGCCTCCCCTTTTCTTGCAATAACCTGCCCCATGGCGACGTCTTCCCCTTCAGGTCGAACATTGTCCCCCTGGGAAACCATTTTGGTAACCATTAGGAACTCCCCGTCCATGAAGGTATCCTCTATCATCACAACCGCGTCATATTTTCGCTCGACCCCTCCGCCGGTGTTGACCCAGATGTACGAACCAGGTTCCATCCGGGACGGAGAGGTAGACGAGGCTCTTGCCGTATCGACAGCCTTTATGGCGTAGCCGTCAACCGCCGAAGCCGGGTAATGGGGGAGATTAAACCTTGCAAACAGGTCGGACGCAAGGATCCTCCCGTAAGGAGCACCAACATCCGCAATTTCCACCATCTCGCCTCTTTCCAGCGACCTGACTCTTTCTTCAATTATTGACCATGCCTTTTCCAGCGAAATATTTTCGGGAAAGACTACCAAAGCCACACCTCGACTTTCTTGCCGCACCTGACCGTCTCCTCCTGTTCTGATAGCCTGATAAAACCGTCGGAGGAATTCAGGGCCATAACATAGCCCGATTTGCCCCAAAGGGGCAGGGCTTCACCATTACTGTCGATGCGGGCGGGAATGAACTCCTCTACCCCGCTTTTCCCGATTATGTCGGAAGCCGCGGGAAGTCTGATCTTTTTGAAAAGTTCTTCCTGCTTTCCCCTTACCGCGCTTCTCAGGAGGGGGACAAGAAAAGTGGCACATATAACGGAGCAGGAGTGGGGGTGCCCGGGAAGACATACCGCGATCTTTTTTTTTGAAGCATTCCCAGATACTATGGTTGGTTTCCCTGGGGAAATATTAAGTCCCCTTACAGGAACATCTCCCTCGAACTCACCAAGGGTTCGCAAAAGTTCAACGGAATGATCCCTTACGCTGACCGAGGATCCCCCGCTAAGAAGAACAACATCATTTCCGGCCAGGGCCTCATGAAAAAGGTCGCCCAGTCTGCCGGGATCATCCCCTGCTATCCCCATAAAACGGCTCCTGAACCCGGCCCGCAAAAGATGCGCCATGATAACGGAGGAGTTGGAATCACGGATCATCCCGGGAAGAAGTTCCGGGATTCCGACGGGGACTATTTCGTCCCCCGTACTTATCACGGCGATCTTCAGATCCACCAGCCTCACCTTGGCAAACCCGCAGGACGCAACTGAGCCTATATTTCTGAAATTGAAAATTTCACCTTTCTCCACAATAACCTGGCCGGTGAGGAATTCTTCTCCTTCAATAAGAACATTCTCACCAGATTGGATACTTTTGCGAATCTCTACAGCTGAGCCACTCTCGGAAGTATCCTCTATCATAACTACGGCATCGGCCCCTTCGGGAATTGCCCCTCCGGTGTGGACAAGAGCAGCACACCCCCGAGAAATATTGAATTCCGGGAGTTTCCCCATGGGAACTTCGCCGCAGAGTGTCAAAAAAACAGGGGAGGATTCGCTTGTACCAGTCAGATCCTCTGAGCAAACAGCATATCCGTCACGGAGACTTCTGTTAAAAGGCGGATTTGGGGTTTCGGAAATAAGGTCTTCTCCTGATGGGTAACCGATGGCTTTTTCGAGAGGTATGGGTTCTGAAAGCTCAAAAACCCAGGGGAAGCCCATCAGCCCAGCAATTTTTTCGATGGCTTCTCCACGTGAAAAGGTCCGGGTTACAAAACCCGACATCTGTGGACCTCCTGAAAGAAGATTACAGGAAAAAGGCTATGGAACCTACTCATGCCTTGTGACAAGAGTGGGATATCCTTTTGACGCAAGGTCTCTGGCTAAAGTCTCGGCATCGGTCCTCTGTGAACCTGCTCCAACTCTAACCCTGTAATATGTCTTGCCGCCAACCTCTGCCTGAAAGACAAAGGCCTCGTATTTTTTCCCCCTTGCTTCTTTAGCGAGTGCTTCGGCTGATTCTTTCAATGTAAATGCTCCTATCTGGACTACCCACGTGCCTGCTCTCACGTCTGTTGAAGGCAAAGGATTTGTTGCCGTCGGCTTTGTCGCCGGAGTCTGGCTGGGCTTTGATGCCTTCGCGACCTCGTTATCCTGCTTGAGTGACACTGAAGGGCTGCTATCAGTGTCCTCAACAACGGGAACAGCCACTATCTCCGATTGCTGATCCGCAACCACGATTTCAGGTTCCGGCTCGGGATCCGGCTGTGACGCTTGAGGCCGGGAAGGTTCCGGATATGAGATCTGGCCACCGGGATTTACAAAAAGAAGTCTCACGCCAAGCACAAGAAGCCCAAGAGCCAGTATCCCGACCAGGGGCAGCATAATATGTCCAAAAGCAAATATGGCAGGTTTCTCCTTGAACTTTCTGGTCTTCCGGAAGCTCACCTGGTATCACCTCACTGGCAGGATGCTTTCCCTAAAAACCTAGATTTTCAAGCTGTTCCCGCACGGATTCTTTATCTGTAACGTATTCCTTTATTATGGCTCTCATTGCTCTTCTGTTCAATCCCCCTGGAAAAGACCCGTTCCCGGCACCGAACCAGGAAATGGAATGTTCCAGGAAAGATTCGTTCTCATCTTGAAAACTTGCCAAATATCCTCGGGAATGATCTTTTGAAAAAAGGGTCCTTAGCCTTCGGAACCTTGCTTTTACAGCTTCAGGGGAACAGATCGGCTCCATCCCCCACCTGCTCATTGGTTTGGGGACGAAAAGCCCGATGGAGGCCCTGACCTTGAGTCCTGTCTGTAAATGGATCTCCCTGCAAAGTTCCGGGATCGCGTCCACGTCCTCCATTTCTTCTCCTGGCAATCCTGTCATAAAATAAAGTTTTACCTGTCTGACACCGACCCTTCTTGCCATGGAAAGCCTTTCAATAATAAGGTCGTTTGAAAAATTTTTCCCGCAACTGAAACGAAGCCAATCTTTACCAGCCTCCGGTGCTACAGTGACCGAATAACGCCCGCTTCGAACCAGGGCTTCGATCATTTCCTCGGTCATATTATCAACTCGGAGTGACGCAAAAGAAACCGCCTGTCCGGCAGACCTGAGATATTCAAGCAGTTGCCTAATATGTGGGTAGTCGCCAGCCTCCGGAGTGACAAGTCCGACCTGGAGGTTCCCTGAATCCTTGAAACCGGCGATATCCCCTGTCACCTTTTCCAGAGATCTTATCCTCACAGGGCCAAAGGAAGAGGGTATTGTACAGTAGCTGCAACCCCTTCTGCAGCCACGCTGCAGCTCGACAAGGATCGTCTTCCCGAAAACAGAATCACCGGACACCCAGAGGCTTTTCCCACGCACGCTATCCATGTCGCTGACAAAGGATTTTTTCCTTCCTGTACTCTTTCCGGAAAGAATCCGGTCCCTGTGCAGGGGAGGAACAAATATTGACGGATGTTCTGACAGTTTTTCCCAGAGTCTGTGTCTGTCCCCATGGGACATATATTTCCGGCACTCTCCTACAAGGTATTCAAGGACCGGTTCCCCGTCTCCCAGAACCACGTAATCAGCAATCCCGGAAAAGATAAGAGGATTTATATAGGAAAGAGCTCCCCCAACCCCGAATACCGGATCTCCCCTGCTTTCTCTCTCATCCCAGTTGGGAGATATACCCCACTGTGAAAAAATATTAATTATTGAAACAAGGTCTGGTTCATAGGCAATTGAGGCACTGACAAAGGGAAAATTATTAATACTTCTGCAACTTTCAACGGAGCGAGGGGTTCCTTTTTCCTGGAAAAACCTCTCAACTCCAACCCCCATTGTCCTGAGTTCAGCGCAGATACTCTGAAAACCGAGGTTGGCCATCCCTACAGCATATTCCGCGGGATAAAGCATTGCCCACGAAGGCGAACCTCCGGAAGGCACATTGTCAAGTATCACTTCACCGTATCTGGCCCCGGCGAAGCCGTAAGCGCGACCGGTTTTACCTCGGCGACTGGACAAAAAATGCCGTTCCCCTGTCCGGTTTATTCATTACGGGATACCGGCTTCCTCTTGACTACAGGTCTGTCCAGATCTTCAAAGGGATCACAGGCCAATGTTTTGTCATCTCCTGAAGCACTCTGGAAATCTGCCAGGGTGTCTTCCCTTATCGGTGCATCCATAAAGGTGCGAGCCTTTTTTCTCATGCCCTCTGGCGAAAAACCGGTAGCGATGACTGTGATCTGGATCTTTTCATCCATATCCGGGTCAAGCACATGACCCCAAAGTATAGTTGCCTGTGAGTCGGCTGCCCTGGTAACGACCTCCGCCGCTTCCTGGATCTCGTGAATTCCCACATTTGGGCCACCGGTTACATTGAATAGCACACCCCTGGCGCCGGTTATCGGTCCATCCATCAAGGGACTGTTGATAGCAAGATGGGCCGCCTTGGACGCTCTGTCCTCGCCCTTGCCTTCCCCGATACCCATGATAGCGGTTCCGGCCTGGGTCATAATGGTCCTGACATCGGCGAAATCGACATTGACCAGCCCCGGCCGAAGGATCAGGTCGGTTACACCCTGTACAGCCTGCCGAAGAACCTCGTCCGCGAGTTTAAAAGCGTCCGAGAGAGTTGTTCCTTTCGGAGAAATTTCCAGAAGCCGGTCATTGGGTATCACTATAAGGGCATCAACATGGTCTCTCAGGTTTTCAAGTCCTTCAAGCGCCTGGGATATCCTTTTTTTCCCCTCAAAATTAAAGGGTTTAGTGGCTACCGATACTACAAGGGCACCGCTCTCTCTCGCTATCTTTGCAATAACAGGCGTTGCGCCGGTACCCGTTCCACCTCCCATTCCAGCTGTGAGGAAAACCATATCGGTCCCTTCGAGAATAGTGCGAATTTCCTCGACGGATTCTTCAGCTGCCCTCAGTCCGATCTCGGGATCCGCGCCGGCGCCAAGGCCTCTGGTGAGTTCCCTGCCAAGCACTATTTTGAGGTCTGCCTCAGAGAGGCTGAGATGGGCAATATCAGTATTGGCGGCAATAAATTCCACACCCCTTACACCGCTTCTGACGATGTGATTCAGGGCGTTTCCTCCTCCCCCACCTATACCGACGACCTTGATAACCTCTTGAATCTGTCTCTGGGAACCTTCAATCTCAAAAAGTTCGGGCATTGGTCATACCTCCGGACGGGAATAATTTAGAACAGTTCCCTGAAAGCTTTCCTTACGGCATCCGCAAGGCCTGATAATCTGTTTTTTTTGGCTCTTTTCCCGCTTCTGAAGGGTTTTACTCTTGATCCAAATATTGCGGAAGTATCTCTGTCGATCTGGGACCGATCATCGGGGTCCTCATTATAAGCCTCGAAGGATGGTTCAAGGTAATCCAGCGGCGACTCTTCTCTCTCGGAAATATAGCGGATTGAGCCTATGAGGGAGTTAAATTCCGGCCCCCCCTTGCCGGGAGGCAAACTTCTGGAATTGACCGGCTCAGCTATCCTGCACCGAAAACCAGTAAGATTTTCGGTCATATCAATAAAACCGGGCGAACGGGTCACCCCCCCCGAAAAGAGGACCTCCATTGGCCCCTTCCCTGCCGACATGGAAAGGATACCCGGTTTAACAAACCGGACCATCATTTCCTCAAATCTTGAAGAAACAATATAAAGAACCTCTTCGACGGTTGTAACAAAAGGTTTACCGTCGATTTCGATTTCAAGTTCGTCGGAAAGAGAGTCTTCCTCCTCCTCAAGGGAGACCTCACGCTTCAGGAACTCCGCTGCGAAAGAGGGTATCCCCAGAACCTCGGCAACATCCCCCGTTACATGGTCTCCCCCTGTCGGTAATAGCGATACGCCTCTGATCCGGGAGTCACGTATAGTGGTAATACTTGTTGTCCCGGCACCCATGTCCACTACCACCGCTCCTCTCCTGAATTCTTCATTGGAAAGCAGGCCCAGGGCAGAGGAAACAGCTTTATGGATTATTCCATGAACATGTACACCTGATTTCCTGACACAATCCAGCGCATCCAGGAAAGACTGTTCAGGAACAAAGATACAAAGAACCGAAACTGAAAGTTCAGTTCCTTTTACTCCCCGCGGATCCTTCAGGGGCTGTCCCCCGTCGACAGAATACTCCATCGGGAAAGCATGCATCAGAAATTCTTCCGGTCTGGGGCACTCTGAAGCAATGGCTTTGGCGACCACCTCTTTCATGTCGCTTGCGTTAACAGGCTTTTCAGGTTCCGTTTCGTCACTAAGACAAATTTTATATTCCGAAACAATTGTCCTTGTACCTGTCGGCCCAAAGGACACCACCGTATCCCTGATATGGAGGCCAACTTCCTTTTCAGCTTTTTCGAAGGCCTGCCTTATGGATTCGACAACAAGATCAGGATCCAGAATATCACCCTTTCTGATCCCCATTGAATGTGCCGTGGCAATGCAGTTAACATGAAATTCCATTGTGGCCGGATCACTCTCAAACACCGCAACGGCTATCTTGCGGGTACCGATATCAAGAACAGAATTCAGGAAAGGATCCGCTGGTTCAGGTCTCATGTCTGGCACCCCGTTCCTTAATAAAATTTATTTCAGGAAATAACCCTTACAAGAATTCTGCCGGTATAAGTTGTATCGAGCACCAGGTTTTTCCCGCTTACTCCCGGCTGCGAAAGAATCTCGTCAACAGCATCGAAGAGTGTTTTCCAGTTTTCAGTCGTATCAGCAAGGAGTATCCTTATGCTACCTGACCCGGTCCTTTCAAGAATCTCAATTATCCGTCTTCCCTCGCGTTTTCTGACAGTGACAGAGGAAACCCTCGGATAGAAACCGGTCTTGACCAACGCGTCCTTCCAGGAAAGGATTTCTCCCATGGGCAAGCTCGAATCAACAACGGAATTTTCAAAATCCATCCCTGCAGGGACAGGGTCGGAAAGATCCTCTCCCCAAACAAGCACCGGTCCTTCTATTGCCTCCTGCCCTGAAATTATATTGTTAAGGGAATGATGAACAGACCACATCCTTCCTTCCCTGGAAAGAAACCATTCTCCACCCGACCAGAAAACAAGGAACCAAGGCTCAAGTGGCAAAAAATCCACCTTGAAAAAACCGGGCGATGTCATTTCAATGTCCACTGAAACCGGCGCAACGGACATTAGCGATTTCTCGATCTTACTGGACCGGATCATTAAAAATGGCCATAACCTGTGGGAAATAGGATCAATCCGTTTCCAGAAAAGATCATCCGAAACAAGAGCCAGCGAATAAAACGATACTCCCCGAAACCTGAAAAATTGATAAAAGCTCTCAGAAGAGTATAACATCCCGGCAATAAAGGATAAAACAAGAATGATTCTAGTAATTAATTTTTTCATGGGGAATATAACCCAGGAACCGGATCTCCCTCTGAAGCGAAATACCTGTGCGACCACGCACTCTATCGGCACATTTCACGATAAGGGAGGCAACATCACCGGCAGTCGCTGAACCGGAGTTTTCAATAAAATTGGCGTGCCTTCGGGATATCGTGGCACCTCCGCAAGACATCCCTTTGCAACCGGCCTCATCCAGTAGCATACCGGCGCTTTGCCCCGGGGGGTTTTTAAAAATGCACCCGGCTGTACGAGCTCCCTTTGGTTGTCCCTTTCGTCTTGACAGCATTTTCCTTGTTCCGTCAGCCACGTGATCCGGGCTGGACCTTTCAAGGCGAAGTGTACAAAAAATTATAGGTGTTCCTTCTTCTCCAATACTGGAATAACGGTAGGAAAAAATACAATCCCCTGCCTGTCTTGTCTCGACCTTCCCATTCGTATCGACAACTCCCACGGACTCTACAAGTCCCCCTATAGACAGATCACCCACCCCCGCATTGCCAGAAAGAGCTCCACCCAAAGTTCCCGGTATGCCTGCGGAAAACTCCAGGCCGGACCACCCCTTCCTGATGGAAAGGCCCAGAAGCGATGCCATGAGAACTCCTGATTCGGCATAAAGAAGAACAAAGTCCCCTTGCTCTTCCCAAAAGATCCCATTCAGTCCGAAGGTTTGAAGAGTTATACCGGGCAACCCGTCATCAGGAACAAGAATATTGCTCCCGCTACCTATTATCCACAACGGGGTTCCCTCTGAGCGGCAAAAATCGAGAAAAAGGCAGAACTCACCGAGTGTCTTTGGTCTGGCAAGACACTCGGCGGGGCCTCCAACTCCAAGGGTCGTCATTCCACTGAGGGGTTGATCGAAGGAAAAAAACGCCTGAATTTCCTTGCTAAGCCTTGACCGCCACCGCATCCAGGGTCACGCCTTTCCTCTCAAGGCGCTGCATGATTTTTTCGCTGACAATGGAAACATCTCCGGCTCCGATGGTTGTAATTACATCTCCTTCTTTTACGGAGGAGCATATCCTGTTGACAACTTCATCCATATCGTTGCAGAGGGCGTATTCGCCGTGACCCTTCTGCATGACAAGATCTCCAATAAGCGTTGAGGAAACTCCTTCGATCGGGATTTCGTCTGCGGGGAATACGGGAAGGAGAAACAGGCCATCGGCAAGTGAGAGTACCTCCGCAAATTCCCTGTACATGGCAGCTGTCCTTGTGAACCGGTGAGGCTGAAAAACAGCGGTAAGCCTTCTGTCGGGAAACATTTTCTTCAGAGTGCTCAATGTTGCGGATACCTCTCTTGGGTGGTGTCCATAATCATCGTAAATATCGACATTCATCCTGTTGATAAAACCCATGTGCTGAAGTCGCCTCTTTGCTCCCCTGAAAGAGCGCAATGCCTGTGCCGAGAGTTCAAGGGGAATACCCGCGGAATCGGCTGCCGCACAGGCCGCCAGAGAATTTAGGACGTTATGTTCTCCCGAGACCTGGAGAACAATGTCACAGACGGGAGAACCTTTTCGGCAGACCGTGTACGACACACCCCCTCCGGGAGTGTGCCTGACATCCCTGGCTCCCCAGTCCCAACCGTTTCCCCACCCATAGGTAAGATACTTGCCCTGAATATTGTTCTGGAGAAGGATGGACAATCCTTTGTCCTCACCGCAAATTATCGCGGTACCTTCCTCTGCGCGGTTTTCGAGGAACCTCTTGTAGGCTTTAAGGACCGAATTGAAATTCGGGTAGAAATCTACATGATCCCAGTCCGCATTAGTAACAACGGCAACATGGGATCTGAAAAGTTCAAATGATCCATCACTTTCGTCAAGTTCCGCTACCATGTGGGCCCCGGAACCAAGTTTTGCGTTCCCGCCGATATCGCAAAGTTCCCCTCCTATCGCAACGGTGGGGTCAAGACCTGCATTTTCAAGGATAAGTCCCGTCATGGAGGCAGTTGTTGTCTTTCCGTGGGTTCCGGCAATTCCTATTCCTTTTCTCATATTAAAAAGCCAGCTAAGAACTTCTGCCCTTTTAAAAGTCAGGATCCCCTTTCTCCTGGCCTCAAGAAGTTCTTCCGTATCAGAAGGTATCGCGCTGCTGTAAATAACCGCTTCAGGCTTGTAAACATCAAGGTGGTTTTTGTCGTGACCGAGGGAAAACTTAATACCCTGGGTCGCTATCTTGTGTATGTAATGCGTATGCGAGACATCGCATCCGCTGATATTCATTCCAAACTGCCGGAGAAGAAGGGCCAAACCGCTCATCCCCGCTCCACCGATCCCCATAAGATGTACATTTTTGAGTTCTTCGAATCGGCCAGTCAAGTCGTTCAATTGCGACCTCTCCCTTCTGCGTATTGTTGGACATATCTCCAGAGTATTTCACAAGATTCAAAATTGCCGGATTCGGGACAAGTTTCTTGACCGGGCCGAGCCCTTTTCAACTCATAGTCTATCATGAAACCAAGGTTTGGAAGAAGTCCGTTATTTATTTCCCAAATGGAACCATGCCCTTGTTCTTTAAAGAGTCTTGCATTTTCAAATTGGTGATCGTCGGCAGCTCCTCTCCACGGAATTATGACAGAAGGGAGGCCAAATTCAACAATTTCCGCAAGAGTGGATGCTCCTGCTCTGGAAACAACCACATCGGCCAGGGAATAAAGAAGGCCAACATCCCATTCTCTGGGAAGAATCCAATGGTTCACCCCTCTCTTAACGGGTTCCTTCACAGCACTCACCTGAATAATGCTCCAGCCGCTAAAGGGCTCCATTGTTGATGCTTCCGCAAAGATTTGCGATACAGGATCACTCCCAAGGGAACCACCAAGCACCAGCACTCTGGGTGAAGGAGGAACTTCTTCGTAATGGCCCAGTTTTCGCCAGGCAATTTCCGGGGCCATCCTTGTCATAGATCTAACCGGAATACCCGATCGGACAAATTTGCCTTCACCAAGAGGGAGGCATTCCTTCCATCCGGAGAAAACAGGAGAACCCGCCAGGGAGGCTGTCCTGGTTACCCTCCCTGCCCTGGCATTTTGTTCATGTACCACAAAAGGTGTCCCTGTAACAAGAGAGGCAATTATTACTGGAAACGACACATATCCGCCGAAGAGAATACAGACATCCGGTTCCCATTCCCTCAAAAGACCGGCCGAGATCCAGAAGGATTTCCACATACCTCTCCATCTCGAAAACCTTGTTCGAAGATCGCCCCACAGGGGAGATCCCTCTATCGGAAGGAAAAGGGGCTCTATGCCCTCATGCGCGAATATTTCCCTCTCAAGGGATCTGCTCCCACAGGCGAATCTGGTATCGTTTCCCGAATTTTTTTCATTGAGCCATAAAGCGAACGCTATCGCCGGCCATATATGCCCTCCAGTACCTCCTGCTACCAGAAGCACCTTCATCTAAACGTTCCTCAAAAGGCGGAGCAGGATACCAACCTTGCACCATCCAAGAACAAGGGAACTCCCTCCGTAACTCACAAAGGGAAGAGGAACTCCAGTGAGAGGCAGAATTCTCAGGACTCCACCGGCATTCACCATGAAAGGAATAAAAATTGCAAGGGTCATCGCCCAGACAAGGGTCGCGTCAAAATCATCATCCAGTGTCAAATAAGAAAGAAACTGTATCAGAAAAAAAACTCCAAAAAGGATCACCAGAGTAAATGTTCCTGCAAGTCCAAGTTCTTCCCCTATAACAGCAAGAATAAAATCGGTATGGGCGGCCGGGAGGTACTGGAGTTTTTGCAGACCATGCCCTATACCAACACCAAATCCCCCCCCGTTTGCAAAAGCCACAAAGCCCTGCAGGGTCTGAAAACCGCTCCCAAGAGGGTCCTTCCAGGGATCATGAAAAGCCATAAGCCTTTCAAACCTGTATCTGCTCAAAAAAACAAAGGGAACAAAAAGCCCTATCATAGCGGAAATTCCTGCAACAATCGGAAGAAACCAGCCAAAAACCTGAACATAGATACCCATAGAAAGGACAAACATTATCAATGCTCCGCCAAGATCAGGCTGAAACGCAAAAGGCCACGATGACAACACAAAGAGGACGATAGTCCTTGCCATACCTTTTTTTCTGTCTAATCCAGCCTCACGTAACTTTTTTGTAAGATGAAGGGCAAAGGTCAGAAGCATAACTTCCGATGCCTGTATCGAAAAAGGACCGAACCTGACCCAGCGGTTGGACCCGCCACCTTCCCTGCCAATACCTGGAATGAGGGTAAAAACCATAAGAAAAAGAGATCCCAGCCAGATGACTCCACTCCATTTTTTCCAGAACTCCGTGGTGGGAACAGTGCAGGCTATCATCATGACAAGACCTGCACCAAGCCATTTTATCTGTCTTAAACCATAATAGAAGGGTGTCCTGCCCTGGGTTACTGTCAATTGGGCAGTTACCGACGAGATCATCAATATCCCGATGCATGAGAGAACAAGGGGGATCACCCAGGTGCCCTGAATGGCAAGCCCCCAGAGTGGTCTATGCCTGGCAGGAATTTGATCCACTTTAGCCTGCATCGATGTTCCTTTCCACAAGTTTTGCAACGTTTCTTCTGAAATCCATTCCCCTCTCTTTATAGTTGGGATATCTGTCCCAACTGGTACAGGCCGGTGAAAGGAGAACCATGCCTCCTTCTTCCCTGGTCGATAAAGAGGCTTTTTCTACCGCATCATTCATGTCCTCGGCCTCCTGATAGAATTTATACCCGACTTCGTCAAGAGCCGCGCGAATATTATCCTTCTCATCTCCCATCAGGATCGCAAAGGCTGCTTCACTGGCTACAGCGGAAGCAAGAGGAGCGTAGTCTTCTCCTTTACCCTTCCCCCCCAATATTACTGTCTTTCTCCCCTTGAGGGACTTCAGGGCAGTCACCGTGGCAGCAACGTTAGTACCCTTGGAATCATCAATATAGGATACCCCCTTTATTACTGCGACCAGCTCACATCTGTGGGGAGGTGCCTTGAAATTCTCAAGTGAGGCCGAAACGGTGGATAAATCGTTGGCAAACATAGAGAAAGCCGTAACTGCCATTGCGGCATTTTCATGGTTATGTCTCCCCAGAAGGGGAAGGTCTTTATAGCGGAAAAGAACGGACCTGCCCTCTCCGCTTGCCAATTCCGCTTCCTCTGACAACATTAATATATGGCCCCTGTCATATAGAGATCCATCTTCTTCCCAAAAAAGGGGGTACAATCCTTCTTTACCGAACCCTTCCGGGTAAAGAGCCTCAAGATCTTTACCGCGACAAATCACTTTCCCGTCATTCCTTAACATCGCGAGAATTTTTCTCTTGCACCTGTGATACTCTTCAAGTGACCCGTGCCAGTCAATATGATCGGGGTCAACATTTGTAACAACCGAAACATCGGTCCGCAGATCGCTTGTCCAGTAAAGCTGAAAACTGCTAAGTTCCGCAACAACGACATCATAGTCAATCCCGGCATGTTCGGCGAGAGGACTTCCGACGTTTCCTGCCACCCCTGTCCGGAAACCGGCCTTTTCAAGAAGATGCCCGGTAAGCATTGTCGTCGTGGTCTTCCCGTTGCTGCCGGTTATCCCGATGATCTTTCCCTTCAGGTAAGGGGATACAAAATCTGCTTCTCCCATTATTTGTATACCCCGGCTTTTAGCCATAACCACCGGCTCGCTTTTTGGTGAGACACCCGAACTGAGGACCACAAGATCACACTCCAGCATTTTTGGAGAATGTTCTCCCTCTTCATAAAATATTCCGTAGTTCCTGAATGATCCGACCGTTTCTTCATCGATATCTCTCGCCTCGGTTACAAATACCCTGTACCCGAGGTTTCTGGCCAGAATTGCCAGGGACTTCCCGCTGACACCTGCCCCGACCACTGTGACCGAAAAATCCTTTTTGCGAGCTTTGACAGATGTTTCAAAGGATCCCTTCATTTCATGCTCCCCCGAACCTGTCCGCAATTATCATGACCGGAACCGACATTATCAACAAACCTCCAATATGAGCTCCCCAGAAGGTCCAGACAACCCTTTTCTCACTCCATCCCGCAAGTTCGAAATGATGATGGACAGGGCTCATAAGAAAAACCTTCCTCCCCCAACCTTTAATGGCCACTATCTGGATAATTACCGTAATTACCTCGATACCCATGATGAAACCTAAAGGGAGAAGAAGCAGGGTGAAATTCCCTGCCATACAGACCGATACAAGCAGCCCCCCCAGAAAATGGGAACCGCAATCACCCATGAAGACCCTTGCAGGAAAAGAATTATGAAAAAGAAAACCCGTTGAAATTGCAAGCCCCGAAAGGGCCCCGGCAAAAGCAGGGTTTCCCGCCCCCGCAAGAAGGATGAAGGCTGCAAAAGATATGGCACAGGCTCCGGATGCGAGACCATCCAGGCCATCGGTTATGTTAACCGCATTAAGCCCCCCTGTAAGGAAGAAGACAATCAGAAGAAAGGCTGTTATTCCCCCGATCTCATATCCAGGAAACAGAGAGAGATCTCTCCATGACAAAAAAAACACAGCCCACAAAACTGCCACGATAAACTGCAGAACCAGTTTTTGAAGACTTTTTAACCCCTCGCTCGAAACCCTGTAATACTTGAGAAGATCATCCCCAAGCCCTACTAGCCCTCCTGCAATGGGAAAGAACATTATTTCCATAGCAAGTCTTGTGTTCCAGAACCCTGCCAGGCAAAACACAAAAGAGATAACCACGCCCAGGAAAAGAAAGATCACGCCTCCCATAGTAGGTGTTCCTTTTTTGGACAGAATATGATTCTGAGGACCATACTCCTTCATGGTCTGTGATATATTTCTTTTTTGCAGGAATTTGACCCAAAATTCCTGCAAAATTACACCCAAAACAAGAACACCTGCAAAAAACAGGACACTTCCCATCATCTTGTACCCTCCAGGATCTCGATCACTCTTTCTACCTTGAAAGACCTGGAGCCCTTGAAGAGGATAACATCCCCGGGAAACACCCTTTCCTGGAGAACTGTGGCAATCTCCTCTATGTCATTGAAATGCCTTGTGTTGTAAGGAAAACGTCCCTTCATCGAGGTCTTCCAGGTTTCCCCGTAAAGATAAACCTCGTCAAGTCCTTCAAAAAGGCTGGCTATATTCTGGTGAAGCATTCCAGATATGTCTCCGAGTTCCCCCATCCCTCCCAGAACTGCCATTCTTTTCGATCCAGGGGAAGGAGTCATAGATGAAATTGTGCGAAGGGCCTGTGTCATCGAAAGGGGGTTCGCGTTATAGGTATCGTCGATGCCAATACCCCCACCCGGTAGAAGTCGAACGACGCCCCTGCCCGGCATGGGATTGAACTGTTCGAGGGCCCTGACCTGAATTTCAGGTCCGATCCCGAGATAATCTCCCGCTGCCATCGCAAAAGCCATTGACAGGGCATTATGATCGCCGAAAAGCTCTGCACTTACTTTTCTCAAGCCTTTGGGAGTCATAACCTCCACAGAGAGCAGGGGTTTTTCTTTGACAAGGCCAAAAGTGGAGGAAATGATCCTGTAGTGGGAATCACTCCTTCCAACGGAGATTCTTTTGATTTTTGCCGGAAGGGAGCCAACGGATCTGGACAATGAGTTGTTATCGATATTATAGGACAGAACCTTGAGTTCTCCCTTCTCGGCAAGTTCCATTTTTGCCGAAAGGACACCTTCAATATCTCCCAGGCCTTCAAGGTGTCCCTCTCCAATTTCGGTAATGATCCCGTAATCGGGCCGAAAAAGTGTCGCCATTTCAGATATCTCGCCGGGGTGATTTGTGCCCATTTCCAATATGATAACCTTTGTCCCTGGAGGCGCGTCCAGCACGGTAAGAGAACACCCGATCCAGGTATTGAAACTCCTTCTGGCACAATGAACATCTCCACGGCTTTCCGTTACGGCACGCACCATTTCGCGGGTAGTTGTCTTCCCAACCGTTCCTGTTATTGCCATAACACATTCAGGTTTCAGTATATCAAGTCTTTTACGGGCAAGTTCCTTGAGAGCCCGCCCTGTATTGTCGGCAAACAAAACGGGTATCTTCTCATCCAGTATCCTGTCCATCACAGGACCTGTAAGGGCGGGGTTGATAACAAGGGCTCCGGCTCCCATTTCGATGGCGTCATCCAGGAAAAAGTGCCCATCGCTGTTCTCCCCCGGCAGTGCAATAAATACGTCCCCGGCCTGGATTTCCCTGGTGTCGACCCTGAAAGGCCGGCAAAGATGAACGTCTTCCCCCGACCATCGTGTCCCTGTCAGTTTCGCCGCTTTCGAGAGAGTCCATTCATCGCACTGATAAAACCTGTTCATTTCGAACCTCTTCTTTTCAACCATTCCTCTACCGCCTCAAGATCACTGTAGGGAATAACCCTGTCCGAAAAGACGATGTTTTTTTCCGGACCTTTTCCGGAAATAAGAACAGCGTCTCCTGTTGCTGCCCGATCAAGGGCATATTCCACTGCCTCTTTCCGATCAAGGATTATAACCCGGTCGCCTCTTTTTTTGTCATCCTTTGAGGGTATCCCCGCAACTATCTGATCAGCTATTGATGCCGGATCCTCGCTCCTTGGGTTGTCCATGGTGATCACAAGGTGATCTGCGATCCTTGAAGCAATATCACCCATTACAGGCCTGTTTTCATGAAATCTGTCTCCACCTAGCCCGAAAACAGACCATATCTCGCCATTACAGACTTCCCTGACAGCCGAAAGAACGTTAAAAAGGGCATCCGGTGTGTGTGCATAATCAATGAGCGCGGTAACTCCACCAGGAAGGAGAACTCTCTGAAGTCTCCCGGGAACCTGGGGAAGGTTTTCGAGACCCTTGATGATATTTTCCGCAGAATAACCCATCGCAAAAGAAAGCGACGCCGCCCCGAGAGCATTTCGGGCATTAAAGGATCCCGTTACAGGCAGTTTCAATCTTATGGGGGAACCATTGAAAGGACCATAAACTGTCATTTCGATCTTTTCCAGATCCATCCCCTCGATCTCACCCAGATAATCAGGGGAAAATTCTTTTTCAAGACCAAAAGACAGGACATTACCTTTGAACATCTCCCGAATAACCCTGCCGTATGGATCATCATTGTTTACTGAAACTTTCCATCCCGACCCCTTCATGTGATCCTGGAAAAGCCTGACCTTTGAAGCAAAATAATTTTCCATTGTTCCATGGAAATCCAGGTGCTCGGGAGTAAGGTTGGTAAAGACCGCCCCATCGAAAAGACAACCGGACAGTCTATATTGTGAAAGACCATGAGAGGATGCCTCCATCACACAGGAGTTACATCCGTTTTGCGACATATTTAAAAGCAATCGCTGGATATCGGTTGCTTCAGGTGTGGTTCTATTGGCCTCCATCTCTATTCCAGAACCATCATCATAGACAATTGTTCCCACTATCCCTGCCTTTTCCCCTGAGGCACCCATGATGGAACGAAGCATAAAAGAAGTAGTGCTTTTCCCGTTGGTTCCCGTTACCGCAACCATTTTCATCGATGAGGACGGATTTCCGTAAACTGCCGAAGCAACTTCCCCGACTCTTCTCCTGGCATCATCCACTATCAGGTGGACAATTTCCTCTCCTGTATCATTTTCGCAAAGAAGGGCGCTGGCCCCTCTTTTTCTGGCCTCATTAGCAAAAAGGTGACCATCTTGCTTTCCACCCCTGATACAGGCAAAAAGAGCCCCTGGGATAACATTCCTGGAGTCATGGGTGATCTCGGAAATATTCTTGTCGCCGGGGTCCCCGATTTCTTCAGTAACGGAAACAAGGGGTTGCACAACCTGCCTGAGAGCCCCTTTGGACGCCAACATATCTGTCAGTTCCCTTAAATTCATCCTTTTCCCCCATTTCTTGGAAGAGAGGTATTACCTTGAGATCTGCTCAATGTCCTGAACAATATTTCTGAAAACGGGAGCCGCCACCTTTCCCCCGAGAAAATCACCCGAGCCGGGATTACCTATCACAACAAGAAGTAAAAAACCAGGATCTTCGCTTGGCCAGAAACCTGCGAAGGAAGGGGTGTATGACCCCTTGATATATCCTCCGGAACCAGGCACCTGGGCCGTTCCGGTTTTCCCCGCGATATGGGCACCAGGGAGGTCAGCATTTTTTCCTGTACCATTTTCAACAGCCTTTCTCATTGCTGAACGAAGCCATTTGGCAGTATCACTGGAAAAAACCTCGGCCATAACCGTGGGCTTTCCCGCGTAGAGGACATTTCCTTCCCTGGAAAGGACCTCAGAAACCATGAAGGGTTTCATTATCCTTCCCCCGTTAGCGATAGCGGAAATAGCAACAGCAAGCTGCAGGGGAGTTACTCCAATCCCGTGCCCTATGGATATAGTAGCCGGTATTGAACCTCTCCACTGGGAGGGCGGAGTCATCAGACCGCTTTCTTCACCAGGAATCTCAACCCCCGATATGGATCCGAAACCGCATCTTCTCAGGAAGGACCAGGTCTGAAGCGGTTCGGACTTCTCAACACTCATTACCATGCCGACATTGCAGGAATCCGCAATAACCCGGGTCATGTCGATCTTGCCATGGGCTTTTATATCATGGATCACAACATCAGCGACCTTGATCTTGCCAGTGCATGTAACGGATGTATTTTTAGAGACCTGACCGTTATCGATCACATTACCCAAAATTACCGGTTTGAAGGTTGATCCCGGCTCGAAAACCCTTGAGATCACGTTATTTCTCAATGATTCTCCATTGCTGAATGTGCTCCTGTCGTTTGGATCAAAATCCGGCAGGCTGGACATGGCAAGTACACGACCTGTATCCGGCTCCAGGAGCACCGCGGCGGCCCACTCGGCCTTGAATTTTGAAACACCCTCCCTGAGTCTTCTTTCTAATATATGTTGAAGCCTGGAATCAATTGTAAGACCTACTGATCCCTGACCTTCGGGCGCAACAGGTTTTCCGGGCCTTGCAACATCCACAAAATTTCCCTTGGCGTCCTTGGCAATTATCCTGCTTTCAGGCGGAGCATAAAGGGCATGGTTCCAGAACAGTTCCAGGCCGGCAAGTCCCTCGTCGTCTATATCGCAATACCCAAGAACATGGGAAAGGGTGCGCCCCTGGGGGTATACCCTGCGGGTCTCCTTGACCCAGAAAAGTCCCGGAAGTTTCATCCTTATCATTTTTTCAGCATCATCGGGCGTGACTTTTCGGGCAACCTGATAATACCTTCCTTCCATTCTCCCGGAAATTTTTTCGAGTTTTGTGCCGGAGATATGATCCTTGAGAAGCGGAGCATTTGTGGGGTCCCATATGGTAGGATCGATAAAAAAGCTGAATGCCGGGGTTGATAAGGCAAGGGATATTCCGTTGCTGTCTCTTATGTATCCACGCTGGGCACTGACTTTTAGCCTGGCCCAGTACTGGCTGGAGGCTTGGGACCTCACTCTCGGATCTGGTTCCATCTGCAGAAAATAGAGCCTGAAGAGGATCGCAAGAACGCACAGAAACATAAAAAACCACGGAGATTTCCTCAGGCTTATCATTATTTATTGCCCGTTCCTTTCAGTGATGGTGGATCTTACTGTCGCGCAGAGGCTTTGCCCGTTATGGCGTCAACCAGCCTGACAAGGGCGCTTCTGAACTTTCCCGTCTCGGGACCCGGCGAAACCGGCCCGGAGGGTCTGCTTTCTGTTCCGGCAATCCTTACAAGGCCTATATTTGCAGAAGCCCTCATACCGAGTTCCGACCTCGCATAACTATACACTCTTGTCGGATTCAGTAAACTGGCAAGATCCTTCTCAAGTCGCGACTGTTCCTCCTCTCGTGCAACTATCTGGTTCTGGATCCCTGCCAACCTATATTCAAGATTCAAACAATATAACCTGAGCCCTACCAGCCCCATCAGAAGAGCAACAGTTACTACGCATATCATAATGCAGATCGAGCCTCTGCCTCGTATCCGTCCGTTTCCGGAATATTCAAGTACAGGATTCTGTCCGTTCATCTCTTCTTCCCCCCCGGATCCTTTAGGCCAAAATGGAAAACTCTCATTTTTGCGCTTCTGGATCTCCGGTTCTCCTCAAGTTCCTCTTCACCAGGAACAAGAGGTTTCCTGAAAGGAAGCACTCCAAGGGACAAACCCTTCCACTCCAGGAATTTTCTTTTTACGATCCTGTCCTCCAGAGAGTGATAACTAAGTACCACCAAGGTGACCCTGTCTTTCGAAAAACGCCCGCACTGTTCCAATGCCTCCTCCAGCGCCTTCAGTTCATCATTTACCGCGATTCGCAAGGCCTGGAATATTTTTCTTGCCGGGTTACGACCCATTTTTCTTTGTACCGGAGCCGGAAGAGTGTTTCTTATGATGCCAACAAGGGTATCTGTGTTATTTACGGGCCCTTCCTTTTCCCGGTACTTGATGATCCCTCTCGCTATCTGGGCGGCAAAACGCTCCTCGCCGTAATCCCGGAAAATCCTTATCAGATCCTTCATTCCGTAGTTGTTTACTATATCGGCAGCCATTCCCATCCTCTCGTCCGCCGTATCCATCCTCATATCCAGCGGCCCGGCCTCCTGGAAGGAGAACCCCCTTTCAGGGGTATCCACCTGAACACTCGAAACCCCCAGATCAAAAAGTATGGCATCAGGAACACCCATTCCGGATCTTTCCAGGATTTCTCCTATATCTCTGAAGTTTCCGTGAACAGCCCTGAATCGTTCACCAAAAGGAGCAAGTCTTCTCTTTGACGATTCGATCGCCTGGGGATCCTGATCTACCCCAAGAACTGCAACGTTGGGCCACTTGAACAGGATCGCTTCAGAATAGCCGCCAAAACCGAGAGTCGCGTCAAGAACAAAACCGATCTTCTCAAGGGACCCAAGGACCTTGCACACCTCGGGAAGCATCACAGGAATGTGCCCGCTCATAATCCTTCAACCTCTTCCGCAATATCTGGCAATTCCTTTTTCACGCCCTCCAGATAAATGTTCCATGAACCGGAGTCCCATATCTCTATGTGATCACCGACACCGATAACAGTCGCATCCTGTTCCACCCTTGCGTGCTGCCTCAGGTTGACAGGAACAAGCACCCTGCCCGAAGCATCGAACTGTATCTCGTGAGCCGTAGCCAGAAGCACCCTGAGAAAATCCCTGGTCCTCCCCTTTGAGAACGACATCTTCTGGAACCTTTCAAGGAGTGCCTGCCACTTGTCAGCGGGATATATCGATACACACTGGTCTATCCCGACTGTAGCAACCGGATTCTCGCCAAGTTCGTCTCGAAATTTTGATGGAAGGACTATCCTTCCTTTAGGATCGAACCGGTGTTCGTAAGTCCCCACCAACATGGGGTTCTCCTCCCATTTTTTACCACTTTATGCCACTTTGCTCCACTTTAACACCTTTAAAATGGGTTATATAGTACTATTGACCCTTTAGTCTTATTCCATTTAAAACCTTAGCACTATCTTTTATACAATGCACAAGAAAAGGGGCGCATCGTTCAACGATGCGCCCCTTTTCTTTCCCATAGGATCATTTCCGCGGAAAGCATTCCTTAAGCCGGGTTCTGTGTGAAGCGGTCATTTATCTGGGACAAGCCTTGCGACAAGTCTCAAGCGACCGTACCCGAGGGTCGGCGGGCAACCTCATCCCCTCCTATTCGGTCTTGCTCCGGGCGGGGTTTACCTAGCATGCCGGTCACCCGGCAACTGGTGGGCTCTTACCCCACCTTTTCACCCTTACCCGGCACTCATTCAATAGCCTGGATCTTTGCTGAAAACTCGGGACTCAATGAAGCATCCGTCATGCACCTTGCTCCAGGCCATTGAATGAGTGCCGGGCGGTATGTTTCTGTGGCACTTTCCTTGGGCTCACGCCCACTGGAATTTCTCCAGCGCCCTGCCCTGTGGAGCCCGGACTTTCCTCTATCCCTTTCGGGACAGCGACCGCATGGAATACTTTCCGCGGATATGTATTTTATCATGCAAAGAGCAAAAAAGAGCCTCTTCCCTGAAAGGAAGAGGCTCTTTGACTAATTTTTCCCAAAACGTTTCTAATGAGACCTTACGATCTCCTTGATCCTCATCAACCTGCTCAGATTGGCTCTCTCCTGTTCATCCAGCTTCATTGTGATGTATCTGATAGTCTCCTGGAAGGAGGGTATCAGGACATGCTCCAGCGCATTGACACGTCTCCTGGTACGTTCTATCTCGACAGCCATAAGCCTCAACGCCTTTTCCTCCGCGGCCATTGAGACCATCTCGGGAAGAAGCCTGGAAAATTTCTCAAGAGCCACATCAAGGTTTCCCGTGGTTGTCCCAAGTCCATAGTTGAGAGTGGCCTCTCCCTGCTGGACCTCAAAGACCGGAACGATAACACTCATAATGTTCTTGTTCGACATTGAGATCGAGAGCCCGCTCCCGGTGATCATGAGTGCCTGCTCCAGCATAGCCGGAAAAGTCTGGGCCCTTGCAAGGAGAAAACTCCTGTAACACTCCTCAAGTTCCTTCTCTACCTTTTCTCTCAATTCCTTGAGATTTTTGGCTTTTTCGAGGAATGCCTTGATAAGTGCATCCTGTTTGTCCTTGAGAAGCTTGTGACCACGCTTTGCGACCTTTTGTCTGATCTTGAGCCTGGAAAGCTCCATCCGGTTCGGGTTTACGCTAAGTTTTTTTGCCATGGTCAGCTCTCCTTGCCCATCCAGGTCTACCGTTGTTCCCCGGATTCCTTGAGCCTGGGCTTAAGGTATTTCTCGACCCATGCATCCCTTACGCGCTTGAGTTCCCTGACAGGAATAAGCGTAAGCAACTCCCAGCCAAGTTCCAGGGTCTCCTGAACGGTTCTGTTCTCGTATTCTCCTTGTCTTACATATGAATCCTCAAAGCGGTCCGAGAAGAGCGCAAAGGCCTTATCCTCCTCGGAAAGGGCACCTTCTCCCAGTATAGTTGCAAGTTCCTTGGCTTCTTTTCCTCTGGCGTAGGCAGCAAATAGCTGGTTCATAAGGTCGGCGTGATCTTCCCTTGTTTTTCCTTCACCGATACCCTTATCCTTGAGTCTTGAAAGTGAGGGCATGACGTCAACCGGAGGATAGATACCCTTCCTGTGGAGGGTCCTGCTCAGAATGATCTGACCCTCGGTAATGTATCCAGTAAGGTCGGGGATCGGGTGTGTCTTGTCATCTTCGGGCATCGTCAGTATCGGGAACTGGGTAATAGAACCCTTTTTCCCTTTCAGTCTTCCGGCCCTCTCATACATGGTTGCAAGGTCAGTGTAAAGGTAGCCCGGGTAACCCCTTCTTCCGGGAACTTCTTTTCTTGCCGACGAGATCTCTCGCAAAGCTTCGCAATAGTTGGTAAGGTCAGTAAGAATTACCAGAACCTGGTAATCTCTTTCGAAAGCAAGGTATTCGGCACATGTAAGAGCAAGCCTTGGCGTCGTGATCCTTTCGATAGCCGGGTCATCGGCAAGATTGACGAACATGACCGTCCTTTCAATAGCCCCGGTTTTGCGGAAATCCTCCATAAAGAACGAGGCTTCCTCAAAGGTAATTCCCATGGCCGCAAAAACAACGGCAAAATCCTCGTGCCCTCCAAGAACTGTGGCCTGTCTCGCAACCTGGGCCGCTATCCTGTTGTGGGGCATTCCGCTTCCGGAAAAGATAGGAAGTTTCTGTCCACGTACCATAGGATTCATGCCATCGATTGTCGACACACCTGTCTGGATAAACTCCGAGGGATAATCTCGAGAGTATGGGTTCATCGGGTAACCGTTAACATCGAGCGATTTTTCCGGGATGACCGGAGCCCCGTCATCTATTGGTTCACCGCGCCCATTGAATATACGCCCCAGAATATCCTTGCTCACTGGAAGAGTAAGAACCTTACCCATAAACCTGACCTTTGTGCTATCGAGATCTATTCCGGAGGTGCCTTCAAAAACCTGGACCAGAGCGTGATCACGGGTGATCTCAAGGACTCTGCCCCTTCTGGTCTCTCCATTAACGAGTTCGATCTCGACAAGTTCGTCGTACCGGACATTCTCTGTGTTCTCAACAACAAGCAGAGGACCGGAAAGATTTGATATGGTCCTGTATTCCTTAGGCAACATCCCCCATACCCCCTTCCGGCGACAGTTCTTCCACCTGTTTCTTCATTTCGGGAAGAAGTTCATCGATCTTATCAAGTTCTTTTTCGTCAACATATCTCATCTTCGCAATCCCTTCCCTTACGGGAAGGGAAAAGAGATCCTGTATCGTTGAACCATGTTCTATAGCATCCATGCAAAGATGGTGGAAACCGATAATATTTCTGAGCATCCTGTATTGCTTGTCCATTGAGGCAAAGGTGTCGATCTCGTGGAAGGCATTCTGGTGAAGAAAATCTTCCCTTAAAGACTTGGCTGTCTCCAGGATCATCCTTTCCTGTCTGGAAAGAGCGTCAATCCCGACAAGCCTCACGATCTCCCTGAGCCTGTCTTCCTCTTCCAGCAGGGTCATAGCTTCGGTGCGAAATCCGCTCCATTCACCATCATACTTGTTGTCCCAGTATTCTCCGAGCTTCTCCGAATAAAGGGAATAACTAAGCAGCCAGTTAATTGCAGGAAAATGCCTCTGGTAGGCAAGGTTCGCGTCAAGTCCCCAGAAGACCTTGGTAACCCGAAGAGTGTTCTGACTGACCGGTTCTGAAAGGTCTCCTCCAGGAGGCGACACGGCTCCTATGGCGGTTATCGAGCCTTCTCTTGAATCGGATCCGAGACATATCGCTCGCCCTGCCCTTTCATAGAAACTTGCAAGCCTGGTCCCAAGGTATGCAGGATACCCTTCTTCTCCGGGCATTTCTTCAAGTCTTCCCGATATCTCACGGAGAGCCTCAGCCCACCGGCTGGTCGAATCAGCCATCAGAGCGACTGAATAACCCATGTCCCTGTAATACTCTGCTATCGTGATTCCCGTATAGATGCTCGCTTCCCTTGCCGCAACAGGCATGTTGGATGTATTGGCAATAAGAACGGTCCTCTTCATTAGAGGGTGTCCTGAACGAGGATCCTCCAGTTCCGGGAATTCAAGTAGAACGTCGGTCATCTCGTTGCCACGCTCGCCACAACCAACATAAACAACTATCTCGGCTTCGGCCCACTTTGCCAGCTGGTGCTGTATAACCGTCTTGCCCGATCCGAAAGGACCCGGGCAACATGCTGCTCCACCTCTTGACAGGGGGAAGAAGGTGTCCACAACCCTTTGCCCTGTGGTAAGCGGAATGTTCGGCGCAAGTCTTCGGGAAACAGGCCGGGGGGTTCTGACTGGCCATTTTTTCAGCATGGTAATATCGACGTCTTTATCGCCCGAATCAATAACCGCGATTACTTCCTCAACAGTGAAACTGCCGCTTTCAATTTTTTTGACCTTGCCCTTGACTCCGTGAGGAACGGTAATCATGTGCTTTACAAGAACCGTCTCCTGCACATACCCGATAAAGTCCCCTTCGCACAGCTCTGTCCCTGGTTCCACTGAGGGAATAAATTCCCATTTCCGGGAACGGTCGATGGCTGAAACGTTGATACCCCTTGAGATATAGGGACTCTCCGCAGCCTTCTCGATAAGAGCAAGTGGTCTTTGCACACCATCATAAAACTGCTCGATGAGTCCTGGGCCAAGTTCCACGCTAAGTGGTGCACCCGTACTCTCTACGGGTTCTCCGGGCTTGAGGCCCGAGGTTTCCTCGTAAACCTGGATTGAAGCGGTAGATCCCTTGAGTTCGATGATTTCTCCCACGAGCCCCAGGTCTCCTACCCTTACGACGTCATACATCCCGGATCCGCTCATTCCATCAGCCACAACAAGCGGTCCGGAGATCTTCGCAATGGATCCGACAATTTTATCCTTCATGACCAATACTATCCCCTCCGCATACTAATACATCTTCAGACAAGTTCATTTGACAGCAAAGATATCCATACCGACAGCTCTCTCAACACTGTCACGGATAGTCTTAATACCGATCCCCGTGGTTCCTTTTATCCCGGGAACAGGGATTATGCTGATTTTTTGAGTTTCGTTGATCTCCTCGATGCTCTCCCTGTTTTGGGCGTAAAGGTCGTCGACAAGGAAAACAACGGCATATTTCTCACGGGAAAGCCTCATAAGGAGTTCCGTGAGGCCCCCTTCGGGAATGAAGGGAGTAACACCTACAGCCTGGAAGGGCAGGACACTCTCAAAATCTCCAACGGCTGCCATCTTGAGCTTCTTAACTTCGCTAGACATGTCTGAGAAGCCTCCTAAGAACACTTCTTTCAGCGCCATTGCCTATCCCGACAAGGAGAATACGAACATTTTTCGCCTCGATCTCCTTTTTCCAGAGAAAATTAAGAACGTTCTCCGGGGCGAAGGGACTATATTTAAATTGTTCAAGGACGGAAGAAAGGAAATCATCGATTGATTTTTCAAGATCTACCAGTAGCGAATCAATGCCAGAATGTTCCTGTGCTCCTGAAAGGGCCCTGGAAACATCAGCAAAAGAAAGAATTCTTTCCCAGCCTTCGAGGGGTTCGCCGATCATTGAGACTATTTTTTCAGCAGAGACAAAACCACCGGGGTGAAAAAACGGAGATGCCTGGGCGGCCTCGTAACCCATCCTTTTCAGGCGAGCCAGGTTCCTTATGTTTTCTGAGTCAATTCTGTGCTTCACGAAAAGTCTTGCTCCTTCGAAGGGCATCGAAGAAGCAAGATCGGACTGCAGGGTAAAAAGTTTCCTGTCAAGGACAGTCTCGACCTGCAAAATATCGTGGGTCTGCTCCCATAACATTACACACTCGGGAACGGTCCGGTGGAAACCGAAAGGCATAAGCCGGTAGTCTTCGCTTTCCAGGGCCACAACAAGATCATCCACATTGATATTTCCAAGCCCGGTCAGAAGATCCATCCTTCTTTTCCCGCCCTGTTTATGAACAAAGATACCCTTAAGGACAACCTTAATATTGTGGATATCGTACTGAAGCCTGCAAAGCTGGTAAAGCCCGGGATCCGGAACAAATTTTTCGGTCTCGGAATATGCATACTGAAGTTCCGACTCAATGGCCTGGTCGAACTGTTCCTCACGCTGCTGTTCAAGCATCCATTTCCCGTAGACAGTCTCCGAAAGAACCCTCATGGCTGAGGAAAGATCTTCACTGTCTAAAAGCCTCTGGAAGCTGCCGGGGTCAAGAAGACGGTTCTCCATCGCCCTGAGCCTGGATACGGAATAGCCGTAATCTATTGAACGGGTCATGCTTCAGCCCCCCGGTCAGTTCGGAAATAGACGGTTGACAACCTCTGTCTCCAGATCTTCCCTGATCCTGCGAAGAAGAACATCCCAGGTGCAGTTGACATAAATATCCCCTCTTCTGGCAACAAAACCACCTGAAGCAGGGACCCATTCGCTGGAGAGGGTCAGTTTCGTCTTTTTTCTGCTGTTGAAATCCGAGATCCATTTTTCATCAAGGATCTTCTCTTCCTTTCCCACATAAACGGTCTCGTCTCCGGAGGAGACGGAACGATCAAGAAGGCCCGTCATAAAAGGAACATATTTTTCGCCGGGCATTTTTGAAAGGATCGAAAGAGCCTTTTGAAATGCCTTGTCGATCAGGTCCCTCTTGGTACCAAGCTGGATCTTTCGAACATCCAGTTCAGCTACAATCTTTCTTCTCCTGAGAATCTCGGTCTCTTCGGTTTTGATTTTGGATTGAGTGGCCTTTTCAAGTTTATCCACCTCGGCCTTGGCAACCTTCATAACCTCATCAGCCTGATCCCTGAATTTTCCTGTAATTCCTTCGGCCTCGGCTTTGGCATCCGCCTCGATCCTGGCCTTAATATCCTCTAGAGACATTACTCTCACCCCGTCTTTGACGATGGCCTAGAACTGGATGCTGTTAAGAAGAATGATGCTCATCAGCAACGCAAGAACGGCGTAAGTTTCAACCATCGCAGGAAGAATGACAGCTTTGCCGGTCTCTTCAGGCCTCTTGGCAATCATCTGGATACAAGCGGCAGATGTTTTTCCCTGGGCTATTCCAGAAAAATAACCCGCTATGGCTATCGGAAGACAAGCGAAAAGAACCCCCAAACCCTGCCAAACGTTTACAGGTACAGCAGATCCACCGAGTAGACCAACCTTCAGAATGGCGAAAAATGCCGTAAGAAGACCGTATATACCCTGCGTTCCAGGCAGAGCCTGGAGCAGAAGAACAAGACCGAACTTGCCAGGATCCTCAGTCATGATACCCGCGCCTGCTTCTCCTGCGATACCTACCCCTATAGCCGAACCCGAACCTGCGAAACCGGCGGCAAGAGCCGCTCCAAGAACCGAAAGCATAATCCCGAGCTGATCCATTATTAAGAAACACTCCTCTCAGACGATCTGGAAAATGATTGTATCGTTCCGGCATCAAGCCGGTAATTTTACTCTATGGTACCGTCAGTAATGTTCGTGTACCTGGTCTCGAATTTCAACGGAGAGAATATCCGGCCTCCACCGCTGTAGAACTTGCTGAAAAATTCAACGTACTGAAGACGCAATGAATGAATGAACGCTCCAAGAACATTGACGACAACGCTGAAAAGATGGCCCCCGAAAAAGATCAACGCCGCCAGGACCCAGCCGACATAGGGAATCCCGGAGACCAGGTTTGTAAGGGTATTCACGATCATTGCAATGGCCGATGTCGCGAGTCCCAGAGCCAGGAGCCTGCTGTAACTCAAAACGTCTCCAAGATAGGAAGTCACGTTGTAGAGGCTGAGAACCCCGAAAACGGCTTTTCTAATGACTCCGGGCTTTTCACGTCCCTGGGTCGCCACCAGCGTAAGTGCACCCAATGCGGCAAGACCTTTACCTGTCAGAATCAAGCCCTCTCCGCCCATTCCCATGGATCCAGCTCCCCAGACCAGTATCCCCACTATGAGCATGAACCATCCGCCCTGGTCTCCAAGAGCCGCTATAATGTCTCCCTTACGTAGGGCATCCCACATTGCTATGAGTATCCCGAAAAGGATCTGGACTACTCCAAGGGCCAGAGAGATACCCAGGAAGGTGATCGGGTCACTCATGGGCCTCAGGAGAACCACGCTTTCTTTCAGGGGACGTATGAAGGAGAATATTCCGAAGGCATCGACCATGTCCCCAAGCCAACTCCCGGTAACGGCCCCCACCATTATCGTAGAAACGCTACCCAGCAACAGCAGAACGAAAAAGTTTTTGGTGTCGCCGGAAAGCTTGTACCTGACAAGGGCAAAAAGGAAAAACGCTCCCATTATCAGTCCATACCCTCCATCGCCGAGGCACATACCAAAGAAGAGGAAGAAAAAGGGCGCCATCAGGACGGTTGGATCAATACCCTTGTACGATGGCATGCCATAAAGTTTTGTAAGGGGACCAAATGGCCGTGCCCACAGCGGGTTGTCCAGTAGTATCGGAGGGTGATCCTCCGGTGCGGGATCTTCGGTGAGCACATCGATCAAACCGGAATATGGCGCCAATGCCTTTTCGAGGTCACCTGTTCTGTCCGCGGGAACCCAAAAACGGAGTATCGAAACCATCGTTGTAGATTCGCCTGATCCGGCTGCATCACGACGGGCTATGGAAACATTGAGAAAATCGTTGAGCTTTCTGACGATCGGAACCCAGCTCTGGGCCAGGCTATATGCTTTTTTCTCTGCCTCTTCAAGTCTTGTTTTGAGTTCGGCCGCAAGTCCTTCCAGCCTTTCCAGTTCCTCTCCGGGAGTCATTTCGAGACCCTGGGGACACTCAATCCTGGAAAAACCGTTCTTCACTGCCAATTCCATTACGGCACTCTCACGGGAACGGGAGAAAACCAGCACGGCATTTGTCTCCGGCTGTTTTTCTAACACCGGAGCGATAAAGATATGCCCTTCCCCTTGTGAGGCATTACTGAAATCAGACTCAAGGGCCGATGCCTGGGAGGAAGCGATGGTTCCCATCACTCCCATGACCTTCCCGGTCCCCCTTGATATCATCCAGAGGGGAAGAGTAAATCCTTTTATTGAATCAAGAAGAAGTGACTGGTTGGCTATCTGGGCAAGTTCTGAACGGGTCTCTGTAAGTTGTCTCTCAATTGCGCGGGCTTCTGAATTGATCATCGAAATATCGGTACTCTTTTTCAGCAGGGAAAGATCAGAGAATGAAACAGAAGGTTTGGGTCCAAGGATTCTTTCGAGCTTCCCGCCCTCTTCCTTGTACAGAGGCTCGAGAAAACGCAAAATAAACCTTACGTCTGAAAGACTCGAATCAAGGTCCAGAGATCCCCTGTCCCGGGACCTGTCTGAAGTTGAAACTACGGATCCAGTTTCGTTCCCACCATCATCCCGGTCAATTATCTCGCAGCATCCAATCTTCTGGATCTCTGCGATGACATGATCCAGTGCTTCGTGATGCGAAAGGATCCTGATTTTTTTAAACTTTGTTACTGCCATATCGACCGATCACCTCTTCGGCGACCCATGCTGCAGCATCATCAATGTTGCTCTCATGTGCCCTGGCGTACTTCTCGGCCTCAGCTCTCCCCTTTTCTACGATCTTTTCCGCTTCGACTTCTGCCTCAGCCTCAAGTTTGACTACAGCCTCACGGAATGACCTGTGAAAATTCTGCTTCGCCGCCTTTACCATATCCTCCGATTCACTCTTCGCCTGGGCAAATATCCGGGCCCCTTCGGTACGGGCGTCCTGGACCATCTGTTTTCCCTTTGCCTCGGCTTCGGTAATTTCATCCGCGATGTTCTTCGCCACGCAAATTACCCCCCTAGCATGCATAATACTGTATAAAGAGAAATTTTTAACAAACCTTCATGATTTTAATGGGCGTCCCTTCTCATGTCAACCTAAAGATTGCCTCATATTTTTCTTGTTCTACAAACGGGAAATACACGGTTTCATCAGAATAATCACGAATTGCCCATGAACACATACCCGGGGGCAAACTGTCTGTGAGGATAAAAATGGAGCGGACAACGGGATTTGAACCCGCGACCCTCGGCTTGGGAAGCCGATGCTCTACCACTGAGCTATGTCCGCCCTCGATGGAACATTATAGATTGGGTCAACCGCTTTGACAAGCATCCAATCCCGCATCAGGGTTCTGCACCTCAAGGCCACCAGGCATATTCAACCTGCCGACTCGTTTTTCCGCCCCTCCAGCTTACCCTTTAATCCCTCAGGTTCTTGCGCCACAGAACGCAGAATAATCTTTTTCCGAGAACCCAAAAGGCCTTGCCCTTGTTTTTCCTGCTTCACACTAGTCACCCGATTCACAATTCACGATTCTCGGACCTTTCCGGCCACAGGACCTGGTTTTCTTTTTTTCCTCCTCTCTTTTACCATCGTAGCTATGGTTTCAACATGGAATGTCTGGGGGAACATATCAAAAGTTCTGATATTTCGAAGTCTGTATCCCTTTTCCATGAGAAATGCACAATCCCGGGCAAGGGTCGACGGGTTGCAGGAAATATAAATAACGTATTCGGGGTCTATCGCGCTTATTCCTTTCAGAACATGCTCGGAGCAACCCTTTCTTGGTGGATCCACTACAACGACATCGAATTTCGCCCTCCCCAGAAATTGAACGCCCCTCTCGGAACTCATCTCAAGAACATGAATATTTTCGACCCCGTTGATCAAGGCGTTCTCCCTGAGGTAACCTGCTGATTCTGGCCATTCCTCCACGGCATGGACCTTCTTCCTGCCTCTGGCAAGGTTAAGCGTAAGTGCACCAGTGCCGCTGTAGAGTTCCAGGACTCTTTCGCATCCCAGCAGATCCAGTTCTTCAACCGCGGCCTTGAAAAGGAACTCCGCCTGAAGTGAATTGATCTGGAAAAAAGACGTGGGGCCGTATTTCACGGAAAAACCGCAAATATTGTCAGTTATGGAACCATCACCAGCAACAAGCCTGGAGTATCTCCCGTGGATTGTGTTCCCTCTCAAGGGATTGAAATTAATGTTGACACCGCCGACACCCGAGAATTCCTCCATGAACATGTCTGCAAGGTTTTTTAATTCGGCAGGAATGTCTTTTCCAGGGGCAAGGCATACCACAGGAACCACCATCGAAGACGAGGTTCTTCCGGCACAGCGAGCTACAATATGACGAAGCAGCCCATTATGTTCCGATTCATCGTATGCCTGGATCCCGCTCCTTTTCAGGGCAGACCCGATAGGACCTATCCAGCTTTCCAGCCTCTCTTCCAGGACAGGACAGACATCCACAGGGACAAGATCGTGACTTTTCTGGCTATAGAAACCAGCTCTTGCTACACCTTTGGACATCTGCACGGGAAAAGAGGCCTTGTTGCGATAACCCCATTGGAGCGGTGACGGCACACATCCTTCAAAGCCAGGCAAAACCATTGATGCCACCTTTCTGAACGCATCCATGACAACGGTATCCTTCATCTTGAGCTGGAAGCCATATGAAGCATGCTGAAGGGCACACCCTCCGCATCTTCCGTACCACGGACATCGGGGCTCTATCCGTTCGGGGCTGGGTTCCTTCACCTCTAAAAGATCCAGCACTCCGTAGCTTTTCTTTACGATGACGACCTTACCCGTGATCCTTTCTCCTGGCAGGGCACCGGGCACAAAAAAAACGAAACGGTCATCGCCTGACCTGACGACACCGTCCCCCCGGCTGTTGACTGTCTCAACGTTGGCGCTGATGATCTTCCCTTCACTATCCTTCAAAAACACCACCCACCCCTTTTCGTAACCCTGCCATGGCATCATAAATCAAAAGGGGCGGGGGGTCATAACCCCCCCGCCCCTGAAATTATATCAGTTATGCCGCTGTTTATTTTTTTGCCTTCATCAATTCGTACCCTTCATTGAAGGCACGTTCGTTCATCTCTTCTGTGCCCTTAGGTACCCGTTGAAGAATGGCCTTCTTGAGAGATTCAGGTTTCATCATGCCTTCAGCCTCAAGGACCCTTGCGGTTACACCCAGTGCAACCATATTGGTCACAAGTTCCCTGCCAATCTTTTCTCTTGCGGTCTTGACAATAGGAAGCATGTAAACCTCGGCATCAGAATTGGGAACGGAATTCACGTAAGTGTCGTCCGCGATAACCACTCCGCCTTTTGCCGTGTCAGCCACAAACTCGTCGCAGGAAGTCTGGTTCAGGATTATCTGCAGATTCGGGGCAGTGGCCTTGGGATAGTCGATCCCGTCCCTGGAAATAACGACCTCTGATTTGGACTTCCCGCCCCGTGCCTCTGGTCCGTAGGCCTGGGATTGAACCGCGTTCAGGCCCTCAAAAATTGCGGCCGCTTCACCGACCACAACCGCCGCAAGGATAACACCCTGGCCACCGGAACCGGCAAAACGGATCTCGTAACGATCACTCATTACTTACCCCCCCTTACGCGGGAGATCAGGTCAAGGTAAAGATCGGTATATTCGGGAGATTCTCTTTTCACAAATTCACCTGTAACGATCTTTCCTTCGAGTTCTTCGGGCGTCATGGTTTCGGACCTGGCCAGAGGGACCGATGCGTTCTTGAGGTAATTCAGGTTGTCAACGGGAGTTCTCCTGTTGTTCTTTCTTCCAAACTGGGTATGACAGCTGGAAATGATCTCAATAACGGAGAAACCCTTGTTGGCGATACCGTGTGTCAGATACTGCTCGCAAAGTAACGGCTGGGCTATGGTAGCTCTGGCGACATAGGTGGCCCCGGCTCCCTGGGCCAGTTTGCAGACATCGAAGGGCGGGTCTATGGCACCATATGGAGCTGTCGTAGCCTTGGCCCCGAGAGGTGTGGTCGGCGAAGCCTGCCCCCCGGTCATTCCATAGATATTGTTGTTCATTACCACTGCGGTAATCCCGATATTGCGCCGGCATGCATGTATGAAATGGTTCCCGCCTATGGCGGTACAGTCACCGTCGCCCATGACATCGATTATTGTCAGTTCAGGATTGGCAAGCTTGATGCCTGTCGCGAAAGCCAGGGAACGCCCGTGGGTAGTATGCATCGTGCAACAATCAAGGTAGCCGGGCATACGGCTGGAACAACCTATCCCGGATGCTATTACTGTCTCTTCTCTCTTTTTCCCCGAATCGATCAGGGCGCGCAGGATCGCGTGCATGATGATGCCATGACCACAGCCCGGACACCACATGTGGGGAAAGAACTTTTTCCTTAGCCAGTCAAAAACTTCAGGACGGGGCATTATCGGGCCACCTCCTCGATTTTTTCCAGGATCTCGGAGGGCTGGAACAGCTCACCGTTTACAAGGCTCATCTGGACTACATCCGCTTTTCCGTGCACCGCACGCTCGACCTCGAGTATCATTTGTCCAAAGTTGAGTTCCGGGACCAGGATGGAGGCGCATTTTCCCGCGAGGGCCTCGATCTCCCTATCTGGGAAAGGCCACAGCGTTATGGGTCTGAAATAGCCCACTTTCATTCCGTTCTTCCTTGCCTGCCTTACGGCGCTCAGTGCAGTCCTTGCAACGCTTCCGTAGGCAAGGACGATGATCTCCGCGTCATCGACACTTTCTGTTTCATATTCGACGATGTCGTCCCTGTAGGCACTGACCTTGTCCATCAGTCTTGCCGATTTTTTGGCGATCTCCGAAGCACAGTTGGTCGGAAATCCCCACTCGTTGTGGGTCAGGCCCGTAATATGCCAGCGATACCCGTCCCCAAAGGATGCCATGGGGGGCAGGTTGTCTTCCGGATCTGGACTGTAGGGAATGAAATTTTCAGGATCGCAGGAAGGACGTTTACGATTGACCAGGGGGAATGAACCCTCTTCAGGGACAACAACCTTTTCTCTCATATGTCCCAGAACCTCGTCGCTCATTATCAGAACGGGCTGTCTGAAACGTTCAGCCATATTGAAAGCCTTGATGGCTATCTCGTAACACTCCTGTACAGAAGAAGGGGCATAGGCTATCGTGGCATGGTCTCCGTGGGATCCCCATCTGGCCTGCATCACATCCTGCTGGGCAATAGAGGTCGGAAGGCCTGTCGAGGGACCTCCCCTCATTACGTCTACGACAACAATGGGGATCTCAGCCATATAGGCGAGACCCAGGTTTTCCTGCTTCAATGAAAAACCGGGGCCTGACGTGGCAGTCATGGCCTTATATCCGGCTACAGAACCGCCTATGGTAGCTGCTATACCCGCTATCTCGTCTTCCATCTGGATAAACCTGCCGTTCAGTGCCGGAAGCTCTTCTGCCATAGTCTCGGCAATTTCCGAAGAAGGAGTTATCGGGTAGCCCCCAAAGAACCTGCACCCCGCGGCCAGAGCTCCCTGGGCAAGGGAGACGTTACCCTGCCAGAATTCATTTCTGGGCATCTTCTCCACTCCCTTCCACTGTAATAGCAAGGTCTGGACAGATATTCTCGCACTGCTTGCAGCCTATGCAATCCTGGACCCTGGATGGAGTTGATTTGAGGTTTCCATCGAAATCGAAAACCTTCTTGGGGCATACGGCCATGCACAGGCCACAACCCTTACACCAAGCGGAGTTCACTTCAACGTTGAATCTTTTCGGCAAACAACTCACCTTCCTTTCAAAACGATCGTTTCTTTTTCCGGAAAATATTTATCTGCAAGTCATTATGCCACCTTGTGAGTCGGGGGACAAGTGATATTTGTATCTATATATTGAATATTGCATTACAAAGGATAATTCTCGTTCAATTGAGATAATTAACCATTTTTGGGACAAAAAAATGGGAGGGGCCTTTTCGGCTATCCCTCCCCTATTTCTCCCTGTCCTCTGGGAAAATCAAACGACCGCTGGTTCTACAAGAAGTTCTCCCTTTTCGAACCTGTCGTAGTGGAGCATGTCGATACTGATCCATGGTGTTTTTCCAGTGATCTTCTGGGCAAGAAGTTCCCCGGATATCGGCGCGAACATGAACCCGTGTCCAGAATAACCAACGGAAAGGTAAAAACCTTTGACATTATCCGCTTCGCAAAGAATAGGCTGCTTGTCGGGAGTCATGTTGTAGAGTCCCGACCACTGCCTGACAACCCTGACCCCTTTTGTGCGGGGAAGGAGTTTAACAAAGGTACGAGACATCATCTCGATAAAATCCCAGGAGGCTCCAAGTTCATAGTCCTGGGGATGTCCTTCGGGGCTGCATCCCCCGATTATAGAGCCATGGGGCCTCTGCTGGATGTAGTAGTTGCCCGAGAAACTCATAAGCATCGGGGGACACACACCAGCCTCGACAGGTTCGGTAATAATAATCTCGTGCCTCTCGGAGAAATTGGGTATTTCCACCCCCGCCATCGTTGCGATGAATTGAGAGTATCCACCCGCAGCGTTCACAACTACCGGAGCATCTATATCACCAGCGGTAGTGGAGACACCGGCGACCTTTCCGGCAACGGTCCTGATATCAGTGACTTCCGTGAATCTGTGGAAAACGACCCCCAGTCTTTTGGCGGCCTCCATGAAAGCAAATGTGGTCAGGAAAGGATCGGCGTGACCATCCCTGTTATGGAATGTAAACCCGACGGCATCCTCCGCGGCAAGTCCCGGGCATATCTCCCTGGCTTCATCGTAACTTACGACCCTGGTGTTAATGCCAAGGCTGTTCTGCAGTTTCATGCTTTTCTGCAATTGCTCGAACTCGCTCTCCTTGTAGGCAACCATGAGATACCCGCTCTGGTTGAGACCGCAGTCCATCCCAAGCTCTTCGTGGAGCTGTTCGAACTTCTCAACAGAAGCGAGACCGAAACGGCAGTTCATCTCGGTCCCCCACTGGGCTCGTATCCCCGCGCCGCACCTGCCAGTTGAACCGGAACAGATAGTCCCTTTTTCGAGAACAACAATATTTCTGACGCCCAGTTTTGCCAGATTATAGGCGATAGAGCAACCCTGCACGCCGCCACCGACTATAACGACATCGGCGGTTCTCTTCCAGGTCATTACTTGTCTCCCCCCTCGGCCAAAACTGCAAGCTTGACCGGCTTTGAGGGTTGACGGAATGTCCCTGGATCGATATCGGCAACGGTCTTGCCTGTTTTCTGGGCGATCTCTCTCAGGATCATTTCGCGACAGCCTCTACCCTGGCAGGGGCCCATTCCGACACGAAGTACCCTTTTGAGTTCGTCAAATGTCTCGTAGCCCTTGGCTATCCACTCCCTGATCTCTCCAAGGGTTACCTCCTCGCAACGGCAGATAACTATATCATTGGTCATTTTGTCACTCACGGCTACTTCACCACCCTGATCGTCCTGATTTCCATTACGAGGGATCCAGGAATCTCAACATGAACGACTTTGGTCCTGTCGTTCATCGGTTCGGTTACCTTGACGACCTTGCCCTTGGCTACTTCTTCGCCGACGCGGTTCAGGCATTCGACTTCCTGTCCCTCTTCGGGAAGGGGAAGCATCTCATAGGGCAGTTTCATAAGAGCGACATCGCTTCCTCCCCAGGTTAGATCCACAACGATACAGGCCAGCCCAGGACAAACGGCTACACACCTGGCGCACCCGGTACATTTGTCATAATCGATCTCGGGCTGGTCATTGATATCCTTGAAGGGCTTGACAGCCCCGGTGGGGCAGCTTGTATGGCAAGGATTGCAGGGAATTCTCTGCGGGCACTCGATTATTACAAGGCCGTTCTTTTTCCCCTCCCAGAGTTCCTTCGGCGGTTCTATTGCTCCCTTGCGAGGTTCGGTGAGAACTCCGCCATTGAAGAGCTTAACCTTGTCAGTCAATGGAGCACACCCCCCACTCGTCGACAGTGCAACACTGGAGGCCCTGGCAGATCTTCTGCCCGACCTCGCCTCCCCTGAGATCCCCTATGCGACGCCGATATTCTTCCATCCTCTTGGACAGATCCCGGGCGTCACCGTGCCCGAGGGACTTGGCGACTCCGACACCTGCCATCCGGCCTTCGACCATGGCGGCAGAGGCCTCCTCGATTCCCGCCGCGTCACCGGCAACCCAGATGTCGGGATGGCTGGTCCGCATGTTGAGGTCGCGCTGGGCCACATGGCCGCAAAGCTGTGGGACGAACGCCATTTCACACCCTGCCTGCCACAGAAGTTCGCAGGTCGGGGTAAGGCCTACGGCCATACAGATCACGTCGGCATCTACCTTGATCTCCTTGCCCGTGGGCTGGAATTTTTCGTCTATTTCCTGAATTATGGCACCGGAAACCACCTGGTCTCCAAGGGCTTCCCTGATTGTATGACGCAGATAGATCGGGACACCGAGCCTTCTGACCTTTGCGGCATGTACCCAGTAGCCACCGACCTTATCCATCGCCTCTACGATCCCGGCGATCTCGACTCCGGCCTGCATCAGCTGGTAACTAACAATAAGACCGATATTGCCTGCTCCTACCATGATGACTTTTTTTCCTGGTACAACGCCATAAACATTCATAAGGGTCTGCACAGCACCGGCACCGTAAACTCCGGGAAGATGATTCAACGGGAAGGGCAGCAGACGTTCCTGTGCCCCGGTTGCCATGATGATCTTTTTGGGCTTGATCCTGAAATATTCCTCTTCACCCACAACACAGGAAACCACTCCGTCTTCCTTGTAGAATCCCGTGGCAGTGCAATTGCTGAAGACCTTTACCTTTTCCTTGAAAGTATCCAGTTCCTCAAGAAGCATCCGGGATATGACAAAACCTCTTGTCCCGGCTCGTTCCTCTTTCGATCCGAAAAATTTATGGGTCTGTTTGATGAGCTGTCCGCCCAGAGCCAGGTCACTGTCAACGAGGGTGACCTCGCAACCAAGGGATGCCGCCTCGAGAGCGGCGCTCAACCCGGCGGGACCTCCGCCTATGACAAGAACTTCAGTCTGACGCAACGAATCCACCTTCCTCTCTACTCGGCGTCAATAGCGATGACGCCCTTGCCTCGCTGCGTCTCGACCCGCATGCCACTCTTCAGAGGGGTAACGCACGTGCGGACATTCGGCACTCCATCGACAACCATAAAGCACGAAGAACACTTTCCTATTGCGCAGAAAAAACCCCTGGTCTGTTTCTTGATGGGAGTCTCGCGGTAAACCCTGACTCCATTGGCGTGGAGCGCGGCAGCTATCGGGTCCCCTTCAAAACCTTCCATCTCCGCACCATCAAAGGTGAACTTGACTTTTTCCCCGTGGTTGAAATCCAGTATCGGGTGTTTCTCGATCAGATCCATAATCCCGCATCCCTCCTTTGATTCGTAAAAATATTTCCTGTTTCGAACCTGTTACCATATTCCACCTTCTTCCCCGGGATCAGGCATGTTCACTTTTTCACTTGTAAGGTCGACGAAAAATATAATACACTTCATTGAATAACTTGAACAGTGACTTTTTTTCATTCATGGAATTTTCTTTGTCCAATATCAGGCTCTCTGATGTAGTAACCCCTTGCTTCTGATGGAGGTATCGCGTTTTTTGAGAGAGATTCTCCGATAAGGGCGACCCATCCCCCTCTTACAGATACCCACTCGGCATAAACAGAATCGGGAATCTTCATCTCCTCCCGGAAAACCGGATCGCCGTCAAGGACCAGAACCGAAGGATTGAAAATTCCGCAGATATTCATCAGTTCTGCGGTTGACTCAAGTGAAGGGGGCGTTATCAGGCGACGCTCTGAGTATTGGCCTTCAAGAACGGAATAGTAAAAGAATCCCTTTCTTGAACGGATAACAGACATAACCCTCCTGTTTCCGTCAAGGAAAGGCGCCGCAAGGCAGTGCAGGGAATCGGGCAACACTATTTTTTTCTCCAGACCTTCAGCCAGGGCGGCGGCATAGGAAATCCCCACCCTTATGCCGGTGAAATACCCCGGCCCGGAAGAGGAGGCGATCAGGTCAAGTTCACGCAGGTCAATTCCTGCATCGGAAAGGGCTTTTTCGACAAGCCACGGAAGATCGGCCGACTGCCGCCTTCCTATTGACACATTATATTCTGAAATTATTGTTCCGTTCCTCGCAACTCCCACGTTGGTACCTTTTGTCGAACAGTCTATTCCAAGGACAATCATTTCTCCATCCTCTTTCCTCTTCGGTCAGATACCTGGAACCTGCTTTGAAGGATAGAAGGCAATTCTTTTCCGCGCCGAAAAATCTCGATGTATCTTTTCCGATCGTCCTGACCCGGTTGCTCTTCTTCACAGGGGCTGAACCTGACCTCCCATGCCGGCAAGTCATCGGGAGATTCCCACAGGTCCGCCCACTCCACTATCACGACGCAACCTTCCGCCGCATATTCCTCAAGGGCAAACTCTTCCGATGAAGCCCTGTCGACCCTGTAAAAATCCACATGGATAATCGGGGGTTCCGAATAGTACTCGTTAACTATGGTAAAGGACGGACTCCTGACTTCTTCCCATCCACACCCCTTGGCAAAACCCCTTACGAACTCAGTTTTGCCCGCACCAAGGGGACCATACAAAAGAACATATTCTCCGGGAACAACCACCCCTGACATTTGTTCGCCAACCATTCTCGTCTCCTCGGCAGAGCCGGTAACAATTATCTGACCTTTCATTTTCAATGGCTGTTAAGCCCTGCCCCGGAGCGGGCAAACTTAATGGCCATGGGCAGGGCCATGGCTATCTCTTTTGCAAGGATGCCGTTAAAGCCTCTCTCTTCCTGGAGGAAAGACCCCGCTATGGCATGCAGGCAAGCAGAGGAGGCGGCCGCGTCCTCTGCTGCGATCCCCATACCCAGCATGGCTCCTGCCACACCCGAAAGGACATCCCCGGAACCCGGGACAGACAACCCCGGCAGGTTATAGGGGATAACCCGGACCCCTGAATCACCGCAAACCAGGGAAGATGCTCCTTTAAGGACACAGGTCCCGAAATTTTTAAAAAGGGTCCTGACGGCTTCCAGCCTGGAGGCGGAAACACTGGGTCTTTCCCTCGAAAGAAGGGATGCTGCCTCTCCTTCGTGGGGAGTTATAACGGTATTTCCCCTCAGTGGGAACGGGCCTTGGCCCTTTCCAAGAAAGTGGAGGGCATCTCCGTCCACGCAGAGAGATCCCTCCCATTCTTTCCAGATCCTTGTAAAAAGTTCCTCGGCAGGTTTTCCCCGGTCCATGCCTGGTCCGGCCACTATGGAATCGATCCTTCCACCCCATTGTTCGATCACAAGGTCCCATGTGGCCGGTGAGAGAAATCCTCCATCGCAGATTGTCTCGGTAAAGATCATCTCAGGATAGCCCCCGGCGAATGCGGCGCTTTCTTCTGGAGCCGCCACGACAACGCAACCGGCGCCTGCCTTCAGCGCACCAAGGGCAGACAGGACGGGAGCCCCCCAATACCTGGAACTTCCTCCAACAACAAGAACAAATCCTCTGCTCCCCTTGTGGGTTGTCCCACTCCATTCAGGAAGCAGCCTTCCGGCGTCGGACGGGAGGAAGATCGAAACTCCGCTCTTTTCGGGCAGGACTGAAGCCGGAGGAATGCCTATATCAACAATTTCGATATCTCCACAGTGTTCCCTTCCGGGCATTATCTCCAGTCCGGTTTTTTCCGCGAGCATCGTAACCGTCAGGTCAGCCCTTAGCGCGAATCCTTCTACCCTCCCATCAGAAGGGTCAACTCCCGCAGGAACATCAACCGCTACTACCGTAGCCGATCCGGGGATCGCTTTAATTACCCTCAGGATCTCGCCTCTTGGAGCCCCCGAGGAACCACTCCCAAGGAGTGCTTCCACCACAATATCGTTTTCCAAAGCGGAAGCAGTTATCTCTTCCGTTGAAAGGAAAGAAGAGTATCGCACCGGGCAGCCAATATTTTTGAGGATATCAAGGTTCCGCAACGATTCGACAGACAACTTTCCCTCGGCACACGCAAGGATCACCACTGCTTCCTTTCCCCTGACCAGAATGTGCCTGGCAGCGGTCAGTCCATCCCCTCCGTTGTTACCCGGACCGCAAACAAAAAGAAACTTTCTTGCCGTCGGGAAACGCGCGGTCATTACATCGGCAACTCCCCTGCCAGCGTTCTCCATTAGAATCGTGCCCGGAACACCAATTTCGGACATGGCCCTCCTGTCGGCTTCACGGATATCGACGGGATCAAATAGATAACGAATGATTGTCACCCCTCCAGAATTACAACCGCAACGGCGAAATCTCCTTCATGAGTAACGCTAACATGGGCTGTTGCGGCTTTTATGGATTCGACCAGAGACATGGCATGGGGAGCAAGCATAAGGGAAGGTCCGTCTTTATCTCTTGAGAGCCAAACGTTGCGGAGTCCCACCACGGCAATTCCCCACCCACCGGCTTTGGCAAAGGCTTCCTTTGCGGCAAAAGCCGAAGCATAATGTCTCGGATTACCTCCACTTCGCGCTACATAATCCCTTTCCTCGACTGTGAAGACACGGTCCAGGAAACGGGGGTTCCCGAGAGCCCTTGCTAGGCGAGGGATACTGCACATATCGATCCCTATCCCCCTGATCATCTCATACCTCCAGAGTTTGTATATAATAATTATATTCCATAAGGACATGCCAAAACAAAAAGGGATGCCCTTGACGGACATCCCCATGATTACAATGGTGGGTGGTGCAGGGATCGAACCTGCGACCTCTTCCGTGTCAGGGAAGCGTTCTCCCGCTGAACTAACCACCCAGGATAGTGCGTGTTGAATTTTACTCGTGCACAACTCCCTTGTCAACCGCTCTCCTCCACTCGTACATCCCTATGGCTGCGGCAGTCGCTGCGTTGAGGGATCCCGTACTGCCAACCATGGGAATACGGAGAAGATGATCGCAGGACCTGGCCGCAAGTCGGGATATTCCGCTATCTTCGCCGCCCACAACAAGGACCGTCCTTTCCGGAAGAGGAATGCTCCCGAGTACCTGGCGGGATTCATGGTGAAGTCCCACTATCCAGTAGTTCCATTTTTTTAACGTCTCCAGCGTCCTGGAAACATTGACCACTCCCGCCACTGGAACCCTGGCTATGGCTCCCGCGCTGGTCCTCATTACCGTAGACGTCGGCATGGCGGATCTTCTCCTGGGGAGAATAATCGCGCCGGCGCCAAAAACTTCAGCGCTTCTGGCAACGGCTCCAAGATTCTGCGGATCCTGGACATGATCCAGCAGAAGAAGAAGATCGGGCCCCGGAAACAACTTCTTTCGGGACTCCAGGTCCTCAACCTCCAAAAGTGGCACAGCAGACAACCTGACGGCAAATCCCTGGTGTCTTCCGGCTGGCACAAGGTTATCAAGCAAGGCCGGTTTTACCATTTGCCAGGCAACACCGGAATCCCGGCAAAGAGAAGTGATCTCCTGTTTTTCTTTTCCAGAAAGAGATTCCGAAATCATTACCCTGGAACACAGGTCCGGGGTGGAGGCAACGGCAGACCTGACCGAATTCCTTCCGAAGCAGATATCGTTATCCATCGTATTTTTCTCATCCTGCCGCTCTGTCATTGTCTTCCCTCCCCCTTAACTGATCCAGATATTCCGCAAGGAACCGTCCCGTATGTCCTCTGGCCTTTTTGGATATCTCTGCGGGCGTTCCCGTATCCATGACTTTCCCGCCGCCGCCGCCGCCCTCGGGGCCCAGGTCAACCAGGTGATCAGCCGAAGCCAGAACATCCAGGTTATGTTCGATCAAAACCACCGTGTTGCCATGGTCAACGATCTTCTGCAGAAGGACAATTAGTTTTCTTACATCCGTGTAATGAAGGCCCGTGGTCGGTTCATCAAGAAGATAGATTGTGTGGCCCTTGAACTTTTTGCCAAGTTCTTCGGCAAGTTTGACCCTCTGTGCCTCTCCGCCACTGAGGGTCGTGGCGGGCTGTCCAAGCCTCATATAGCCCAGCCCGGCTTCCTTAAGGACAGCAAGCCTTCTTGCTATCCTCGGAATATCACCGAAAAAGACTCCCGCTTCTTCAACTGGCATATCAAGTACTTCAGATATGTTTTTCCCCTTGTAACGGACATCAAGAGTCTCCCTGTTGTATCTTTTGCCATTGCATACGTCACACTTGACGTAAACATCAGGCATAAAGAGCATGGATATCCTGACCTCACCATCCCCACGGCAGGCCTCGCACCGCCCTCCCTTGACGTTAAAGCTGAAGCGTCCGGGGCCGTAACCCCGGATCCGGGATTCAGGCAGCGATGCAAACAACTCTCTTATGGGAGTAAAAAGCTGCGTATATGTGGCCGGATTCGAGCGCGGGGTTCTTCCGATTGGAGCCTGGTCTATCATGATGACGTTTTTCAGGGCCTCCCACCCCTCTATATCCGTATGCTTTCCCGCTCTCTCACGAAAATTCCTGTCAAGTTTTCTTCTCAGACCCTTGTAGAGGACCTCGTTCATGAGAGTGCTCTTGCCGGATCCCGAAACGCCGCTGATGCAGACAAGTCTGCCCAGGGGAAACTTTACGTCGATATTTTTCAGGTTATTTTCTCCCGCGCCTCTAATGTTTATGAAGCCTTCGGGGGCTTTGAGATGTTTTTTCCTTATCGAGAGACCGGATTCCCTTCCAGTCAGAAATGGGCCAGAAAGGGAGGATGTTCTGGCTATCTCTTTCGGCTTGCCCCTGGCTGTTACCTCCCCTCCAAATTCTCCGGCGGCAGGCCCCAGTTCAATAATGTAGTCGGCCCTTGTCATGGTATCCCGGTCATGTTCAACGACAAGTACAGTATTATCCAGATCCCGGATGGCTTCCAGCGTTCCCAGAAGCCTGGTTGTATCTCTCGGGTGAAGGCCTATAGTAGGTTCATCAAGGACGTAAAGAACACCGCTCAGTTTGGACCCTATCTGGGTTGCGAGCCTTATCCTCTGACTTTCACCAGAACTGAGGGTATCAGCCCTTCTGGAAAGGGTAAGGTATCCAACTCCGACGTCAACCATAAAAGAAAGCCTCTTCGATATTTCCTCAATTATCCTTTTTGCGGGCTCTATCATGAATTCATGCACCCTGGCACCCATAAGGCGCTCAAGGAGCTCTGAAACGGGCATGTCAACAACTTCTCCTATCGTCAGCCCGTCCACCTTGACAGAAAGCGCCTCAGGACGGAGGCGCCGCCCCCCGCATGACTGGCAAACATCTTCGGCTCTAAAGCTGGCTATCTCGTTCCTTACCGATTCCGATTCGGTATCTTTCCACCGTGTCTCAAGCCACGGGATCAACCCCTCGTACCTGCCCATATATGACATCTCTTTTCTGCCCTCGCGGAAGGTAAGGGGGATTTTCACCGAATAGCCGTAAAGTATTGCCTCTCTTACCTCCGGTTCGAGGTCACGAAAAGGGCTGTCCATTTTCCAGCCCGTGTGTAAAGCAAGAGATTTGAGTTTACGAAGCATGTAGTGTTTGTTCTTCCAGGGCAGAAGTGCACCTTCAAAGGGAGAGACAGACGGTTCGACTGCCAGTTCTTCCGAAAAATACTGGTGGCTGCCCAGTCCATTGCAATCCGGGCAGGCCCCGAAAGGACTGTTGAATGAAAAAAGCCTCGGTTCTATCTCGGGCAGAGTGATATCGCATCCAGGACAGGCAAATTTCTCTGAAATGATAGTCTCCTCTCCCTCGAAAGCCAGAAGCACGTATCCTTTGCTGAGAGAAAGGGCATTCTCCACAGCTTCGGCGATCCTCTCGCGCTTCTCCGGCATTACTGTCAGGCGGTCGACCAGGATCTCTATATCATGCTTTCTGTTCTTGTCGAGGGGGATCTCCTCTTCAAGCCAAAGGACTGTTCCATCAACCCGGGCCCTCAGGTACCCCTCTTTCTGGTACTGGAGAAAAAGGTTCCTGAACTCACCCTTCTTTCCCCTGACCACAGGTGAAAGGATATCCACCTTTTTGCTTTCATTCTTCTGGAAAAGGATATCCAGTATCTCGTCGACACTGTGCTTTTCAACAGGCTTGCCGCAGAGAGGGCACACAGGGATACCGGCCCTCCCGAAAAGAAGCCTCAGATAATCGTATATTTCGGTCACGGTCCCCACTGTTGAGCGGGGGTTGTGGGAGACTCCCTTCTGCTCGATCGATATCGCCGGGGAAAGACCGGAGATGTCATCCACGTCCGGTTTGTCCTGGACTCCCAGAAACTGACGCGCGTATGAAGAAAGGGACTCCACGTAGCGACGCTGACCTTCGGCATATATCGTGTCAAACGCAAGGGAGGATTTCCCCGAGCCGGAAGGTCCCGTAATGACGACAAAACGGTTCTTAGGAATGTCGACGTCTATGTTTTTGAGATTGTGCTGTCTTGCGCCCCTTACTTCTATCCATTGCGGCACGACTGACCTCCCCTCCTTTCTCTCCGTGAAGGATATCCCTTATCGCGGCGGCCTTTTCAAAGTCGAGACGTTCAACTGCCTTCCACATAACTTCCTCCAGTTCCTGCCTTGTAAAACCCTCTCCCCCGGGTTTTGTGACCAGATCTGATCCCAAGTCTTCCAGCAACTCCTCGGGAAGCAGGGCCATAATTTTCTTTTTTATGCTGACCGGAGTAATGCCGTGTTTCAGGTTGTGGGCCAGCTGTTTCCTCCTGCGCCTGTTTGTCTCATCCATTGCGGCCTCTATGCTTCCGGTCATTTGGTCGGCATAAAGAACAACAGTTCCGGATGTATTACGGGCTGCCCTTCCTATGATCTGTATGAGGGATCTTCTGGACCGCAGGAAACCCTCTCTGTCGGCGTCAATGATCCCGACAAATGAAACCTCGGGCAGGTCTATCCCCTCCCTCAGAAGGTTTACGCCTACCAAAACCGAAATGTCTCCCCTTCTGAGGTCCCTGATAAGTTCCGTCCTCTCGAAAGCGTCAAGTTCGGAGTGAATATACTTTACACCGAAACCGATCTCCGAGAGGTACTCGGCCAGATCCTCGGAGGACCTTTTTGTAAGGGTTGTAACCAGGGCTCTTTCTCCCCTGGACACGACTGATCTGAGTCTTTCCGTCAGATCATCGACCTGTCCCGTCGCGGGAACAACCTCGACCTCCGGATCCACAACTCCTGTGGGTCTTGCGATCAGTTCTGCCACATTGGTGGAAACATCCATTTCCCAGTCCCCCGGCGTTGCCGAAACAAAACATGCCTGGCACAGAAATTCCCGAAATTCGTCCCACTTCAGGGGGCGGTTGTCAAGACAGGATGGAAGCCGGAAACCATGCTCGACAAGAGTTTCCTTCCTTGCCCTGTCGCCGTTGAACATCCCCTGAACCTGCGGGATCGTCATGTGTGATTCGTCGACAAAAAACAGAAAATCCTCAGGGAAAAAATCCATCAGCGTGCCGGGAGTGTCTCCGGGATTCCGTCCGTCGAGAATCCTGGAATAGTTTTCTATGCCGGAACAGTAACCTACCTGTGAAAGCATCTCCATGTCATACCTGGTCCTCATCTCCAGCCTCTGGGCCTCGATAAGTTTTCCCTGGGACCTGAACAGGGCCACCTGTGCTTCAAGTTCTCTCTGTATCTCTGGAAGCGCTTCGGCTATGGCCTCCGGAGAGGTTATATAATGCTGCGCGGGAAAAATTGCAGCGTTCGGTTTTGAAAGGATCCTCTTTCCCGAAAGAGGATCTATCTCCTCGATCCTCTCGATCAGGTCCTCTTCCAGGATTATCCTGACAGCCTGATCGCTGTATGCCGGAAATACCTCCAGAATCCCTCCGCGAACCCTGAAATTGCCGGGTTCCAGCACCAGATCGTTCCTTTCGTAATGGTTGGCCACAAGTTTCATCATCAGATCACGGCGTTCCCATCTCTCACCGACAGAAAAACGGAGTATCGCATCTTCATAGGCCTTTCTCCTGCCAAGACCGTATATGCAGGAAACGCTGGCCACAACTATTACATCCCTTCTTTCCAGCAAAGACTTCGTTGTCGCAAGGCGAAGTTTCTCTATCCTTTCATTGATCGAGGCATCCTTCTCTATATACACATCGGAAACCGGCACATATGCCTCCGGCTGGTAGTAGTCATAGTAACTCACGAAGTAACTTACGGCGTTTTCGGGAAAGAACTCCCGGAATTCGCTGTACAGCTGCGCGGCCAGTGTCTTGTTATGGGCCAGAACCAAAGCTGGCCTTTGGAGGCGTTCTATGACGTTCGCCATGGCGAAGGTCTTTCCACTCCCGGTAACACCAAGCAGGCACTGATAGCGGTCCCCCCTGTTGAATCCGTTTACCAGTTTTTCTATAGCCTCAGGCTGATCCCCTGCCGGAGGCCACTCCGAATAAAGGTTGAAAGGATGTCTATCCTGTTCCATGCTCACGACCCCCACCACGGGTTCCAAGACAAAGAGCGCCCGGCCCTGAAACTGGCCGAACGCTCGACTTGATTTCTACACCGGCTTCCTGCCCGGCACATGGCCTGTTCTTTCTATACCGGTTCACTGCCGTCCTGTTCTGCCGATGACCCGACGGCTACTTCGGTCTCGCCTTCAGAATCCTCTGGCACTACCGGAATTCCTTCCTCCAGGAGCGAATCCAGCCTGTCGCCTTCGATCACCTCTTCGGCAAGAAGGGTCCGGGCTATCCGTACATGGGCATCGTGATTGTCTGTAAGTATATTCCTGACCCTTTCGTAGCAGTCATCAACGATCTTCCGGATCTCCTTGTCTATCGAATAGGCAATTTCGTCGCTGTAATTTCTTTCCTCGACAATATCCCTGCCCAGAAAGACCTCGTGCTGCTTGCGTCCCAGAGTGACGGGGCCAAGGCTTTCGCTCATACCAAACTCTGTTATCATCTGGCGGGCTATCTGGGTGGCCCTCTCGAGATCGTTCTGTGCTCCAGTTGTTATATCGTCAAAATGGATCTGTTCGGCCACTCTTCCTCCCAGAAGGACACATATCCTGTTGGTCAGTTCCACCTTGGACATCAGGAACCTGTCCTCTTCGGGAAGCTGGAGGGTATAGCCCAGAGCCTTGTGCCCCCTCGGTATGATAGATATCTTGTGGACAGGGTCACAACCGGGAACCTTCTTGGCAACCAGCGCATGCCCGACCTCGTGGAAGGCAATTATCTCCTTCTCTCTTTCGCTTATCAGGCGAGTTCTCCTCTCTGGACCTGCAAGGACACGGTCTATCGCTTCCTCGAACTCAGACATTCCTATGCTTTTCTTGTCAAGTCTGGCCGCAAGGAGGGCAGCCTCATTGACAAGATTCGCGATATCAGCTCCAACAAAGCCTGGAGTCCTTTTGGCAAGCACATCAAGATCCACGTTTTCCTCAACCTTCATTTCCTTCAGGTGGACCTTGAGTATCTCTGCCCTTCCATTCTTGTCAGGCCTGTCTACGACAATATGGCGGTCAAATCGCCCGGGACGCAGCAAGGCCGGGTCAAGGATGTCCGGACGGTTGGTTGCGGCGATCAGGATTATGCCTGAAGAAACATCGAATCCGTCCATCTCGACCAGCAACTGGTTCAGGGTCTGCTCTCTTTCATCATGACCTCCACCCAGCCCGGCTCCGCGATGCCTTCCGACGGCGTCTATCTCGTCGATGAAAACAATACAGGGCTGGTTCTTTCTGGCCTGCTCAAACATATCCCTTACACGAGCCGCACCGACCCCGACGAACATTTCAACAAAATCAGAACCACTGATGCTGAAAAAGGGAACGTCTGCCTCGCCGGAGCACGCCCTGGCCAAAAGAGTCTTGCCCGCTCCGGGAGGTCCCAGAAGAAGAACACCCTTGGGTATTTTGGCTCCCAGGCGTGAGAAACGACCAGGGTCACGCAGGTAATCAACAACTTCCTTGAGTTCTTCTTTTGACTCATCGCATCCTGCAACATCTTCGAAGGTAACCTTGGGCCTGTTGTCCAGGAACAACTTTGCCTTGTTTTTGGCAAAATTCATCACCTTGTTGCTTCCACCCTGCATGTGATAAAGAATAAATATCCATGCCCCTATCAGCAGAAGCGTGGGGAAAAGCGATGACATCATGGTCACCCACCATGGGGACCGGGCCGGAGGCAGAACCGTTACCTGGACCCCTTTCTCGGCCAGTTGCGGAGCCAGATCCCCAATCCCGACAGCAACGGTTGAGAACTTGACTCCCCCTTCCCGGGTGCCCTTGATGGTATCCCCCTCTATCGAAACCTGCTCCAGTTTCCCCTCCCTGAAATAATTCAGAAAGGCGCTGTAGCTTATCGATTCAAACTCCTCTGGACCCTGGGCAGGAGAAAGAAACATGTTGACCAGGCTGACCACAAGAACGATCATCACCAGGTACAGCCCAAGATTTTTAGTCATTTTTCCCAATACAGTCCCACCTCTCGTTCTAATGACCCGTCTCTGCGAGCCCTGTCACGCTACTCCTCGTTGAGGGTGTATATTTCGGGAAGGTTGCGCCACCTGCCCGAATAATCCAGGCCATAGCCTACCACAAATTCGTCAGGTATTTCGAAGCCCTTGAAGGTTATCTCGATATCGGTCTTCCTTCGGGATGGTTTGTCGAGAAGAGCGCATACGTCAAGCATCTCGGGCTCCCGTTCGCGAAGAATATTCATGAGATAGGACAGGGTAAGGCCCGTATCAACAATATCCTCCACAACAAGAACGTTCTTTCCTGTAATGTTGATGTCAAGGTCTTTGGTTATTCTGACGACACCGCTTGATTCGGTTGAATCCCCATAGGAGGAAACAGCAAGAAAATCGATATCCGTAGCCATTGAGACAGGGAAGCACCTTATCAGGTCCGAAAGAAATACAACGGCCCCCTTGAGCACCCCCACCACGATCAGATCCTTCTCCCCGTAGGCGGTACAGATGTCCAGAGCCATCTCCCTGACTTTCTGGTCGATATCCTTCCTGCCTAAAAGAACATCACCCAGCACATAAGTCATGTCCATGATCCCCTTTCCTGAGGTCCCTGGTCTCGCAAACCCTGAAACGGAACAAGAGGGCCGCAGAAGTTACTTCCGGTTTTCCGATGAAACCTTCAATCGGTGACCACAAGTACCCACCGGACTGAACCACAGGCCAGGTGCCGGTACACCACCATGGGACCCTGGCCTTCCTGTTGCAAGTTTTATCAAGACATTTCATGCTCCTGACCTTGAGAAGACTCCCTTTAGAGACCGGCATTATACACGAAAAGTCTCCGTCTGAAGGTGTTGCTTCTCCCGAGACGGGAAACCATTCAAGCTTCCAGGGACCCCAGCGGATAGAACCCGCAACCTCGGGAAAACCAAAAATTTTCTCAGGGGGAGAGGCCCCCTCGGCCAGAGCCCTTTTAACGAGAGCGACAATTTTCCCGGAACCACAGATCTCTAGGTCTCTTTCCCATTGAAAACGCCAGGGGTTTTCTGACCCTTGTACCAGTTCCAGCAGTCTGGCGGTCTTGACCCTGGAAAGTGGGGAAAGGGCCAGAGATCTTCCCTCAAAAGCAAAAAGTGACTGAAGATCCCCCTTGCACATTCTTAACAGGGTCTTTCTGTCCCAGACCCTGATCGCCAGCGGAAAGGGCCTTCGTGCCCACGCCGCAAGCGATACTGATCTTTTGTCCCGGACCTTCTCCGCTTCGGAAACTTCTTCGCTCAGGGCCAGAAGATGTTCGCTGAAACGGGGATTCCCCTCCTTATGAATAAAAGGGAAAATGACATGTCTTATCCTGTTGCGAAAATAGGATACATCATCGTTTGATTCGTCGGCGACCCATTGAACGGATCTTTCCGAAAGGAAAGACTGGAGTTCCTCTCTGAAACAGTGAATGACCGGTCGTACTATATTTCCCCGAACCTCGGGTATACCCCGAAGCCCCCTGATCCCGGTCCCACGCAGGAGGTTAAAAAAAACAGTTTCTGTTGAATCGTCGGCTGTATGACCCGTTGCGACAAATTCGGCCCCTGCTTCACTGGCGACCCTAAGGAGAAAATCATAACGCTCGCGTCTGCCGGCCTCTTCCAGGGTCTCTCCCGGTTTTTTGAGAGAGGGAACGTTACGATGCTCGACCCGGCAATCAATACCCCAATCCCGGCAGATATTCTCGACGAAGCAGGCATCCCTGAGAGCTGTTTCCTGCCGGAATCCATGTTCAAGGTGGGCCACCAGAACTCTTCCCTTCCAGTAATACCGCAGGAGCCAAAGCATCGCCATTGAATCGCTTCCACCCGAAACCGCCGCCAGGACAGTCTTTCCGGAGTCCCACCACTCCTGATTCTTTCCTGCAAACCTGAAACGTTTCAGTACAGATCCGCTGCCGGAACCAGTCGGTTCCGAATACTGCTCTTTTCCTTTCAAGACCCCTCCGGCGTTTCGGCGGAGACCCTCCGCCGGTATTTTAAGACGAAAATGTTTTATTTCCTGTCTTTTTCCCTTGCCCAGCTGTCCTTCAGTGAAACGGTTCTGTTAAAAACAGGATGTTTCCTGGTGTGCTCCGGGTCGGTACAGAAATACCCGTTTCTCATAAACTGGAATCTCTCCATAGGGCCAGCTTCGGCAAGTGAAGGCTCGACCTTGCAGCCCGTCAACCTTTGCAGCGAATCCGGGTTCAGGTAGTCTTTGTAATCTCTACCCTCTTCCATGGAGTCCATATCCCTCAGGGTAAAGAGATGGTCATAAAGTCTGACCTCGGCATCAACAGCATGAGGAGCGCTGACCCAGTGCAGTGTCCCCTTGACCCTGCGTCCATCGGGAGCTTCCCCCCCACGGGAATCAGGATCGTAGGTGCAGCGTATCTCCGTTACATTACCGTCACTGTCCTTGTCAAATCCGTTGCATCGAACCAGGTAAGCATGTTTGAGCCGAACCTCGGCACCCGGTGAAAGTCGAAAGAACTTCTTTGGGGGATCTTCCATAAAATCGTCCATTTCTATGAACAGTTCCCTGCCAAAAGGCAACTTCCGGAAAGTCGCGATAGACGCTTCGGGATTGTCCAACGCCTCGATCTCTTCAAATTGACCCTCAGGGTAGTTCTCTATAACCAGCCTTACCGGTTTCAGAACAGCCATTACCCTTCGGGCCGTCTGGTTCAGTTCATCCCTGATACAGTGATGCAATAGTTCCACATCCACGAGGCTGTTGGCTTTGGAGACCCCTATCTTTTTGCAGAATGTCCTGATAGATGCGGGGGTATAACCCCTTCTTCTGACCCCGCTGATCGTGGGCATTCGCGGGTCATCCCATCCGGAGACATAACCCTTGTTCACCAGTTCCAGCAGTTTTCTCTTGCTCATTACCGTATATGTGAGCGCCAGTCTGGCAAACTCATATTGGTGCGGCCTGTGCGGGACTGAAACGTTCTCGATGAACCAGTCGTACAAGGGCCTGTGGTCCTCAAACTCCAGGGTGCATATTGAATGGGTCACTCCCTCTATGGCATCCTCGTACCCGTGAGCAAAATCGTACATAGGGTAGATACACCATTTGTCCCCGGTCCTGTGGTGCGACTGGTGAAGGATCCTGTACATTACGGGATCCCTCATGTTCAGGTTCGGGTGACCCATATCGATCTTCGCCCTAAGCACACACTCCCCGTCAGGTATCTTTCCATCTTTCATTTTTCCGAAGAGTTCCAGGTTTTCTTCAACGCTCCTGCTCCTGTATGGTGAATCCTTGCCCGGCTCGGTCAGGGTCCCGCGGTTTGTTCTTATTTCCTCCGCCGTCTGGTGATCAACATAGGCCTTCCCGGCGCGAACAAGTTCAAGGGCCCACACATAGAATTCATCAAAATAGTCGGAAGCAAATCTGAGGTTTGCCCACCGGAACCCCAGCCAGGCAACATCTTCCTTTATCGATTCGACGTACTCCGTCTCCT
>DAOTIQ010000001.1:0-118715 GCA_035448245.1 Thermovirgaceae bacterium | reverse complement strand
CGCCCCGTAGCAGGCGGAGAAACGAACGCTTTCAGGCGAGTTGCCTTTCGGGAAAGACTTAACTCCGGGCCCGTCAGGGTTCCCTGTTCCCAGTTGGCCTTACAGGCTCACGACACCTCTTCTTGTCACTCAAGACGGAAAATGACGGGTACGATTAGTTTTTCCGGCGATCCGGGAGCGAACCGCCACCTTCGGACCGCGAAGACCGCGGCCTCGTCGAGAGCAGAAAACCCGCTCGTGCCGACAACCTCCACCGAGGCCGTACTTCCGTCTCTGGCAACCCCGACAAGAAGCCTGACCTCCCCTTCCTCGCCCCTGCGCCTGCTCGCAAGAGGGTATACAGGCGTTACACGCCTGATCGTGTCGGCCTCGGTCACAACAGGGGTGGCGGACCCTCCCGAAGGCTTGACCCCATCCCCGGGGGCCACGATTTTCGGTTCCGGTTCTTCATCATCTAATGGTTCACCGGCCACGACAGGATCCGACCTCGAAAACGCGGCCTCTGGTTGCAGTTGTTTTTCGATAGCTCCGGTCTTAACAGGAACCTTTTTCGGGAGAGGAGCAGTTTCACTCCCGGGAGATCCTGTTTCACCGGAAGGCTTTGAAAAGGTCTCGATTTCAACGGATATGACCCGCGGATCCACCAGTTCTGTTGATCCGTAATTGAACGGTATTAGTATTACGACAAGATGGATCATGACACTCAGAACGAAAAAAGGGATCCACCTGGCCACGGTTATTCCGTCGCCTCCACCAAAAGCGATGCCGAATCCACCCCTTGCCCTCTAAGTTGGTCCAGCAGGGACACCACCACGCCGTATTCCACGCCACGGTCGGCGGCGATAACAATTTTTCTGCCTTCCTGCCACGCTTCAAACGCTCTTTTCACAGCAAGATCAATGGACAGGATCTTACCCTCAGCATAAACGCCGCCTTCGGCGTCAATGGTCAGGGTGAAGGTTCTTTCCCGCGAAGGATCCCCCTGGGCCTCTGGTAGATTCACAGGGATGGACGACTCGGTAAAGACCGCTGTAAGGACAAAGAAGATTATCAACATGAACAGGACATCGATCAGCGGGGTCAGTTCTACATCGGGATGCGCCCTCGGTCTTCTCATCCTGTTCATTGTACTAAACCCTCAAACTGCATTATCGATCCCAGCAGGAGCATCGCCGCCTCGGCTACCCTCGGACCGGGGTGGAAAAGAAGATCCGCCGAAACCGATACGATCCTGCCTTCCTCCACGGCCCTTATGGGAAGTCCCTTAAGTGCGTTCTCCAGGACATCAGGGGAAAGAGACATGCCCCTTTCGGTACGGGGAACAAGAATGATATCCGGGTCACGGATGATAACTCCCTCCGGGTCTAGCTGGGGGAAGGTGTAGTTTATGTCCCCGGCAGCATTGGGAATGCCTATCCTTGTGAGGATGTCGTCTATAAAGTTGACCCCTCCCGCGACCGTCAGCGGGTCGTGCCAGACCACTACCAGAAGCGATGGCGGGCCCCCGGGAAAGGATCTCTTGACATCTTCCGCGACGAGATCGATCTTTTCCATGATGTCACGCCAGAGATCTTCCGCCATGGCTCTTTTCCCGATCTTTTCTCCTATGGAATGTAGCGAATCACCTACCCCCTCCAGCCCTCTGTGGACGGTCAGGGGTAGGGTTTTTACTCCCATGGACTCAAGCCTTTCAAGGAGTCGCCCATGAAAAGTGGAAATACCAATGACCAGGTCAGGAGAGAGAGAGAGGATCTTCTCCAGCGATGGGTCGAAATACCCTCCCACTGACGGAAGTTCCTTTACCTCTTCGGGAAAAACGTCATGATCGGTGACACCTGCAACCAGGTCCCCGGACCCCAAAGAAAAAAGACACTCCGTGACAGAGGGGGCAAGAGATACGATGCGCCCGGAGAAAGCCGCGGAAGATCTCACAGGGGCAACGGCAAGAAAACACAAAAATAGCCCGAGAACCAGGATATTGTTATTCCATACCGGTTTTTTCATTGGTCCCGTTCCTCAGGATCTTTTCCCTGACCATGAAATCAACACCACGCCAGAGCATCTCCTCCGCCCTTTCTACCCGGTTGGAGAGAAAGGCATGACACAAAATAAGCGGAACGGCCGCTCCAAGTCCCGCAACGGTTGTCAACAGTGCCTTCCATATCCCACCGGCCATGACGGTCATACTGGATCCGCTCATTCCGGGAAGATTCTGAAAAACATCTATCATTCCAAGGACAGTCCCCAGGAGCCCCAGAAGGGGAAGCACCCTTGCGAGGGTCGCCAGAAAACCCAGACCTCTCTCCCACCTGAAGACCTCCCTTCGAACTTCCTGTTCGAGAAGGACCTGAAGAGCACCTGGGTCGGTCTCCCAGTGATCCACACCAACCCGCAACAGCCGGTGAAGGGAACTTTCCTTTTCCCTGACCAGTTTCGATGCTTCTTCCTTCCTGCCGTGATAAATGTGCCCACCCAGGGCCAGTTCAACAGCAGAGGCATCGGTATTTGCCTTCATCGTGAACCACAGCCTCTCAATAGCCATGGCTCCCCCGGCAACAGAAAGGAAAAGAATGACCCACATCACGGGTCCGCCCAGATTCATCAGTTCCATCGGAAAACCTCCGTTATTTAATGCCCTTCATTCCCAAAACGGTATCGACCAGGTCTTCATGGTTCAGCCCCATAGAGGTGAACACATCTGCCGAGGTGCCGGATTCCCCGTATTCGGTAACACCCAGGGTCCGGAGTTCGCAACAGCAACCTGTCTCCACAAACTTCGAGGCCACCAGGGACCCCAGCCCGGAACCCACATGGTGATCCTCAAAAGTGACCACCTTTCCGGTGCCAGCTGCCTCTGAAAGAGCATCCCGGTCGAGGTGAAGGGGACAGCCGACATGGTAGACCGACACGTTTACGCCTCTGCTCTTCAGTATCTCCCAGGCTCTCAAGGCGCGGGAAACCATGTGGCCAACGGCCAGAATAGCGGCATCGGAACCTCTTCTTATTACATCGACAGCACCATACCTGAAAACATAATCTCCACCAAAGAAGGGCTTGCCATTTTCGTCCAGAATGATGGGGATCTTGCTTCGACCCATCGCAAGACAAATGTTGCCAGGCTCTCCCAGAGCCCACCTGGTCATCCGGTCGGCCTGGTTAGGGTCGGCGGGGACAAGGAGTCTCCATCCGAATGTGTTACGCAGGAGCCCCATATAGTCGATACTCTGGTGGGTTTTACCGTCCTCGCCAACATCCAGTCCCACGTGGGTCAGAACCAGTTTCAGACTGGTCCCGTTTATGTCGTTAAGCCTCTGCTGGTTGTAAACCTCCGCAAGGCCAAATACACCAAAATCGGCCCACAGGCCAACAACCCCCGCCGTGGATGCGGCGCCTGCGACGGTAGCCGTGGCATGCTCCTGGATCCCGGTTTCCACAAACCAGTCGGGGCATTTCCCCGCAAATCCGTCCACCTTGACCGATCCGGCCAGATCGCAGTCAAAAACAAGAATCGGGGTTCGTCCCTCAACACCGTAATTTCTGATACCCACGTCGGCAAGAGCATTGCCGAAGGCGGATCTGTTGTCAGTCATCTTCGATGGATCGCAATTCGCGGGAGTGCCTGTATCCAGCAAGGGAGGACACGTCACAATATTCCTTCCCTTCAGGACCGGTCCAGTAGTTCTTTTCGCGAGGGCTTTATCCAGCATGTCGGCCGGGGCCTCAAGTTCTTCCATGGCCCTCCGGTAAAGGTCACCCGCAGCGGCCTTTCCGTGGTAATCCGGAATACCCTCCATAAAGGAGACTCCTTTCCCCATAAGGGTCCGGCAAATAATGACGGACGGAAGCCGGGTTCTTTCTGCCTCCAGCATTGAAGCATACAAAGCCGCGGGGTCGTGTCCATCGCATTCGATCACATGCCAGCCGTCAATCTCCCAGAGACCTCTGATATCGGCCTTCATGATATCTTCGGTTCGACCTGATATCTGCATCTCGTTGAGATCAATCAGGACGGTTATCCTGTCAAGGCCATGATGGGAGGCTATCCTTCTGGCTTCTGCAACTTGCCCCTTGACCTGTTCACCGTCCCCCATAAGCACGTAGACATTGTCTACCCTTCCCCTGGCCCTTGCGGCGAGAGCAAAACCAACCCCGGCTGCGAGCCCCTGGCCGAGGTTGCCGCTTCCCCAGTCTATCCCGGGAACCTCTCGCTCCACATGCCCCTGAAAAGGGCTCCCTGCCTGTCGAAAATGGGCCATGGCTTCGCCCGGGTCAAAAAAACCGTAAAGGGCTAAAGCAGCGTAAGCTCCAGGGGAGGTATGGCCGTGGCTTATGACGACATGGTCCCTGTCGGGATTATCACAGTTTTCGGGTGTAATGTTTGCCGCTCCGTATACCATGAGATATATCTCCATGCTCGAAAGGGACCCGGCCGGATGCCCACTCCCTGCTGCCGTGGTCATTGTCACAGCCCACGAGCGGCACTCCCTCGCTGCGCTTTCAATCATCGAGACAGACCTGTCGTTCAACCTGTCGGAGGGGAACCCCCTCAGGACCGACTTAAGATCATTCATGCTGAACTCCTCCATTCACATCCCGGCTTGGCGACAGGATCTTTACATTTTAGCGTTTATAACCCCTTCCTGCACACAAAAAAACGGCGGCACGAGCCGCCGTCAATGTTTCAGAAAAATCTATACGTAGACCCTCGGGACCCTTTTGGTAAAGAGACTGGGAATCTCGTAATTTATTGTCCCGAGGTGAGCGGCGGTCTCCTCCGGAGTGATGCGTTCCTTTCCCTGATCACCGACTATTACGACTTCGTCCCCTGTTACGACTCCCGGGATATGAGTCACATCGACCATGGTCTGATCCATGCAAATGCTTCCAATTAGCGGAGCCCTCATTCCCCTGACAAGAACTGAGGCTTTCATGGAGAGGGGGCGAGCGAATCCATCTGCGTAGCCAATGGGGAGGATAGCCACCCTTTCCGTCCCCCTGGTCATATATTTCAGGCCATAGCCGACACCGCTGCAGGGAGAAAGTTCACGAACCACGGCTACGGAAGTTTTGACCTCGAATACCGGTTTAAGTTCCACGCTCCTTTTGCAGAAAGGAGATGGCCACATCCCGTAAAGGATAAGCCCGGGACGAACAGCGTCGAGATGCATCTCGGGAAAATTGACGGTCCCCGCGCTATTGCAGACATGCCTGATCCGAAATCTTGCGTTGAGGGGTCTGAGAAGATCAAGGGTCTCTCCGAAACGGGAGAACTGGATACTGGTGTACTCAGCGTTTCTTTCATCGGCACACGCAAAGTGGGTGAAAATTCCTTCCAGCTCCAGACCGGGAAGAACGGTAATTTTTTCGACTGCCGAAGGGGCCTCGGAAGGGAGAAAACCTATCCGCCCCATACCGGTATCGATCTTTAAATGCAGCCTCGCGGTTTTACCCCTCGCAGAAGCCGCGCGACTCATAGCCTCGGCAAAAGCGACATCGGTGCAGGCGGCCGTGATATCCCCTGCCACTAGCTCTTCAGCAGACTCCCTCGGTGAGGGGCCCAGGACGAGTATCGGTTCCGTTATGCCTCCATCCCTTAACTCTACTGCCTCATCGGGTGTTGCGACGGCGAATCGCTGGCAACCACATTCCCTGAACGTTTTGGCGGCGGCCATGGCTCCGACACCATATCCATCTGCCTTGACTACGGCGATCATATTACAACCGGGATCAAGGAATGATGATATGGACCTGCAGTTAAAGGCAAGGTTTGCAAGGTTGACTTCCATACGGGTTGGACGCAGTGCCAATTTGTCGTCCTCCTTTTCAATGAGGGAGGGAGCGGAAAGACTCCGCTCCCTCCCAGTAAAAAAGAATGGTGATCAGATCCCGCAGGGACGGGACTACTTGATCGTTCCTTTCTTTCTCTTTTCGTCGAAATCCTTGACTATCTTGCGCATCTCGTTGGAGAGCCAGAGAAGCGCAATGAGGTTAGGCGCCGCCATGAGACCATTCATCGTGTCGGAGAGGTCCCAGATGTTGGCGAGGAACTGGCCACCGCCACCCCAGGCGCCGACGACACAGACAGCAATCCAGAGCACCTTGTAGATCGGGGCAATCTTGAGACCAAAGATGTAGACCGCACCCGTCTCACCGTACCAGTACCAGCCAAGTATCGTCGAGAAGGCGAACATGGCAAGCCCCGCCGAGAGGATCATAACTCCCGGAGTGCCCAGGACGGTCTGGAAGGCCGTAAGGGTCAGCTGGGCTCCGGTAAGATCCGGCCTGGCGGTGAGGGTACCGGTGGTAAGGATACCGATGCAGGTGATGGAGCAGATCACAATGGTATCCATGAAGACCTCAAAGAGGCCGTAGACACCCTGGCGTCCGGGGTGATCTGTGACAGCGGTCGCATGGACCATCGGGGCAGAACCGAGACCGGCTTCGTTGGAGAAGACGCCACGTGCCACACCTCTTGTGAGGGCTGCCTTGATCGACCAGCCAGCAATTGCTCCGGGCATCGCCATCGGGTCATTGAAGGCATAGTAGACGGCGTTGCTTATAGCCTGCGGGATAAGGTCGGCATGAACGACTATTACCGCAATACCGCCGATGACATAGAAGACGGCCATGAAGGGAACCAGATAGGTGGTAACATCAGAGATCCTCTTCAGCCCGCCTATGATGACGAGAGCAACAAGGACGGCTATAACAATACCGGATACGTAAGAAGGAACTCCGAAACCGAGCTCCAGTGCCTGGGCGGTGGAGTTGGCCTGGATGGCATTACCGATCCCGAAGGCCGCGAAAGTCGTGAAGAAGGCAAAGAGCCAGGCAAGCCATTTCTGCCCGAGAGCCTTCTCCATGACGTACATGGTGCCGCCGCGCCAGTTTCCGGCAGCATCCTTCTCGCGGAACTTGACAGCCAGCGAGACCTCGGTCATCTTCGTGGTCATGCCGAAGATAGCAGTGACCCACATCCAGAACAGGGCTCCTGGGCCGCCAAGGTGAAGGGCCGTGGCCGCTCCGGCGATGTTTCCGGAACCTATTGTCGAAGCAAGCGCAACTGCAAGGGCTCCGAATGAGGAGATGGTCCCTTCCCCCTCAGCCTTCTTGCCTATCTTACCGAGGACTTCCTTGAACATGAACCCGAAGTATCTGACCTGGGGGAAACCGAGAATGACAGAAAGATAGATGCCGGTTCCGACTAGCAGTGCAAGCATCGGAGGACCCCAGACTATTCCGTTGACTACACCGTTAAGCCTCATAAAGGCTTCCATAACAACAAATCCCTCCTTCTTTTCTCTTCATTCTTGTTGCGGTATGACTCGTTTCACCAACCGGTTGCTGGACTCTCTCGACCTGAGACCACCCCCAGACAATGGCAAAGGGTCAATTATTAAATATACCGATAAGATTATAGCACAAATTGCACTTCATTGACCCTTGCCTTTTCCCTCCTTCTCTATAGGAAACCTTCTTTTCGAAGGATCTCCCCGGCTTCTTCGAGAGATCTTCCCGGTACTTTGACTACCGGACCGGTGCAGCCCATGGCAGATTCGGCATATATTCCGTTTTTCCAGAGAGCAACCACCGCATCCTCGATCGAAAGTACATCGATACCGTGAAGTTCCTCTTCTGTGGGTTCTTTTGGAGGAGGCGGAACTTTTTCTTCTGCCTGTCTGGTGGGTCTAAGTTCCGACAGTATCTCCTCAAGACCCGCCTTTTCGGCCAGAGCGATGTGCTCCTCAACCAGTTTCGGGAGGGAACCCTCTGCCACCATGGCCGAATACTGCAGGGCATTGGCGATAACCGGAGCACCGGAAGCCCTTGAGATTATCGAGACTATAACGGGCCAGCCTTTACCCACCGATGGACCATACCCCCAACCTGTCGATTCGTAGCCGCCTCCGGTGGTGAATGCCGAAAACATCTTCATCAGAACGTTCCCCGTCAGGGTATCGGTAACACAGACATCCACAGCCCCGGCCAGGATATCATTCCCCCTGAGGATGGCCCCACCGTCCTTTCGGACACTGCTCCCGAAAGTGACCGGAAACCCGTTGTCCCTCAGCCTTCCAAGAGCCCTGAAAGCCAGTTGCGCTCCATCTATGTTCAATATCCCCACTGAAGGTTCTGCGATTCCGGAGGCCTTCGCGACAGCAACACCGTATATCGCGTTTTTGACCATACCCTCGATGCGTTCCGTAGAACTGGTCCCGGTCGTGGAGGCAACGAACATGGGTTTCCCCCTTGCGGGGGTCATCACTCTCCCGATAGTGGTTACTCCAAGGGGAAAAGGGTAATGAAGGGCGACTGCCGCGCTGATGGCCCCCTTTTGGAGGGCCGTCTCCATGGCCCGGGAGATATCCTCCTCGCAATCGGCTGTCTCTATCCAATCGAGCATATCCCAGCCTTCGAGTCTGGGTCCGATCATTACCACGCGGAGACCAGGCCTGGATCCCTGCGCGATCAGGGCCCCTCTGGCCAGTTCTTCGGGACCAAGTTCACTCCCAGAGCCCATCAGACCCACACGTACGAGTGGGCCGCCACTCCTCGCGGATTCTACTATTTCCTTCAGGACCTCCCCGACGATCTTTCTGGTTTCTCCGCCCGTGGTCATGGCGAGTTCACCCCGTCAGACCTTTCGAAAGATCCTGGAGCGCATCAAGAAGCATTTCGCGGAGATCTTCCCTGGTCATAGCTCCCGGTTTCTCTCCCTTGCCGGGCTCGATCAGGAAGGAGGCTCCATCAGAAAGATTAGTCAGCCTTGCAAGGAAGAGGCTCCCTTTGCCAATGATCATTACCCTTGATAATTTCCCCTCTTTTATCGCTTCGCAGGCATGCCCAATGAAGGGAACCCCGGACGGAATATGTCCCTGGGTATGGGCAAAACCCGGGATGCCTTTCTGCTCCACAAAGGAAGCCATTTCTTCTTTTTTCAGTTGCCCCTTCATCACTCCAAGGGCGGCTATCATCTTGAAGTTCGCCGCCGGGACATCCCCTGCTCCAGCCGGAACTGTTATCTCCGGTATCTGCAGTTCTGCAGCGAACTTGTCCACATCCGCAAAGGAGAGCCCTATCTTCTGAAGCGGTTCGAGAACCAGGGCAGACGTTATAGCCTGCGGAGACGCTCCGGCACCGACGGAGTGTTTCCCAAGGGCATCAAGCCTCATCACCGGGCACGTACCGTCATCGGGCTCCAGCAGCACGGCGAAGTTGCCCAGGCAATCTTCCAGTGCCGGCATTCCTTTTTTCACATGATCACGGCTATTCATAAAAAGTTTTGGCACGGCTCCCCCTGCAAGAACAACCACGTTGGGCCTGGCCCCGCTGGCAACCTGGGTTGCGCCGGCAATGACAGCGTTCACCGGGCCAGCGCAGAAACTGCGAACATCAAAACCAGAAGCGTTTACGCATCCAGCTATCTCGGCCACGGCCTTGGCAAAATTGCCTCCCCCGCGCTGGTTCATGTCCCCGGCCGCTTCCTCGGAGCATTCGATAACATAATCAATGTCACCGGGAACCTTGCCCGTATTATTCAAAAGATGCAGCAACGCCAGCACCGATCCAGCCTTGCTGGCAATATTTTCAAGAAGAACGTGAGCGGAAAGGGATTCGTCTGTATCGTGACCCTTTCTGCAGCAGCCAACCGCCTTTCCTTTCCACCATAGAGGCAGGCCCCCGTGTTTGGATATTTCTTCCTCCACCTCCGCTGCAGAATGCCCCTTTTCCAGCCTTGCCATGAGTTTTTCGCTGAAAAGCGGATGGACAGAAAGGGCTTTTGCAACATCTGAGGCAAAGGATTCCTCCAGCCAGATAAGGTCGAAAACATCACAGATATCCATCAGGCCGATGAATTCATTCTCCGGCATGATCTCCCCGAATCTGCCGAAACGGGATCCTTTTTCGAGCCTGTTCTCAAACATCGGGGCAAGGCGCGCGGATAGTTCGTCCAGATCCATACCACCGATGAAAGCCTGGTTCGGGGGATAGCAGCACGCTTCCTCAAAGGACTGAATGCTACCCGCCAGCTTTTTTATGAACTCCGTCTCTCCGTGTGAAACCTTCTCCATGTATGGAGTATTTCCATAATAGAGGCCTATCTCCGGGGTGTGGTTGAGACAATAGGAATAACCCCTGATCGCTACGTGAGCCATTGGCAGATCCCCCCTATGATTCTGTTGCAGTGGCCCGGAAGATATATCTCCGGGCCACTGCATGAATAACTAGTCGTTGAAAACGGTCTGGTCCTCTACCGGGGTCTGAAGAGCCCGCAGAGCTTTCTCGACAATAGCCCGCCTGATCTTCTTCTCCTCTTCCGGGGACTTTGACGGGTCGCCCAGGGGATGAGGTATCGCGACGGCCGGAATTATCCGGTTGGCTCCTACCGTGAGAGAAATCGGGACTATGGTGCAGACATGGGCGACGGGAAAACCCGCCCTTTCTATTTCCTTTACGATCGTTGCGCCGCAACGAGTGCAGGTGCCTCAGGTGGATGTGACTATTACGGCATCAACGTTGTCATCTTTCAGTTTCTGTGCGATTTCAGCTCCAAAACGCCTTGCGTTTCCGACTGAGGTGCCATTGCCGACGGTTGTGTAGAACTTTTCGTGGAATTTGGCGAAGACTCCCTCTTTTTCGAGATCCCGCATGACATCGAGAGGAAGGACCCTGTTCGGGTTGTCGTTGGCATATGTCGGGTCGTAACCCCCGTGGGCCGTCTGGTGGGTGGTGGCGTCGATCTTCATCACCCCGGCAAGGCTGTATTCACCGTATTTTGAAGCGCTCGATGCCTCGATATGATCCGGATTGCCCTTGGGGACTATTCCGCCCGACGTGACAAGGGCTACTTTGGCTTTTTTCATATCCGTTATCGGAGGATTTGGAGCCACCCTGTCAAAAGTAGGCATCGGGTACTCTGTTACAAAAGGTTTTCCGGCAAGTTTATTCACGAACATGTCGACGGCTCTCTCGGCTCCGGTCTTGTCCATGAAAAAGTTGACCCTTACGCCTCTTTCGAGATATCCCTCATCCTCGGGCTTGCCCAGGGTTTCGCCCTTGAGAAGTTTGAGAGCGATAGCGGCCATGGCGGGTATGGCTTCCTTCATCCCCCTGGCGCTATCCGGAGTACTGACGATGTAGGTGGATTTGCGGAACATGTCCACTCCGGGGTTCTCGTGGTACATACCTGAAACGGTAGGAATTCCCAGGTTTTTCCTTACGGCCTCGCAGACGGATCCGCAGGCGGTGCCATATCTTCCCGCATTAAACGCGGGCCCTGTAACTACCGCATCAGGAGAGAAGGTTTTTATGAGGTCCATGACCTCTTTCTCCGCCTTCTCGAGGTTGTCCGCAAAATAGGTGTCACCGCATATGACCGTCCCGACGACTTCCGCCTCGGAACCAAAAGCTGCGGCAAGGGCCTGTCCCGGACCCACAAAACCCTTTCTTGCCTCCGGTTTGTGACCTGCCATATCCTCCCCGCCGATCCCGGCGAAGAACTGGTTGATATAGTGGACTACCTTGTACGCCATTAATTCGTTCCCCCCTTTCCCGGGGTAACCCACTAGAGGGTATATTTCCCGTATTGTTCGCGTACGCCTTTGACGGCGTTGGCGAGAGCTTCTGTATCCAGTACCATTTCCATCATGCTGATCTGCTCTTCCCAGAGGGAAGGCTCGGCTTCATCGCGAATATCCTTCTCGAAAACATGGTAAACAGCGAGCCCCAACGGGGCTCCTGCCAGGGGACCTGCAAAAGTCGGATCGCCATTGGTTACCGTTTCCGCGTAAATTTCGGCACCTTCGGCATCGGAGGATCCAAGTATGACTACCAGATTCTCCGCCCCGTACTTGTCAGCCGCGTCTTTGACGCGCTGCTGGTTCTGCAGATCCATGGCTCCTGCGGCGGTTCAGACAAAACACTCCGTTACGGAAAATACAAAATCCGCGCCGCAATTCTTGAGGCTCTCCTCCATGGCGGGGGCGGCTACACCGTCCCTTTCGCCGAGAAGGAGGACCTTTTTTCCGGCAAGTTTGCCCACTGCAAGCACCTCCTTCATTTAAAAAATCAGATGGTATAGGCACCGATGCGACTGAAGCCAAGTTCGCTTGTAGCTCCGGTGATTGCCTGTATCTCTACCTCGATAGAGCCATCGGCCCTCAATGAGCCGTCGAAACCGCCCGCGATTATGTTGGATGTGTCCGGAAGACCTATTACCTTGTCCATCCTGGGCAGCACTATCGTTTCGTTTGCGTTAGCCGCGGTCACAACGGCGTCGGCCTCGGGGCACGCGTCTGCAAGGGACTGGCTGGCGCCATCCCTTCCCGCGTACTCATCAGTAACGAGAACCGTCTTTATGCCCGCCTGTTCGGCCTTGCGGCAATTCATTATCAGGTCGGTATCGGGATTGCCAAACCCTTCCTCGCTGATTATTACGCCGTCAACCCCCAGCATCTTCGCAAGTTTGACCGCATAGGAAGAGCTGCGCTTCTTGTCGGCAAGGGTTGTGTTCTCGTTGGTTATGATGCATCCGACGAAGTTGAAGTCCTTCCCGTGTCTTTTGTACATGTGATCGATGATCGGGTTGTTCTGGTGGGAGTAGGTACTGTTCTTGTCGCAGGCCGATACGCAGTTGCCCGACACTATTGCTCCGTCCATCACCTCGTTGGGATGGATCAAGGTCGGGATTATCTTCTTGGCATCGACACCATAGACATAGGTATCATGGAGGAGCCCCTGGGACTGAAGCATGTAGAGATACGCAACCTTGGGCAGTCCTTCATGGGACTTCATTGCCTTTGCAAGATCCGGAATAGCGAAGGTCTCGACCTCGCCACTGGCCGAACCCTTGACCTTTGAAGCCAGGTAATGGGCCGTCTTGAGACCCGCAAGTCTGCACGCGGATTCGTAATCATGTTTCTCAAGCCCTTCTGTGGGCTCGACGACCAGGACGATATTGAAGGTATGCGAGAACGGGGTATACTCGGCCCCGGGTCCCGACATGTCAATGATACCCTCCTGGAACCCTACTATCTTTCCACATGTCACCACGGCTGCACCGCTCAGGACAAGGGTCGTCCCTTCTCCGACGGTATCGACATCGCCGATGAAACCCGGGAAAACTTCACCCGGTCCTTCCACCTTGCATCTTGGTTCAACAACATCCTTGACCGGAATGATCCTGATGCTTTCCCCCGGACGCGCAAGTTCAACCTTGACGCTCGTAAACCTCTGATCCTTCAGCAGCATATCGATGATCTCCTGCCTGTTGATCGTCAGGGTTCCAGCGTTGAAGGAGGTCTTGTCCCCTTCCGAAAGGGCCTTGACAAGGACTTTCTGGATCTTGAGTTCCAATTCGGTTTCCCCCCTTTCGAACTTTGGCCGGCGATCAGTTCATCTTTTCTACCCTTGCCCTGATCGCTTCAGGAACTGCTTCCGCTCCGCTCAATCTGTCGACTATCTCGCCCCCCTTGTAGAACAGGAAGGTGGGCACACCCATCACCCTGAGAGATATGACAAGTTTGCGGTTTTCTGCGACGTTGAGTTTGCAAAACTTGACCTTGTCGCCAAACTCGTGGGACAGTTCTTCGACCTGCGGCATAAGGGCCAGACAGGGTCCGCATTTTGGTCCCCAGAGATCGACAAGCACCGGCATGTCGCTTTTGAGAACCTCCTCCTCAAAATTATCTTTCGTTACCTCTATCACTCGGTTCACCTCCCTTCGGTTCATGCTTCAAGAACATCTTCTCTCCACCCAAAAAGGAGCAATGATCACTCTATCGGGAAGCGGGCTTCCATATACCATATTTTTCGAGGCTTTCACGCAAAAGGCAGGCATCAAGCTCGGCATAATCTTCAAGGATTGCGGAGGAATGACGGGCAGGTGGCCGCCCGCCTTCTTCGGGAGGAGAAAAAAGCAGTATCGCTTTTTCGAGCACGCAAAGCATCTCGGGATCAGGTCCGGACCTTTCTTCAGGATCCGGCCGACCGATCAGAAGGGACCTGTAAGGCTGCTGAAAGGGCTGTATGTTTCCGTAAAGGGGGTGGGTAAGAAGATGCCAACCGGCATGGATCCTGTCTCTGGCCAGTTTTAGCACACGCAAAGGCCCACCTTCAACGAAGGCGGTATTTGGGGAGCAGTTTCAGAGTACGGCGTTATTTGTAAGGCACTCGATTTTCTGGAACACCGAAAAACCCCCTATTTTGCAAATAGGTGGGTTCTCTGTCCAGCAGACCCGGGAACTTGCCCGGAGCCTCCAGCGCCTCTACGCGCCTGTCCAGAGACTTGTCCAGCTGCGATCCTTTCGCCTGAGAGTTTCGCCCCTTTAGGAGCTTGCCCCTTCGGCTCCCCCCGCCCTGGGACAGACCTGCGGGGAGCATCTCTCACAGCCTTCATCCAGTAACTCTTTGGTTATTTTCTCATGATAGCGAACAAAGGTCAACGCTTATAAAAAAAGCGGGGGCCATGGCCCCCGCTTCTGGTCCTGTATTTACCCTACCACTTGAGGCCCGTGATAAAGATGTAGGCAATGGCAAGGGGCGCAACGACACGGCAGACCCAGAGCCATGGGACGTAAAGTCCAAACGGGGCGGCTCCGCCGTTCTCGACCTCCTGCTTGGCTCCATCGGTCCAGATCCAGCCCACGAAAAGGGCAATAAAGAATCCGCCGAGGGGAAGCAACACGTTGGATGCGAGGAAGTCCGCTGAATCAAGGAAATCCCTTCCGGCGAGTTTGGGGATGACTCCGGAGATACCAAGCGTCGAAGGAATACCCAGAAGGAAGATGACCCCGCCCATGACCCACGCGGCCTTGGAGCGTGTCCACTTCATCTCGTCGATAAAGTAGGCGGCAACAACCTCAAGCAGGGATATTGCCGATGTGAGAGCAGCAACAAAAAGGAGAAGGAAGAACATGGCTGACCAGACCGCTCCACCAGGCATCTGGGCAAATACGTTGGGAAGAGTGATGAACGTGAGGCCCGGGCCTGCTCCGGCATCAAGACCAAAGGCAAACACCGCGGGGAAAATGACAAGCCCGGCAAGGAACGCCACGAGGGAATCGAGGAAGCAGACCTGGATCGCCGCGCCGGGAAGCATCTCCTTCTTGCCGAGGTAACTTCCATAGGTGATCATGCAGCCCATGCCAAGGGAGAGTGAGAAGAAGGCCTGGCCCAGGGCACTGCCCATGGCTCCGGCTGTCAGTTTGCTGAAGTCGGGCTTGAGGTAGAAACTGACGCCCTCGCCAGCTCCCGGAAGCGTGACCGAACGGACGATCAGGACAAGGAGCAGCAGGAAGAGTGCAGGCATGAGGACTTTGCAGTACTTCTCGATACCTCCGCCGATGCCCTTGTAGACAATGTAGATGGTGATGACCATGAACAGGGCCTGCCAGGCTACGGCCTGGGCGGTGTTGGTGATGAAGCCTCCAAAAACGTCACCGGCTGCACCTTCAGCAGCGGCACCCATAAGGCCCGTGAAGGATTTGAGGATGTATGCCATCGTCCATCCGGCGATGACGCCGTAGTAGGACAGGATGATGAAGCCGGCGATGACACCCATCCATCCGACCAGTGGCCAAATCCCGCCCTTGATCTTCCTGAAGGAGCCTACGGCGTTGAGCTGGGCGTTACGACCGATAGCTATCTCCGCAAGCATTACGGAGAATCCGATCACGAAGACCAGCGCCAGGTAAAGAAGCACAAATGCCGCTCCGCCATTCTGTCCAGTAATGTAAGGAAAACGCCAGATGTTACCGAGCCCTACGGCCGACCCTGCGGCCGCGAGGACAAAACCGAGTTTCGAACCCCACTGTTCGCGTTCTGTTCCGTTGCTCATGATATCCCTCCTCTTGATACGGGTCTGAGAATGAACAGGAAAACTGTTGCCGTTTCTTTGCTGGCTAAAATAATCCCCGGATCACCCCCCTTGTGTTCTTCATCATTTTCTTGTCATTATAAGGCCGTCCCCTTTTTTTGGCAATTGTTCTACCAGGAAAAGTCAGGCGCTCATAACTGCCAGCAGAAACAGCATACAAATTTTGGGCATTATATTACAAGCCGTGAAAGAGTCAACAGGCAAGTCAATTCTGAAAAGCCCTACTTTGTTAAAGGGGCAAAAAATTCAGTTCCATCGCCTGTATACTCCGGGCCTTCTGGAATCGATCACCTTGTGTTCCCGGCGGGCTGAAATTGTCTTTCCGAGATCAAGGTTGACCATCTGGAACCTTGGAGAATCATCAAGGTGAAGAAGGACATCCCCGTAAGGATCTATGACCATACTATGACCCCCGAAAGAGCTTTCCTTCCCCCTGTCGCATCTGTTCACTCCAACCACAAATACCTGGTTCTCTATAGCCCTTGAAAGAAGTATTGCCCTCCATAACCTGATGTACTCACTCTTCCACGCTCCCGGGACGAAAAGTATCCTGGCACCCTTTCGCGATAGTGCAGATGCCACCTCCGGGAACTCGGCATCAAAACAGATCATTACTCCGCAGGGGATCCCATCCAGATCAAAAAACCCGAGTTTTGATCCGGGTGAGAGAATGTTAGGCTCCCTCAGGCCTGGATAAAGGTGAATCTTGTCGTATCTGAAAAAGATATTACCTTCAGGAGAAAAAACCAGGCATCTGTTCCTTGGCCCCAGGGGAGTTCTCATGGCCATACTTCCCGCAATTATCCATGTTCCTGTCCTGAACGCCGCGCCCGCTATCTCCTCTACAATACCGGATTTTTCGTCTACCAGAACATGCGGACCAAGGAGAGGGAATGCCGCGTTCCAGAGTTCGGGCAGAACTATCACATCGCATCCGCCCCTCGCCGCATCCCGTATCTCTCCCCCGACATATCTGCTGTTTTTTGCGGCATCTTCTCTTACAACACTGAGTTGGAGAACTCCGACCCTGATACGATCCATCGACCATTACCCCCATGACAAGATTAGCCACAACCCGATGCCAGGGCAAGGAGTTTTTAATTGCTGGCTTGCTCATACACACGTAGGAGATAAAATGATTGCCGTTGTCCATACTGTTTTTCGGGAGTTGTAGCCATGTGTCTTGCTATACCACACAGGATCAGGAGCCTGATCGATGAAACCAGGGCCCTTGCATCGGCGGGGGCTGTAGAGACCGAGATAAGGACAGATTTCGTCCCGGGTGTAGAGGTAGGAGATGTGGTACTGGTCCATGCCGGTTTTGCTATTGAACACCTCCTCGAGGAGAATGGCCGCGAAGTGGAGGCACTCTGGGAGGAAGTGCGCCGCCTTGCCAACGAATGAGATGAGTGAAACCAGGGATAAGGTCTCACTCCTAACGAAGGCACTGGATATTCTTGCCGACCGTCCCTTAAGGGTAATGGAGGTCTGCGGGACCCACACTGTCTCTATATTCCGGCAGGGGCTGAGATCTCTTTTCCCACCCAACCTTGAACTGGTCTCGGGACCGGGGTGCCCTGTCTGCGTCACAGACCAGGGAGAGATAGATGCAGCCATATCTCTCGCCTCACTTGATGGAGTCATAACTGCCACCTACGGGGATATGCTGCGAGTACCAGGAAGCGGAGGATCCCTTCTCGACGCAAGATCTCGAGGAAAAGACGTAAGGATCATAACCTCGGCAGCCCAGGCGCTTGATATTGCCAGAATGACCCCGGAGAAACTGGTGGTTCTGGTAGCGGTCGGGTTCGAGACCACTGCTCCTGCAACGGCCTCGGTGGTGCTGGATGCCCAAAAAAATGACATACGGAACTTCGCCGTTCTCAACCTTCACAAGGCCGTTCCCCCTGTCCTCGAGGCACTTGCCTCGGACAGCCGTATCAGGCTCGAGGCCCTGCTGCTGCCGGGGCATGTCAGCGTGGTAATTGGTCTTCATCCTTACCAGTTCCTTCCCGCAAAATACGGTATAGCCTGCTCGGTAGCGGGTTTTGGGGCTGAGGATATCATGCTTGGACTCGTGGAGATAGCCAGGCAGGTAAGAGAAGACAGGCCTCGTGTGGCGCAAATGTACGGACAGGCTGCAAGAAATTATGGAAACCCTGTTGCGCAGAAACTCCTCGAGAAAGTTTTCTGCCTCCGGGACACATCATGGAGAGGCCTGGGGGAAATACCTCTTTCCGGTTACGCTTTCAGGGAAGATTTTTCCAGCCTTGACGCGCTAAATCGGCTTGGATTGAAGATATCCAGGACTCCACCCCCGCAGGGCTGCTCCTGCGGGGAGGTCCTGATGGGGCTGATTGGACCGAATGAATGCCCCCTTTTCGGAAGGACCTGCACTCCCTCGCATCCCGTGGGACCGTGCATGGTTTCGGGAGAGGGCAGTTGTTCAGCCCATTACAGGTTTTTTACCGGAGGAGATGACCCATGGAAACGATCAGCATAGGACACGGTGCGGGAGGGCGTCTGACGGAAGACCTGGTTTCAACCATTCTCGGGAATTTTCCAGGCCGACCCGTCGCCGACAGAGAGGATTGCGCCCTTCTGCCCGGAGGCCTCGCGATGACAATTGACGGATACACAGTAACCCCTCCCGATTTTGCGGGCGGCAACATAGGAAGTCTCTGCATATGCGGCAGCGCCAACGATCTGGCCGTAAGAGGGGCAAAACCTCTTTATATTGCTCTCGCGGTCATAGCCGAGGAGGGCTTCCCTCTTTCAAGCCTTTCCCGCTACATGGAAAGCGCCGGGGAGATCTGTGAAATGATCGGCATAGAACTTGTCACAGGGGACACCAAGGTCGTTCCGAAAGGCCAGGCGGACGGCCTGTTCCTTACCACATGTGCGGTAGGGAAGACTCGTTCCTCTTCAAAACTCGGTACGGCGAACATATCTCCGGGGGATTCGATAATCATTACCTCCCCCCCTGGGATGCATGGAGCCACCATCGCGGCCGTAAGATACGGCCTGAACGTCCATGGGCTGTTCTCGGACTGCGCCGCCCTTTGGCCAATGATCGAGGAAATGCTCCCCATAGAGGGGATCAGGTGCATGAGGGACTGTACTCGCGGGGGCCTGGGGACGGTCATGTGCGAATGGGCCGAATCCGCAGGGGTCGGTATCGAAATAGACGAGACTCTCATTCCCTGGGACGAGGCATCCCTGTCGGTGTGCGATCTCCTGGGTCTTGACCCTCTGCACATGGCTGGAGAGGGGTGCGCAGCGCTGGTCGTCTCCGCGGAGAAAACCGAAGAAGTCCTGGCAGCTGCCAGAAATAACCCGCTGGGGAAAAGAGCATCCCTGATTGGATCTGTCACGGAAGCGCATCCAGGATACGTCGGGATCCACACTTTATCCGGCGGGACCAGGCTGGTGGATAAACCTGTGGGGGAGGAACTGCCCCGGATCTGTTAGATGGACCCTTTCGGGAGATTCTCCGGGTGACAGGATAAAAAAAGAGCGGCACCCCGTTGAAGGGGGCCGCTCGTTTTTGGGGGAGATGTTCCGTTCAAAAAGTTTCTTTTCAGGAATCCAGTGACAACCTTTTGATAGAGATACTTTTCCCGGTTTTTTCGTCGATATCTATGACCACTGCATCCATTCTTGAATCTTTCCCGCATACTACGAATTTCGATGGCATTCCGGTCAGGAACCTCGAAATGATGGATTCGCTCTCCATTCCGATTATTCCTCCGTGACCACCGGTCATCCCTACATCCGAGATGAACGCTGTCCCGCCCTCCAGTATTTCCTCATCGGCGGTCTGCACATGGGTATGGGTCCCCACGACCGCAGAGACTCTCCCATCCAGATAGAGAGCCAGGGCTCTCTTTTCTGACGTGGCCTCTGCATGAACATCAACAAGTACGGGAATCCCGGCCTCAAGGGACGTCAGTTCCTCGTCGGCCCTCCTGAAAGGGCAATCCAGGGCCTGCATGAAGATACGGCCCTGCAGGTTGAGAACTGCCAGTTTCAGGCCTTTTTTCTCAAACGTGGCCATTCCCCTTCCCCTTGCCTCTGGAGGGTAATTTGCGGGTCTTAAAAGCCGGCTCTCCTCGTCAAGGAGAGGCAGGGCATCCCTGTTGTCCCAGATATGGTTCCCGCTTGTAAGGATGTCCGCCCCGATATCGAAAAGTTCCTGCATTATCTTTGCTGTAAGTCCAAACCCGCCGGCCGCGTTTTCCGCATTGACGACCACAAAATCGAAGGGGCCATCGCTTTGTCTGGCTCCGGGAAGAACCGATGAAAAAACCTTTCTTCCCGGTTTCCCGACAATATCACCCACAAAGAGTATTCTCATGAACTTTTTTCCTATTTGGCAAATTCCACTGATCGTGTTTCCCTGATCACAATAACCTTGATCTGACCTGGATATTTCATCTCTCCCTCGATCTTCCTTGCCATATCGTAGGCCAGTTTATGGATAGCGCCATCATCCAGGCTGTTTGGCGCAACCATGACCCGAACCTCACGTCCTGCCTGTATGGCATAGGCCTTGGTCACTCCCTTGAAGGTCTTGGCAAGACTTTCAAGTTTTTCCAGCCTCTTGATGTAGGATTCGAGGCTCTCGCGCCTTGCCCCCGGCCTGGAAGCACTGATAGCGTCGGCAGACGAGACAAGAACGTCATACACAGAAGTCATCTCCACATCTTCATGGTGAGCCGCGATCGAGTTGACGACCTCCGGGATCTCCCCGAAACGTTTGGCAATGTCCCTGCCAATAAGTGCATGGGGACCCTCTACCTGGTGATCCACAGCCTTGCCTATGTCGTGAAGGAGACCGGCTCTTCTGGCCATCTGTTCGTCCAGGCCAAGTTCAGCGGCCATTATCCCGGCAAGATGCGAAACCTCAAGGCTATGGGACAGAGCGTTCTGTCCATAACTTGATCTGTAACGGAGTTGCCCAATTATTTTCACGAGTTCCGGGTGCATGGACTTGATGCCCGTCTCAAGAAGGGCTTCTTCGCCTGATTCCAGTATCTTCTCCTCTACATCTTTCTGAGCCTTTTCCACGATCTCCTCGATCCTTGCGGGGTGTATCCTTCCATCCAGAACAAGGCGCTCAAGTGAAAGGCGTGCAACTTCCCTGCGGACCGGATCAAAACTGCTCAGCGTTACAGCCTCAGGTGTGTCATCAACGATCAGGTCGACTCCCGTGAATGTCTCGAAAGCCCTGATGTTCCTGCCTTCCCTGCCGATTATGCGCCCCTTCATTTCATCTGAGGGCAGCGAGACCACGCTTACAGACATTTCGGAAGTATGGTCTACGGCACATCTCTGTATCGCGCTTACCACGATCTCCCTGGATTTTCTTTCCGATTCCCTTTTTGCCTTTTCCTCAAGTTCTTTCAGCCTTAAACCTATCGTGTGGGCCGCTTCCTGTTCCACTTCCTGCAGAAGGACATCCTTTGCCTGTTCCCTGGACATCCTCGCTATCTCCTCGAGCCTTTCGACCTGTTTCTGCCGGATGGATTGGATCTCCTCCAGCCTCGCGGAAAGATCCTCCTGGCGTTTACGGAAGTCTTCCTCCCTCTGGCTTATGGCATCCATCTTGGCATCGAGGTTTTCCTCTTTCTGTTCGAGTCTCCGCTCCGCGCGCTGAAGTTCCGCGCGGCGATCCTTGATCTCACGTTCTGCGTCCTGCCTGAGGCGATGAATTTCCTCACGCGCTTCTGTGAGCATCTCTCTTTTTCGCCTGTCGGCCTCCTGAAAAGCATCCTTTAGAAGTTGATCCGATTGCTCCCTCGTTCCCTTGAGCTTCTTGTCGCTCATAAACTTGTAGGCAAGGAAGCCGATCGGAATGCCGACGGCAAAAGCTGCTGCTAGCATTACGGGCAACATGTGAACACCACTCCTTATTCCGTTGTCAAGTTTCGTGACCTGTCGATTTATTCGGCAGTCGCTATTTTCGAAAAAGATATACGAAAGTATTCTACAGACTAGGAGGAAGTATCACAAGCCCGTTCTATGGCTGAAGTGATAACCCTTGCGGAGAAACCTCTTCTGGAAAGTCGTGCCGCGATTTTTCTGGGTTCGGTGAAATCCGCCCACTCCCTTGCAAGCAGAACGGCCCGCGAGATCTCATCATCCTCGTCCATTAAGATGGTCGATTCAATAACAGCCCTCTCCACTCCCCTTTTTGACAGCTCCATCTTCAATCTTGAAAATCCAAATTCGGGATGAGTGGAGACGAAGAGCTCGCAATAACGGACATCATTCACAAGGCCGCAACTTTCCAGTTCGGAGCATATTTCTTTGGCCTGTAACTCTGGAGCTCCCCTGGCAAGCAGCTTCCTCCTTACCTGGGCACACGTATATTCCGACCGGGAAGTCAGCCTAACGGCATAACTCATCAGTTTGTCATCTTTTTCCATATCCATGAGAGATCACGCCGTTTCCACCAGTTTGAGCTTGCGACCCAGTTTTCTGAAGACTTCCTTCCGGAGTACCGGGTATCCATCAAGCAGGGGGTCTTTGGAGACCAGATTGATGGCATCCTCCCTGCAGACATCCAGAAGGACCCTGTCCCTGGAGAGGTCAGCAACCTTGAAATCGGTCACTCCATGCTGTCTGATGCCGCAAAGTTCACCCGGGCCTCTGAGAGACAGATCCGCTTCTGCTATCCGGAAGCCATCTGCAGTCGAACACATGGCCTTCAGCCTTGCTATCCCTTCCGGTGTTTTAGGGTTGCCCACCAGGAAGCAGTAACTGCGTCTGGAGGAACGGCCTACCCGCCCCCGCAGCTGGTGTAACTGGGATAAACCGAACCGGTGAGCGTCTTCGATGATCATCACCGTAGCTTCGGGCACATCAAGACCAACCTCTACTACGGTAGTTGAAACCAGAACGGACAGTTTCCCCGTAGAAAAAAGATCCATGATCCTTTCTCTTTCACCAGAAGGTACCTGTCCATGCAGGATCCCCACCCTCTCCTGACCGAATATCTCCGAAAGGATCCTGTGCCTCCCGATGACCGGCGTTAGTGGCAGAGAACCGTTCTCCTCTATCACCGGGCATACCCAGTAGATGGCTCCTCCCCCTGATATCTCCTCTTCCATGAAACGGATCAGGCGAGGGTCCCCGGCGTTTGATATCTGCTTTGTCACCGGAGGGGTCCTTCCGGGAGGAAGTTCCTCTATGGTCGAAAATGAAAGATCTCCATATACGGACAACGTCAGGGTTCTTGGTATGGGAGTCGCCGTCATTACCAGTACATGCGGGCACTGGCCCTTTTCCGCCAGGGCACTCCTCTGCAGAACACCGAACCGGTGCTGTTCATCTACGACAACGGCTCCCAGTCTTCCGAAACGGACTCCCTTCTGGATAAGGGCATGGGTCCCAACTGCTATGCCCGGTCTGCCTGACATCACATGGGCAAGGGCTTCCGTCTTTTGCGAGCTGGTCATGGAACCCGAAAGGTACAAAACCTCGACACCGGTACCAGAAAGCCAATTTGATATCTTCCGGTGATGCTGTCTGGCAAGTACTTCGGTAGGAGCCATTATCGCCCCCTGGAAGCCGCTGTCGACAGCGGCCAGAAGGAACATAAGAGCAACCACGGTTTTCCCGGATCCCACATCCCCCTGAAGAAGCCTGTTCATGGGCGCATTGCGCCTGCTGTCGCGGGTTATCTCTCCAAGGACCTTTTCCTGCTCCGACGTAAGTTCAAAGGGCAATATCTCTTTTCGGAATTTTTGGAGTATCGGCCCGTCCCAGGACAGGGGATACCCGCCAGTCTCTTCCTCGTAGCTTCTTTTCCTGAGCGCGAGAGCTGTCTGGAGAAGGAACAGTTCGTCGAAGGCCAGCCTCTTTCTGGCTGCGGACCATGACTCCCTTCCTTCGGGGAAGTGCATCGAACGGACGGCTTCTTCGATGGAAACAAGCCTGTTCTTCTCGCGAATTTCAGGAGGTAAAGGATCGGGGAGGTTTGCGGCGAAGGTCTCCACTGCATTAAAAACAAGCGATCTGACCCATCTGTGGAAAAGCCCCTCGGTTCCGGGGTACACAGGTACTATTCCCGCAAAAAGGCCCGGAGTATCTGCATCCTTATCTTCCAGTATCTCGAACTCGGGGTTCACGATCTGGACCACCCCGCCCCTGGACTCCACCCTCCCGTAAAAGGAGGCCCTCGTTCCGGGGATCAGGACCCTTTCAAGCCCCTTCCTGTTGAACCATACCGCCTGGGCCATGCTGCTCCCGTCGCTCAGCAGGGCATTCACTATGGAAAGGTTCTTTTTTCTGGTCGGCCTTCTCTCTATGGATACCACCGACGCTATAGCGTGGGAGACGGATCCGACCTCAAGGCGCGAAAGATCGATGATGCTTCGCCTGTCCTCGTAACGCCTGGGGAAAAAATACAGAAGGTCCTCAACCGTATCTACCCCCAGCCTGCCCAGACGTGAAGCCCTGGCGGGTCCGACACCCTTAAGGAACCTTACATGAGAATCCCATGCGAGGGATTCCGTCATGAACGCTCCTCTCCATACCTGGCAGTTTCCAGACCGGAAACATCACCAGAACCGCCGGGCTCGGCGACTGTTTCCTGTCCTTCCTCACAATCGCTTTTGCTGGAGTGCTCGCCGTATCTTTCTCTTTCCCTGGATCTTTCCGGGGCACGTTCCTGTTCACGATCCTCGGGAGGAGCCTCAAGGACATTCAGCATAGATCCAAATTTGGCTAAAAGTCCCTTGAACTCAGCCACGAACTGGTAACGGATCTGTCTGAGTCTCTCGATCTCCCTCTTGTGCTCATCGACCCTGTCCTTGGCACCTATCACTATCTTGTGGGCCTGCGCCTCGGCCTCGGCTATTATCACTTCCGCCCGGCTTTCGGCGCTGTTGACCCGCTCTTCCGCGCTCTTCTGGGCGAGAACAAGGGCGTCCTGGAGGGAACGTTTAAGTTCCACATACTCCTTCATCTGGTCATCGAAACGGGATACCTGGACTTCCAGGTTCTTGATTTTCTCTGAATAAATCTGCAAGCTTCCCGCTACCTTTTCCAGGAACTCCTCGACTTCGTCCGGATCGTAGCCCCTCATTGACTTTCTGAAGTTGATGTTCTCGATATCGATAACCGTAAGAAGATCGGACACTGTCAAAAATCCTCCTTTCAAAAATGCCTTTTTCGCTACCTTTGCCTCTCTCCAAATATCGCGCTTCCTATCCTTACCATGGTACTGCCTTCCATCACAGCGTACTCGAAGTCCCCGCTCATCCCCATGGACAGTTCCGGGAAGGGGATTCCGAAGCGGGATACCATTTCTTCGCGCAGCTGTCTGAGCCGGGCAAAGAGAGTACGGGTCATTTTTTCATCAATTCCCAGGGGCAGTACGGTCATGAATCCACACAGGCTCAGGGAATGACAATCAGAAAGGATTTCCTCGACCAGGAAAGGAAGGTCCCCGGGAAGCACACCGTTCTTGTTTGGATCAAAACCAACATTAACCTCGACGAGGATCCGGACAATATTGCCCTCAGGTTGGAGAATGGCTTCCAGAGTATTCGCCAACTGGATTGAATCCACGCTGTGAATATAGTCAAAGATAGCCGCAGCCTTCCTGGCCTTGTTCTTCTGCAGATGACCCACCAGATGCCACGAAATATCCAGTTCGGGCGGCCATTCCTCATGTTTTGAAAGTGCCTCCTGGACACGGTTCTCGGCAAGGGCCTCTACCCCGCAACTTGCCGCCTCGATCATCTCCCGGACCGAACGGGTTTTTGTGACAGCCACCAGGCTGACGTCGTCCCCGTTTCGGCCTGCTGCCAATGCAGCCTTCAGGATCCTCTCGCGGATGTTCTGGATATTGCACGAGATAGCGCTCACCATATTCTGATCTCTCCCTCCTCGGCCTCTGAGCCGGACACGACAACAAGATCGCCGGGCGAGAGTCCTGACTCAACAAGAAAACGCTTTCCCGACACCGGTATTCCCTCGACCTTTACCGCTCTTGACCTGTCCCCCGTAACCAGGAAAACAACCTTTTGACCACCCCTTAGAGTTACGGAACTCTCCGGGATCATCACACCGCTGCTCTGGCCCGTGTGATGCAAAAATGACATTGTCCTGGAAAGAAGTATCTCCCCGGGGAAAAAAGGCAAAGTCAGGTAAACCTTGAGGGCCGGACCAAGATCCCTTGCAGCCCTTATCTCTGCCCTGAAGGGCAAGTCGGCGGGATCTCTTTTTATCTCCAGATATTCCATGGCCGAAAAGTTTTCGGCCACGGTCGCGCTGTCGATATAGGCGACGCATCTCAACTGTCGAGGCTGGGGAACAAACTTGCCGATCGGTTCTCCCTGAAGGACCGCCACACCTTCGGCGATGAAAACCGGTTTCTGGATCGAAGGGATCCTGTTGCTGCCCGGCCACAGATCCCCGTATGACCATTTCCCCTCCTGTCCGTCAAGGGCCGCCATAAAATAACCGGGCCCGGGCATTCTGATCTGTTTTTTACCGGAAGAACCGGATATTACCGCTATGGTTTCCCCCTTCGGGCAATACAAGGGCCCCCTCCCGACGGGAAAGGATATCTTTCCCGTGGAAGGGGAGACTATTATCGATTCCTCCCACAGAAGGGCAACGTCCACAGGAACATCAATAGACAGAACCGCGGGCTCGGCTGTGGCCAGTTCGGGCCTCAGGCGAAAATACCTGTCCCACCATGCCTTGTAGACAAGCAGGGCACCAAGAATTATGCATGCCGCAAAAAAATAGTAAAAAGTCCTGACTAACTTTGTTTGCTTCATACCAGAATCATAACACTCCCCGGTCTTGGGCAAGAGGCACATCACAAAAACCCGGACATACGACCCGGAGTATTTTGGACATATCCTCCAGTACAGCGAAGGCCCCCTCTTCCAGAAGAACTGATGCCGACCTTCCTCCGGTTGTTATTCCGATAAACCTGACACCGGCGTTACGAGCCGCGATAGCATCGATCTCTGAATCTCCTACAAAAAACGCGCGCTCTCGCGACACGTCAAGTCTATCCAGCACCAGATTAATTGCCTCCGGGTCAGGTTTTGGGGCACTTACATCTTCCATGCCTACAGCCATGGAGAAAAAATCCTCAAGCCCCGCTCCTGCCAGTGCAGGCAAAAGCCTGCGGCGGTTGGAAACTACCGCCATGACGACATCATTAGCTCGCAGTTTTTCCAGTGTTTCTCTTACTCCGGCAAAGGGAGCAAGTCTCTCGTACTCGAAAGGCACGAGGTAATCCCTGTAGTGATTCGTCCATGAAGGATCGAATGCGCCCCAGAGCATCTCCATGGCTTCTTCCATGGGGTACCCTATTGTCTTCAGGACCTCCGGTCTTTCTACCTTTTCAAGGCCGAACCTCTCGGCTACCATGTTCAGACAGAAAGTAACTCCGTGGCTGCTGTCGATAAGGGTCATGTCGAAATCAAAAAGAACGGCTTTTTTCATCGGGTTCAACCTTCCTTTTCTCCGGCAGAGCAGTTCAGGCAGTTCAACAGAGATACCCCTCTTTGAAGCCGGGTAACGTTCTCTGCCACGTACGAGGCGACTCCCGGTATCGCCTCATCCGTAACTCCTCCAATGTGGGGCGTGATGGTTACAAGAGGGTTATTAAGGAGAGGGTCATCGGGATCTGCGGGCTCGTTCCAGAAAACATCCAGGCCCGCACCGGCAATGTCCCCCTTCCGAAGAGCGGTTTCGAGAGCCTCCCTTGCGACCAGTTCAGCCCGTGCGACATTGATCAGATATGCGTCGTTATCCATGGCTCTCAGAAACCCTCCGTCAACTATCTCCCTCGTTTCATCGCTGAGTTCCATGGCCAGTATCACGAAACGGCATCCCGGCAAGGCGTAAGCCACCTCACCAGGTTTGTAAAGCCTGTCGATCCCCCATCGTTCCAGGTCTTCCCTGTGACTCCTGTTGACTCCGGTGATCTTCATACCCATACAGGAAAGCCGCCCGGCAATACTTTTCCCGACATCTCCCAGCCCGACCACACAGGCTCTTTTTTTCCAAAGAGATACTCCCTGGGGCGAGAAAAGCCTTCGATTCGCCAGGCTCTCCCGTGATCGGTCGAACCGTCTGGAAAGGAGCAGCATATGCATCAGGGCTATTTCGGCAACCCCTTCCGCGTTCCCGGTGCCCATGGAGGGAACATTGCATACCCGGATCCCCCTTGCGGAACATGCATCGAGGTCTATTTTTTCGACACCCACCCCCCACTGGTGCACCAGGCGCAACGAAGGAGACCTCTCCAGAAGATCATCTCTCACAACAAGGGGCCCCGTTACAAGAACCTCGGCGCCAGCGATCTTTTCCGGCAGATCTGCAAGGTCGGAAATTATCACCTCGTGCCCCGCAAACATCCTGCCGATGACGGACTCAAGTTTCTGGAAGGTAACGGGGGAAAACACTATTCTCATCCAGATCATCCCTCCCCGAAAATAAACATGGTCAGCCAGCTCTTATTCGTTTTCGTCCGGTGCAACTTCTCCCAGTCCCAGTGATTCCTGTCCGGGGGGAACAATCGCCCCGAACCCCATGATCTTTCTCATCTGGAGCGCATTTCTGACGGCATTATCGCGAAAACAGTTGTTGAACATCAGGAAGACCCTGCCCGTATCGTCAGGCAATCGCTCCGAAGCCTCCCGGAATGCCTCAAGCTCGCCGGTATCGTAAAGGTAATTGAACCTTTCCGCTACGGAAGCATTCCTTTTGCTCCAGGCGGGAGCGTTTCTTCCGTGAAATCTCAGGACAGTACCCCAGGTAGCCGTGATAGACCAATCGAAAGGGACGGTCCAGTCAAGCTTCGGTTCATCAACGGCCGCCAGGGCCATGTTCTCCTCCCTCAGGACCTCAAGAAGCCTTTCCCTGTTTTCATTTTCGACCCACGACCTGTGCCTGACCTCCAGTGCCACGCGCATGGGAGCCGCAAGATCACCTATTCTTCTGAACCATCGGAGATTCTTTTCCGAAAAGGTAACCCATGGGGGGAACTGGAAAAGAATATACCCGAGACGTTCCATACGGTGAAGGACCAGAACCCTGGAAACAAAGGCATTCCAAAGCCCGACCCTTTGATCTCTGGTAATATCGCCGATCCTGATCTTCGATCCCTGTGACGCATTCTTCGGTCTGATCTGGGCTGGCAGGGACGAAACCGGAAGAGTATGAAATGTAAAAAGACCGAAGGCTTTCACATTGAACAGGAAACCCGGGGACGTCCTGGAGGCCCAATGATAAAAGGAGCTCTCGTCGGGAATAGCATAAAACGTGCTGTCGACCTCCACGGTATCGAAAAATCCCGAGTAGTGTCTCAGCCTTGACTGGGCATCCCTTGCAGAGTCAGGATACCATCCGCTCGAAAGAAGAGACCTGTCTGTCCAGGAGCATGTGCCGATCCGGAATTCCTTCATGCCAGAGCCTCCGGGGACCCGAGAAACATCCCATACTGATTCTAATCTATAATATGATGTAGGGAGAAGAAGTCCCCATATATCATTTTACTCTGGAAGGGGTGTGCCCGAATGAAACTGGAAGGCATCTACGCGCCTGTTCCGACACCATTCGACCGATCCGGCAACGTAGACCATAAAAACCTGGAGTTTAACTTTCGCAAATGGATGAACCTTCCTCTTGACGGGATTGTGGTGAGCGGATCCAATGGGGAATGCCCCCTTCTCTCTTTCCGCGAAAGAGTCGATCTTTTCGGTGCTTCCGCAGCACTGGCCAAAGGGAAGATCAAGGTAATAGCAGGTGTCCACTGCCCATCCACCAGGGAAACCGCGGAACTTGCCATCGAGGCTTCCCGTGCGGGAGTAGACGCCCTTCTCCTGCTTCCCCCACATTATTACAAGGGGCAGAACTCTACGGAAAGCCTCGAGAAATTCTTTTTTGAAATCGCGGATTCTTCACCCGCTCCTCTTGTCCTCTACAACATGCCTTCAAATACCGGGGTCAACCTCGGAGCTTCACTTGTGGCAAAAATTGCGACTCACGGTAACATAATAGGTATCAAGGACAGTTCCGCCGATATTGTCCAGATAGCAACCATCTGCAGGGACGCGCCGGAAGGATTCGGTGTCTTTGCGGGTTCGGGCAGTTATTTTCTTCCATCCCTGGCAGTAGGATGTTCCGGCGGGACCATGGGAGTCGCCAATCTTTTCGCCGGCCCATGCAGGGATATTTTCGCTTCCTTCAAAAAGGGCAATCTCGACAGGGCCAGAAGGATACAACTGTCAATGATCGGGATCAATCAGGCTGTGACGGCGAGATTCGGGGTTCCGGGCCTCAAGTCGGCAATGGACCACGCCGGGCTGTACGGCGGGCCGGTAAGGCCGCCCCTTCTCGATGCGGATGAAACTACCAAAAGGGAAATAGCCGGGATATTCGACAAATTTCGGCAATTTTATGAGGAGGAATACGCATGAAACGCATTCTTGCACTCTTGGGAAGCCCCAGGCCTGGAGGAAACAGCGAGACCCTCACGCAAGCGGTCCTTCGTGGAGCCGGGTCTAAGGGGAACGAAATATCGGAGATCAGACTTAACGGAATGACTCTCGGGGGATGCATCGACTGCAGAAAATGCTGGTCCAGGGGCAATCCCTGCATCATCGTCGACGACATGAACGGTATTCACGACAGGATCAGGCAGGCAGACGTCATCGTTTTCTCAACTCCTCTTTACTGGTATACGTGGAGCAGCCAGATAAAACCTGTCTGGGACCGATTCCTTCCCTTTCTTCATGAAAACGCTGCCTGGGACCTGAGGGGCAAAGAGGCGCTGCTCGTAGCCACGGCTGGCGACGACAGGACCGATGCCTTCGAAGGCCTGCTTTTCTCCTTCAGAACCTCATGTGATCTTCTGGGCATTCAACGGACAGAACCACTGCTTGCCTGCGGGGTCCACGAGAAGGGCGATATCCTGAAAGGAGACTGGGTGAAAAAAGCCGAAGAAAGGGGCCGCGCTCTTTAGCTCCCGGTTGAAAGCGGCGGGCCTGGTTCATGCCCGCCGCGACTTTTTTGTTATCTTCTGACGCTCACAAGGGTCTCCTCTGAGGGACCGGTAATGACCCTCATGTAGCCGCAAAGATCCTCGTCAAGCTGGGTATCGCCCGTATCAACGAAAATGGACCTTCCCGGAAGGGAACGGAGCTTGGAAGGAGCCGCAACAACTGTAATGTTTTTCTTGCCAACCATCCTTATTACCCCCGGGCCGATCTGCTGATTCCCTCTCCCGAAGATAAAACCCTGTCCACCTATTACTGTGATGATGATACGTGTATTGCCGGGCTCGATCATTTCCAGGATCTCGCTTTCTGAAAGATCCTTCCCCAGAATCTTTCCATCCCTGACAGCATCAACGCCAAGGAGGGAGAATGGACAGCCCATGATCCCCATAAGGGAGGCAGTGGTCGATCCGGGACCTACCAGGTACAGAACCCCGGGAAGCATCCGCGAAACTGCCTCCCTTGCCGCGCCGTCAACTTCCACCGCCTCGCTCCTTGGGCTTCCAGATTTCCCCCCCTGCAGATGGCTCTTCTCGTAGGGAACCATGAGATATCCAAACAGGGACGTACTGACACGACCCTGCCTGAAGGATTCTTCGTCGATATCCATAACCTCCAGTTCCCTAAGCCCTGTCGGGGGACCAAACAGGAAAAGCCTGGCCAGTTCTCCGGCTGCTGAAGGATTCCTTGCAAAAACAGGGGAGTGTATCTTGACACCGGCCGGTATTCCTATCACCGGTATACCTGTTCCTACTGCCGATACTATATCCCGCGCCGTCCCGTCACCCCCGGCGAACAGAATAATATCAACACCGCCGGACATCAAAAGCCCTGCCGCCTTGACTGTGTCTTCTGATGACGTCCTTTCAAGGCGGCTTGTCCCCCTCAAAACTGAATGCCTGAAACCCGCCCTATTTGATACGGTGGCCCCCATCTCGCCCGGAAATGTCACTATCTCCAATTGCTTCCGGTAATCACAAAGCCTTTCAAGAGCTTCCATGGCTCTCCGGTTCGCCCCGGGTTTGGCCCCTAGCGCAATGGCTCTTTCGAGAATATCCAATCCATCGGTCCCCTTCAGCCCGACGGATCCCCCCATCCCTGCAACGGGATTGACTATCAGGCCAAGGCGTCTGATATTTTCTGCCACGGCCTCACTCATTTCCGCCTGAAATAACCTTCGTACTTTTTGTTGTATTCCCTCCACGTCAGAGCCCACTTGTCAGGGTCATCAAGATAATCGTGGTCTATATGGTGGATGGTACTGTTATGGGGAGCATGAGCAATTACCTCGGGCTCTTCGTAGCACTCCCTGGAAATCCTGGCCATTATCTCCAGGTATTCATCCATATCGCTCTTCGAGTAGGATTCGCTTGGCTCGATGGTGAAAGGCTCCGGAACTATCCAGGGCTCGTGACTCCCCCAGTAGTGAGTACCGAAATCAGCGATCCGCCTCTGCACATCGTTGGTTCCGAAACCCGTCTCCTCCTTCATTTTTCCCCAGCTGTAGCGAGCCTGTTCCACCCTTGAAGGATGATTCGGGTAACTCAGGGAACATCCTCTTATGTCGAGCATTTTTTTCATGAAGTAATTATTGTTCAGCACAGCGGTCCTCGAGGCTTCTTCAAGACCTTCTGCACCCAGACTCATTATCCAGGCATAGGCCCTGACAACAACGGGAGCTACTCCGAAGAAATCCTTAATTTTCCCGCAACTTTTCGGAAGATTCCAGTCCAGGTAAAAGAGCCCCCTGTTCTCGTCTTTTTTGACCACCGGCACAGGCAGATGGCAAGCAAGTTTTTCGTCTACCATTATCAGGCCCGTTGCGGGGCCACCGCACCCATGAGGAGAGGAGAAAGTCTTGTGAAGGTTGAAAAAAGACATGTCAAAACCGGCTTCCCTTGCCCTCGCTATCCCAAGGAGGCCGTTCGCATTTGCCTGGTCATAGCAGCAAAGGGCTCCGTGTTGATGGGCCAGATCTGTGAACTCCCTGATCCTGGCGTTGAAGATGCCCGTATCCTCGGGGTTGGTGAAAAAGATCGCCGCAGTTCTATTGGAGACAACGCTCCTGAAAGCCTCCAGGTCAGGCAGGCCTTCCTCGTCTGGGGGAAGGACGATCACCTTGTAACCCTTCACCTTTGGCACGGCAGCATCGGCCGGATGAGAGAAGAGAGTCGTGATAACCTCGTCCCTGGTTTCGTTCGCTCCCCTGTCACGATGCCACGCCCTGACTATCGAAGCCAGCGCGAGGGCCCCATGAGCGCCACCCCCCGGCTGGACACTGCAGAAATCAAGCCCGGAGATCTCCCTGAAGATCTCCTCCATCCGGTAGAAAATCTCGAGAATCCCCTGCACTGTAGACACATCCTGATAAGGGTGAAGGTCCGTTATCTTTGGGGATCGGGCAAAAGTTTCGTTGATCTTCGGGCTGTGCTTCATTGTGCAGGTTCCCTGGCCAATATCGATATTAGAGTCGGCACCCAGGTTCTCCTGGGAAAGGCGGTTGAAATGTCTTACCACCTGGGGTTGTGCCATTTCCGGAAGATCCGGAAGATCGCTTCGCCTTATTGCGGAGGGTATCAGGGACATCCCGTCACCAGCCATCGCGGTGATCTTCTCCTCGGCCTCAGGAACGAGGATCCCCCTCTGTCCCGGCTCGCTCAACTGGTAGATTATGGGCTCATTCCACCTCATATGGTGAAAGGGCCTGAGATTCTCAGTCATTGTCCGTCATTCCTTTCTCGCAGGCATTTTCTGTCAGGCAATTATCTCAGCCAGGGCAGATGCAAGCCTGTCAATATCATCCACGGTTATCTTCTCGGTCACGCAGTACAGAGCACAAGGGCCAAGCTCCGGAAAATCAGAAGAAAGATCCTTTCCCCCAAATATCCTTTTTTCAAGCAATTTCCCGTTGATCTCGGCCACAGTCTTGCCGGTGCCAGCAAAATCGACAACAAACTCCTTGAAACAAACAGCGGAAGGCCTGGCAGTAGACACTCCTGGAAGATCTCCGAGCACCTTCCTTGCATAAAGTGATCGCCTGGTTATCACCTTCCCCAGGTCCGCCATTCCTTGAGGCCCCATAGACGCAAGGTATACCGCGGCGGCAATTCCCCAGAGGGCGGCATGGGTTCCAACGAATTCCTTTGCAGTCTCCCTGTTCGCGAAGGAAGTCCTCTCCCAGGCTACGTCTCCAAAGCCCCATTCCCCCTTGCTGGTAGGCGCGATCCCGAAAAGCCGCGAGGGATATTCTTCAACAAACCTTCTGTCGGAACTGGTGCATATAAATCCACCCACTCCTCCCCCGAAGTTCATATGGATCCCGAGGGACTGGATATCACCGCAGGCAATATCGGCTCCGTATCTCGAAGGTGGCTGAAGAATTCCCAACGAAGAGGGGTCGGGTGAGACGATAAAGATCGCGCCCGCGTCGTGGGTCATGGCGCCTATTTCCGCTCCCCTGTGTTCTATACCACCCAGGTATGAGGGATTCTCAATATATACTGCCGCGACGTCGGGCCCAAGTTTACGCCCCAGATCCTGCAGGTCGACAAGGCCCGTATCGGGCGACCATGAGATCAACTCTGGAGAAAGGGCCTCATCGATATAGGTCTTCACTATCCTCATCCTGTCGGGGTTCATGTTCCCCGCGAGGAGAACCTTTTTCCTGCCGGTGATCCTTGACGCCATTCTCAGAGAGGTACCCGCGGCCTGGGAGCCGTCGTAGGTAGGCACGTTGCACACATCAAAATCCATGAGTCCGGACATCATGCTCTGGTATTCGAAAAGCGCCTGAAACCTCCCGTGGTCCTCGTAGGGTTCGCCAGCGTAAGCTGTCAGAAATTCCGACCGTCCGATTATTTCGTCGACTACGGCTGGAACATGATGGTCGTAGCAGCCAGAGCCCAGAAAACTGAGACACTCCCCGCAGGTCACGTTCTCTGAGAGGAGACCTTCAACATGACGCCTGAGGTCCGGTTCGGAACACAGGGGATCAGGAAGGTTCATCCTTCCCTTCATCCGGATCGAGTCAGGGACATCCGGAAGAAGATCATCGATTGTTTCAACCCCTATCTCCCGAAGCATGGTCTCCCTGACCCCGGGTTCGGAGTTGGGGATATATGGATAAACTCTCTTTTTTTCTTCCATCTTCAAAACCTCCTGTACACGATCTCTAGGCGATCCCGCCGCCATCGACGACCAGGTTTGCCCCCGTTATCCACGGGGAAAGGCCACTTACCAGAAAATAAACAGCCATGGCAATATCATCTGGACGGCCAAGCCTTCTCAGGGGGCGCTCCGCGCTTTCGGCCAGCCATTTATCCTCATCTACACCCAACTGCCTTCCTTCATCTCTCAGAAGAGGAGTATCGGTATCCCCCGGGGAAACGGAATTGACCCTGATATTCTGATGACCATGATCTATAGCCATCGCCCTGGTCATGTTGATAATCCCACCTTTTGCCGCACAGTACGACACTGCCCTGGGACCTCCCTTTACGCCCCATCCCGAAGCTATATTCACAATACTCCCCCCTCCGATTCGAGCCATAAAGGGGATGAGATACTTCGAGGCAAGGAAAGCCCCCTTAAGGGTCACATCGAGGGTCAGGTCCCACTCCTTCTCTGTAAGGTCCACAACGTTCTTCCTCCTGATAACACCCGCGCAGTTTACGAGATAATCCACCCTTCCGAAACGTGCTACGGCAGCGGATGCCATGTTGCGACAGTCTTCATCACTGGTTACGTCGCACTTGACGAAAAGAGATCTTCCCCCGATCTCGCCCTCTGCCGTGCGCCCTTTACCTTCGTCCAGATCGGCAAGGACGACCGAGGCACCCATCATTGATAGAAACTTGCAGCACCCGAGACCTATCCCCGATGCTCCTCCAGTTATGACAGCCGTTCTTCCATCCAGTCTGAATAATTCTTCGTGCTCCATATTCACAAACCCCCTATTGAAGTCCGGCGGTCTCTCCGCCATCTATCGGAATGTTCGCTCCTGTAATGTATGATGCTTCACTGGAGGCCAGGAAGGCGAATAGAGCCGCCACCTCCGCTGGTGCAGCGTGGCGCCTGAAAGGGATCTTTTCGTTGACCTTTTCAAGCATTTCCGGTGTGTACTCGGCCCTCTGCATCGGGGTCAGGACATACCCGGGGCTGACGCTGTTAACGCGAATGCGCGGGGCGAATTCCAGCGCCAGGGTCTTGGCAAGAAGAATGACGCCAGCCTTGGAGGAGTTATAGTCTGCGTAAAAGGGATGCCCCTCCATTCCGTTGGTGGACGCGGTCATCAGGATCACCCCACCGTCTTTCATCCTCGCCGCGGCTTCCCTGGCGCAGAGGAACATTCCTCCGAGATTGACTTCCAGAACTTTGGACCATTGCTCATAGGTTATCTCCCTGAATGTTTTCCTGACGCTTATTCCCGCGTTGGAAACCAGTACGTCAAGACCTCCCATTGATTCGTCGATCCGGCCAAAAGCCGTATCGACCGATGATGAGTCAGAAACATCGGCACACAAGAAAAGGCCCTCACCGGCAAGTTCTTCTCTTGCACGATCCAGAGAAGAACTGTCCCTGTCTATAACACAGACCCTGGACCCCTCTCTGGCGAACCGTCGGGCCGTTGCAAGGCCTATCCCGCTCCCTCCTCCTGTTATAACAATCCTTTTTCCCGAAAGATCCGGATACATGGGATACCTCCTTTTAGTATACGTGGTATACTACGTATACTAAACGCACATATCCATTTCAGTCAACATCTGAAATACCGCCCACCGGTTTTTTAAAGGTAAAATATCAGGCAAACTGCATCGGGGGAACCAGGATGATAGGTATTACTAATGGAGAGAACGCTACAGCTTCTGAACAGGTCTACCTGGAATTAAAAAAAAGGATTTTCGCCAGAGAACTGCTTCCGGGACAGAGGCTTCCCGAAGCCTCTCTGGCCAAAAGTCTTTCCGTAAGTCGCACCCCTGTGAGGGAGGCCCTCAGAATGCTCGCCTCCGAAGGACTTGTCACGATTACACCCAACAGCGGAGCGAGGCTGGCAAATCCGTCTCTGGAGGAGATGACCGAAGGTTACGAGGTCAGAGAGGAACTTGAAAGCATCTCGGTGAGACGCGCCGCACGTTTCATTACCCCGTTGCAGATATGCATGCTCAACGAAGCGATAGAAGAGGAGGAGGTTATCTTTTCCTCACGAGATCTCGAAAAATATCTTGAGGTTAATATCCGCTTCCACAGAATAATCGCGGGGTCTTCAAAGAACAGGATCCTTGCCGATTATGTCGGCAACATTCTGTCAAGGACCTACGTTTACATGGTGTTTTTCGAATCATTCTTCGATTTTGATACAAACCCCAGCCTGGACGAACATCGCGAGATAGTAAGATCACTTGCCATGCACGACGAAAAACTCTCCGAACGGCTTATGAGAGATCATATTCACCTGTCCATGAAAGCCCTCAGAAAACCTTTTTGATGAGCCAAACCTGTTTTTTGCGTGTATACACACCTTTTTGCTTCCAAAAACAACAACAACACAAAAATTACGCACCAAATAGTTGTTTTTGGTTGCAAAATTTCTCTTTTGATGATATATACACTTATCATCAACAAGGGGTGATATCAATGAGGGAATCTCCGGCAAAGACATTCGGGAGCAACGTTTTCAACGACAGGGCCATGAGGGAACGACTCCCCAAACACGTTTACCAGAAACTTCAGGAGGCTATCTCGGGCGGAGAAAAGATGGATTTCCACGTTGCGGAGATAGTCGCGACAGCCATCAAGGAGTGGGCAGTTTCCTGTGGTGCTACCCACTATACTCACTGGTTCCACCCGAGAACGGACCTGACCGCGGAAAAACATATGGCCTTTCTTACCATCGACGAACACGGGATACCCCTGGATTCATTTGGGGGGGCCGACCTTATCCAGAGCGAGCCAGACGCATCATCACTTCCCTCTGGGGGTATGAGATCGACATTTGAGGCAAGAGGCTATACTGCCTGGGATCCCACAAGTCCGGCATTCGTCGTCCCGGCGGAACATGGGGGAACCCTGTGCATTCCTTCTGTCTTCATAAGCAACGATGGTACGCCTCTGGATATGAAAACTCCGCTGCTGAGAGCTCTTTCGCGGATAGAGAACATATCATTGCGGGTGCTGAAACTTTTCGGAAACAGGAGTGTCAAGTGGACCCGCGCTACAATGGGAGCAGAGCAGGAGTTCTTTCTTATTGACGAATCCTGTGCGGTAAAAAGACCCGATATCCAGTACTGCGGCAGGACTCTACTGGGAGCCCCTACCCCCAAGGGTCAGCAGATGGAGGACCACTACTTCGGTTCGATTCCGTCCAGGGTACTGGCTTTCATGCAAGATGTCGACAAACGTATGTGCTCGCTGGGCATGGTCCTGAAAACAAGGCATAACGAGGTAGCACCGTGCCAGTTTGAGTTCGCTCCCCAGTTCACCGAGGCCAACCTTGCCGTCGACCAGAACCAGATCCTCATGGAGCAGATGCGGCAGATAGCTTCCAGCCATGGCTTCAGGCTCATGCTTCACGAAAAACCTTTTGCCCTGATCAACGGAAGCGGCAAGCATCTCAACTTTTCCCTAATGGATAGCGAGGGTCGAAACCTCCTCAAAACCTCATCAAGCCAGAGAAAAAATATCCAGTTTTTGACTTTGGTTTCAGCTCTTCTTCTGGGTATTTCCAGGTATGGAGGGCTTCTGAGGGCCTCGGTCGCCACGCCGGGAAACATGAGGCGCCTCGGAGGGAACGAGGCCCCGCCTTCCATCATGAGTGTCTTTCTCGGAGATGTGCTTTCGGGAATATTCGAAAGGGTCGAGGAAGGAATACCGGAAAACATGCCTTCCAAGGCCTTTATCGACCTTGGCCTGAATCGTCTTCCCGATGTTCTCAAGGATAACACCGACAGGAACCGAACCGCTCCCATAGCCTTCACGGGTAACAAATTCGAGTTCAGGGCCCCAGGATCATCCCAGTCTCCGGCCGGACCTATGACCATGCTTCTTTCAATGTGGGCATGGGGAATGGAAGAACTTGCCAACATGATAGAATCCAGGATAGGGGAGACCGATGTTGCCGATGCCGCCCTCGACGCGATCCGTTATGCCGCGATGGAAAGCAGGAACATACGTTTCGAGGGTAATTGCTATTCACCCGAGTGGCACGATGAGGCACAAAAAAGGGGACTGCCGATAGCTCACAGCACGCCGGAAGCCCTTGCGCTTTTCCTCGTGCCGGAACACAGGGAACTTCTTTCAAAACTCGGCATCTTTACCGAAAGAGAGATCGAAGGGTACTACGAAACCCGCCTTGAGCAGTATGTCAAGACCCTCGATATAGAAATGAACGTAATGGAGAGTATGGTCCGAAACGGCATTCTTCCGGCAATTTCCAGTCATATCACATCGGAAGGCACAGCATTGGCCCATGTCCCTGAAAGCGCGCGGGCGGGTTCCTCCTCACACTGGCAGGAACATATCGAGGAACTCTACAGGATGAAGGAAAGGCTGCTTGACGGAGTTGCAAAAATGGCGTCTCTACGGAACAGTCTATCGTCGCTGGACCTGGAACAGCGGGCCTCCGTGCTGACGGAAAAGGCAATCCCCCTCATGGACGGCATCAGGGGGATGTGTGATGCATCAGAGGTGATCGTCTCGACCGGGTTCTGGCCATACCCGACCTACTGCGAGATGTTGATGGGAAAGTAGAAAATCGTGAAAACCGTTTTTCTCATGTGAAAAAAATTCAGGGCGGCCGTTTTTTGTGCGGCCGCCCCTGATTATCTTGTGTACTGGTTGTCTGACTGGCCGAAAAATCTCCGCTCGTCCTCGGAGCTCAGGTTTATTTTCCCCCCTGTTATCGTATAACTTCCCGGCCGCAAATACCTGGCAACACTTTCCATGAGGCCAGCCTCGCCGACATCCGAGTACCACGCTATCAGCCTTATCATATCCCTAACATGAGGTTGCCGGAGAAAATACAGGTGAAGCCTGGTCAGACCTTCGTCCAGGTATTGCCCCATTTTAGTTTCCTCGGCAAGTCTGATGTAGTGAAGAGCCAGTCTTCTCTCGGCAATGTCACTTACCATCAGTCGACGGGAAGCCCTTTCGAGGAGCAGCCTCTGTTCTGGCATGGATTTTTCGGAGGCGGCAACCCTGAGAATGCGATCCCCGGCCATACCGCTGCCAAGGAAGAAAAGACCGGAAAGCGCCCCCGCTGCCATGGCAACTCCAAGACCCCTCAGGACCCATCCCCTTCTTATCTCTGTCCATTCGGCCCTTGATGGAAGTATCTCTCTGTTGGCAAGGGCAAAAGCCAGGGCCATCCATACGGCATCCTCTATCCTGTGAAAAGGTCTGGTCCAAAGAGCGTTGAACCAGATCAGGAAAAGAAAACTGCAAGCCCACATGGCCTCCCGGGACAGGGGTTTCCCTTTACGTACGTGAGAAAAGAAAGCACTGAGCCACCATACTCCCATTGCCAGAAGGATGAGTCCTCCCACTATACCCGTCTCGCAGAACCATTGCAGTATCTCGTTGTGGGCCCAGTATGTATACTGCCACTTCATTCCCGGATGTCTGAGGAGCATCTCTCTCTGGGCTTCAAGGTAGTTCCACTTGAAATGCCCGAGACCCACCCCTCTTACGGGATGCATAAGGAACATCGTCCCCGAAGCTGCCCAGATACTATCCCTTTTCCCTACTGTCTGAAAATTTTCGATCATGTCCCGGGTCTTCATAATAAAGGCGTTCCCTCGGCCCAAATAGGCCGTTCCCGAGAAAGTCACGGCCATGATCGCCGCAAGAGCGGCCAGCCTCAGGAGGATAGCCCTCCTGTTGCTGTTTCGTACTGCCAGGAATGTCATAACTACAAGGCCCACCAGGAAAGACAGAACGGCAGATCTGCTGGTAGTATTCCACAGCCCCCAGGAACAGATCGAGAAGAGAAGAAGATTCAGGATCACCGCCAGAGGCAACGAGTTCTTGCCCTGGCCTTTATCGGCAGTATTGTAAAACAGGCTCGCCGAGCCGAACATGGCAATGGCCAACCAGAGTCCAAACATGTTCTGCTGGCCAGTGTTTCCGATGTACAGGCCAGACACAGGGTATATGAAGGGGAAGATCCCCTGCAGTCCCCTTATTTGGATTTCGGCGAAAAGTACGTTTATCGCCCCATTGAAGGAGGCTCCCCATAGAAACAGGGAGAGGCTGCCCTTCTTCAGACCGCCCCTTGACACCACATAGACCCCCCACAGGGCCGCGAAGAAAAACCACTCCCTGGCAAAGGTAGGGATTGATCTTACAGGAGCCCAAAGGGGCTGCATGAGAAGGAGCAGAACCAGGAAAAGCCACACGACTCCGAAAGGGTCGAGGACCGGATCCCTCCCCCGTCCTGATGCGATACGGTATCCGGCCGCAAAAACAAGAAGACCAACAGGGATAAAGACCGCCGCCCATTTGATGATATGGAGCGATTCATACCACCAGGTCCCGGAAAAAAGCAGGTTCGGCAACACAAGAGCGACAGCCAGGAGGCCGGTAACTACGGTTCCATTATTCAAGGAGAACATATCCCCGGTGACCGGTTCTTCTGCCTTGCCCCTGGTCACTGAAGAGCCTCTTCGTTTTCAATTGTAACGAGGATCTCGAGTCTGCGTTTGTGGCTCCCGACGGTTCTGATCTTCATCCTTACATCGAGCCCCTTTTCCCGCCTTCTCCGTACAGCCTCGGAGATCTCGGACATTATCTCCTTCTGGAGCAAGGATGCTTTTTTCTGTACGTCGTCATCAGCGGTGCCTTTACGGGCACGGGCAGCGATCTTCTCGATGGCCCTTGCAGTAAGACCCTCCCGGACGGATCTTTCGGCAATCTCCCTTTGTATCTGAGGGGAAAGTGGTATCAGTGCCCTTGCATGACGCTCTCCCAATGTCCCATCAAGAACCATTTCCTGAACCCTTTCATCCAGATCGAGAAGGCGCATTTTGTTCGCTATCGAGGGCTGCGAAAGTCCGATCCTCCTGCCTGTCTCCGACTGGGTCCAACCCGTTTTTTCTATTATCCCGCCAATGGCCTTTGCCTGTTCGAGTGAGGAAAGGTCCTTGCGATGAATGTTTTCCACCAGTGCGAGGACCGAGCGCAGAGCGGGATCGGGGTCGACCACGACCACAGGAACGGAATCCAGTCCAGCCATCCTGGAGGCAATAAGTCTCCTTTCTCCAGCTATCAGGCAGAACCTGTTACCTTTACCGCGTACCAGGAGTGGTTGAAGCAGGCCCACTTCGGTTATGGACCTTGCCAGCCCTTTCAGAGCAGCCTCGTCGAATATTCTCCGCGGCTGATCGGGATCCCTGTCAATTATTTCGGGACTGACTTTGAGCAGTCCGTTGAGCTCCATGACAGACCCCGCCCGTTCCTCAGTTACTCCACGCCTGGTTTGCGAACCTGGCGTGCTCCTTGAAGAAGGTCAGCCTTACGGTTCCCGTCGGACCGTTCCTGTGCTTGGCAATGATCACCTCGGCGGTGGCGTCATCCTCCTCCTGGGCAGATTCGTAATAACCCGACCTGTAAAGAAGCACCACGAGGTCGGCATCCTGCTCGATCGCGCCGCTGTCCCTCAGATCCGACAACTGTGGCCGCTTCTCGTTCCTGGACTCCACCGCCCTGGAAAGCTGGGAAAGCGCAATTACAGGAACATCCAGTTCCCGGGCTATTGCCTTGAGGGATCTCGATATTTCCGCCACTTCCTGCTGTTTGCTCTCTATCCTGCGGGAGAACTGCATCAACTGGAGGTAATCCACAACGATCAGTCCTCCCCCCGTTTTCAACACCTGCGATTTGAACCGTCTGCATCTCGCCCTCATCTCCAGGGTGGATAGCACGGAACTGTCGTCGATGTAAAAGGGAGCCCTGGAAAGATCCCCCGCGGCCTGGGCCAGGTCACCCCAGGCATTCTCGTGGAACATTCCAGTCCGAAGATCATGAATATTGACCTTCGCTCTGGAACCCAGCATTCTCTGGACGAGTTGTTCCGAACCCATCTCAAGACTGAACATCAGGACCGGTATGTCCCTTTCCACGGATGCGTTCATGGCAATATCAAGAGCAAGGGCAGTCTTACCCATTGAAGGCCTGGCAGCAATGATATTCAGGCTCCCCGGCTGGAATCCCCCCGTCAGCCTCTCAAAATCACTGAATCCGCTTGGTATTCCCGTCACAGAACTGTCGGGCGAATGAAATTTTTCCTCGATCTCATGGAATGCCGGACCAAGAACATCCCCAACCCTCCGGTATGGAACCTGGCTTCCTCGCTGTGATATTTCAAAAACGGATCTCTCCGCCTCGTCGAGGACTTCCTCAAGTTCCCTGTCCTCGGAATATCCCAGCCTTGCTATCTCCGCCCCGACCTGTATAAGCCTGCGATGGACAGATTTGTCTCTTACAATCCTGACGTGGTACTCCACGTTCGCCGTCGTTGGAACCGAATCTACAAACCCGGCAATAAAGGCCTGTCCCCCCAGAGACTCGACAAGACCCCTCCTTGAAAGTTCATCGAGAAAGGTCAGTGGATCCACGGGCTTACCCTTCTCTGCCATCTCTCTCATTACGCTGAAGGCTTTCCTGTGGCTCCCATCGTAAAAATCATCGGGAAGAAGGTAATCAAGGGTAATGGTCAGCGCGTCCTGATCAAGCAGACAATCACCCAGGACAGCCCTTTCTGCTTCGATACTATGGGGAGGAATCCTCTCAAAGAGGCGGTCACTCAACTTTTTCGGCCTCCACAAGAACGGTCATTTCGGCCTCAACCCCTGAATAAAGCTTTATCGACAGAGGATATGAGCCCACCTCCTTGATCTGCCCAGGAAGACGGATATCCTTGCGGTCCACATCTATCCCGAATTTCTCCTTTATGCCGTCGGCGATCTGGGCAGCGGTCACGCTGCCGAAGAGCTTGCCCTTGTCTCCGGCAGTCGCCCTGAGGACAACCTGCTTACCCTGGATCAAGTTCCTGTGGGTTCGCGCCTCTTCTTCTTCCTTCCTGGCTTTTTTTTCCATAGCGTTCTGGCGCTGTTTCCACTCCTCAAGTTTCTCCCTGGTGGCCTCTTCGGCCATCTTCCTGGGCACGAGGTAGTTCCTGCCGTAACCCTCGGAGACCTCTATGAGGTCCCCCTTCCTGCCAAGTTTTGCCACATCGCTCAAAAGAATGACCTTCATGCTTTTCCCCCCCGGAACCTTGTGCGCAGATCAAACCACATGTCAATGATACCCAATATCAGGGCTATCTGCGCAAGAAAAGATACAAGAATTATCAACATGGTAAATGTTATTCTCAGGAAACGGCCTAGCCCCCTGGCTCTCATGAAACTCCACACTACAGCAAGACCCTGGATAAAGAAAAGAACCGTGACGAGAAGACGCAGATTGAGTCCCGCCCTCTGAAACAGGGAAAGTGAGGGATACCAGGAACCCGCAAAATGCATCGCTATCGATGCGAGAAGGGCAAGGAAAATGCTTTTCGGGAAACGCCACTCCGAAAATCCCGGAACCTCGGGGACTCTCTCCTTTCCCAGTTTTTTCAGTACGACTCCACTGACCAAATAACTGAGGAAACAGTCCACTGTGGCGGCCATGACAAGCAGTGACGGGAAAATAACAGGTACAAGGCCCAGGGCCAATCGCATCTGTTCGGAAACCGAGGACACCGCGTCTTCCGGCAACCCCATCGAAGAATATACGGAGCCGATCTTGTCCATTACTGAAAGCAACTCTGCCTCATCCAGCGAAAACGGGTTTATTCCCGTCACCTTCACAACCAGGAACATCAGGATGAGCTTGCTCCCCAGGGATACGAGAATTCCGTAGAGTATTATATCCACAGCCCTGTCGTAGCGCCTTGCAAAAAAACCGAGGGCGATACCCAGGGAACCGAAACCAAGACAGAAGAAGAGAGCTCCTACGACGCCGGTAAATACCGCCACAATTACCGTGGCCACGATCACCCCCAGGATCGATCTGCCAAGGCTGTGTCTGAGTCCCAGAATCACCAGCGGTGCCGGGCAAACAAGCGAAAAGGCCATCCCTACCAGGGGAAGAAAGTTGCCAGCGAGGAAAAGAGCGGCTGCAAGAGCGACAAGAAGAGAGGATTCTACCAGTTCCCTGGTTCTGTCCATAGCAGACCTCCTGAACGAATAGGGGGGAGAAGCCATGGCCTCTCCCCCCGAAAAAATCTTTAGCGGTCAGACTACTCGGCGCTATAGGGAAGGAGCGCCAGATAACGTACCCGCTTTATCGCTTCCGTGAGCTGCCTCTGGTGTTTGGCACAGTTTCCAGTGACCCTTCTCGGGACAATTTTCCCTCTTTCACTGAGAAACTTCTTGAGTTTATCAACCTCTTTGTAGTCAATGTGACCAACCTTGTCAACACAGAACTGGCACACCTTGGGCTTTCTTCTCTTTGTGCGCTTTGAAGAATTGTTGCGAGGCGTAAAGGCCATCGCGATCCTCCTTTCGGGCGGTGAACCGCCCCCTGCTAGAAGGGAATATCAGCTTCCTCCCCTTCTTCTCCATCATTATTGACTTCGGATATGTCCATAACAAAATCATCGCCGAAACCTTTTTCCCTGAGGCTCCCTGACCTGCTCCCGGATCCCTGGGCCGTCTCCTGGGAATAACCATCGCTATCTTTTCGGGTTCCGAGAAATGTCACCCCCTGGGCCACAACTTCGGTAACCCATCGTCGCTCGCCCGATCCGGCTTCGTAACTGCGAACCTGTATCCTCCCCTCGACAAGGACAGGACTCCCCTTTCGAAGGAATCTTTCGCAATTCTCCGCCTGGGATCCCCAGACAACTACGGGAATAAAGTCGGCCTGGTCCTGGACCTCGCCGTCCTTGTTTTTCCACTGGCGATTGACTGCCACCGTCATTTTTGCCACAGCCTGTTTTGAGGTCGTATACCTGACCTCAGGATCACGGGCAAGGTTCCCCATCAATATCGTCTTGTTGAATCCTCTTGCCATCAGAATCACTCCCTAGGCTTCTTCAAGAGCGATAACCAGGTGCCGTATAACCTGTGTTTTGAGCTTCAGCAGACGCTCAAGTTCGCGAACCTGCGAGGGGTCGAGACTGAAATTGAGAACCGCATAAAAACCCTCGGTCTGTTTCTGGATGGGATAGGCAAAACGCCTTTTCCCCCAGGAACTGCTCTTTTCGATCTCTCCTCCCAGGTTGCGCACGACCCCTTCGATATCCTCAACAGCGGTCTTGTGATCCTCCAGGTCAGCCTGGAAGATTGTAACCATTTCGTAAGGTCGCACGTATTTCACCTCCTCCCCATGGCCTATGGTCTCTCCTCACCTGGAGAGACAGGGACATACAGCAGGGTATTATACGCTAATGCCCTTCCTGCGGCAAGGCATCTTCGGACACTATCTCAATTCTAAATATCCACTCATCGGGATAGGTAAGGTTGAACTGCTCTCTGGCCAGCCTCGCCACTCCTTCAGGTGTCCTGTAGAAAATGATCTTTTCCTTAAGTATCTGGACATCTCTTGTCATTGTTACAAGCCTGTCCATTCGCTCGTCGATGATACCGCTCAGCCTGCTTATTTTTCTGAGCTCAAGCACATACGCAGTTCCGACTATTGCCAGGAAACACAACCCCGCGGCGATAAGCGCGACCCAGCGAAGCCGGATCATCTCTACATCTGCTCCGGAGCACTTATCCCCAGAAGATTGAGCGCGTTGGAAAGAACAATGCGCGTGGCCTCGGAGAGAAGCAGTCTGGCTTTCTCCAGGTCTGGCTCAACCCCCAGGACACGATGAGCGTTGTAGAAAGTGTGGAAATCTCCCGCGAGATCATAGGCGTAGTAAACGATCCTGTGAGGAGACAGGTCATCCGCGGCTTTTTCAACTTCTTCGGGGAACGCTGAAAGCCTCTTGATAAGAGCGATCTCTTCCGGTTCTTCAAGAAGAGAAATATTGGCTTCATCGAAAGATGGCACAATTGTCTCCCTTGACTCGGCTTCCCTTAAGATGCTGTGTATTCTCGCATGGGCATACTGAACATAAAATACAGGATTTTCGTTAGAAGAACTCTTTGCCAGATCAAGATCAAAGTCCAGATGACTGTCCGATCGTCTCATCGCAAAAAAGTAACGCGTGGCACTTACCCCAACCTCGTCAATGACCTCCCTGAGAGTTACAAACTCTCCCGATCGGGTCGACATGGAAACCTGGCGACCCCCGCGCAGAAGATTAACGAACTGGATCAGGAGTATTTGCAGATCGGACTCTTTCCTTCCGAGGGCCTGGACTGCTGCTTTCATCCTGGGGATATAGCCGTGATGGTCAGCGCCCCAGACATCGATAACCATATCGAACCCTCTGTCATACTTGTCCTTGTGATACGCGATATCGGAAGCGAAGTAGGTCGGGACGCCGTTGCTCCTTATCAGCACCCTGTCCTTGTCATCGGAAAAAGCAGTCGCCTTGAACCACGTCGCTCCCTCGGAATCGAAGGCAAACCCGTTCTTTTTCAGCGTTTCGAGCATTGCGGGAACCCTGACTCCATCGTAGAGGGATCTCTCGGAAAACCACACATCGAATTCGACGCCAAAATCAGAAAGATCCTTCTTTATACCATCAAGAATAACTTTTCCAGCAAAATCCTTGAAAAAAGGAAAGGAATCATCCGGAGACTCCAGGAGAAACCTGTCCCCCTCGGAATTCATCACATCTCTGGCAAGATCATAGATATAGTCTCCCTTGTAACCGTCTTCCGGGAATGGGGCCTTCTCCGGGGAACCCCCTATTTCGAAATACCTTGCCTGGGTTGAACGGCCAAGAAGATCCATCTGAAGACCTGCGTCGTTGATGTAATACTCCCTCTGAACATCCCATCCCGCGAAGGATAGTATCCGGGCGCATATATCGCCTACAGCTGCTCCTCTGCCGTGTCCGACGTGAAGGGGGCCTGTCGGGTTTGCGCTGACGAACTCAACCTGCACCTTCCTGCCGCCTCCCGTGTCCACACGTCCGAAGTCATCTCCATGTTCCAGAATATGGCCGAGGATCCCCGACATCCAGGAATCGGAAAGGTAGAAATTGATAAAACCAGGCCCCGCTATTTCGATCTTTTCGATAAGGGGATCACCCTCCAGACCCGAAACGATCTTCTCCGCTATTGACAGGGGTTTTTCCCTGAAGATCCTCGCCCACTGCATGGCAGCGTTCGTGGCCCAGTCGCCCTGGCCCTCGCGCCTTGTCCTCTCAATCTCTATTCCGGGCCCCTCCCTGAACTCGATACCCCTCTCGCAAGCCATTTTACCTATGGATCTTTCGAGCATTTCCCTCAATACTTCAGTAATATCCCTTTTCATGATCTCACCCCGTTTCGCTACCTTTTCCTCATTGGAACGGTGATACCCGACCAGCCCAGACCCTGCCGGATGGAGTTGGCAAAAACTTGCCTGGTCTGATCATCCATTCTTGCCGACGATATAACCACCTTCTGCTCTCCGACCAGAGTCCTGCCTTTTTTGACCCTGAGGCTCTCTCCTGTTTTCACAGAGCCTGCTTCCACAGGCCTGAGGACCGGAAGAACCATGACTTCAAAGCCTTCCGGAAGTTCTATTTCTATCGATTGTTCATAAACAAAGGGGAACCTTATCCCCCCTGAAACCCCCTTCTCGGCAATGATCATCTGCCATGGCATCAGAGCGGAAGGCATCCTCATCAGCAAACCCTCACCTGAGGGTATTCCCATCTGTGCCCTGACCGGCAGAGTGATCCTGAACCCGCTTCCAGCAGGTTCCACAACAGCTTCACCTCCGGGCATTCCAGGCGTGGATGGCCATCCAAAAGCCATGAGCATATCCAGGGCCTGTTTCTCATCGGGAAGATTCCCGGCGGAGATGGTGTCGACCCAGGCTCCCCTGACATTGATGACCAGATCTCCCTCTGCAAAGCCTTCCGGTGAGAGACCCAGCTTCCAGTTAAAGGAAAGCCTGTGGTCTGCGGGCCCTCCTGCCGGTATCTGACGTCTCAGTACTGTGTTCCCGTCAAGAGAATATAGAGTCCTTCCCCAGAGACGGGGCGGCACCTGTCCCGGTTTAACCCCCTGACCGATCTCGAACATGAACTGTTTTCCCCCCGGAGGAGTAAGTGCAAGAACCGGCTTTCTCAAAGATGTTATCGTAGCGGGCGAATCGTCCCTAAGGGTCGTTCGCGCCTCCCAGAGTATATCAGCCCCCCAGTCGGCTTTCTTAAGCCAGTTCGCCAGCAGGAATGCTGCCTCCCATTCTGTCCAGGGTCCTTCGGCCGGAATAAGTTCAACCGGCCTTGCCAGGATCTCGGGGAGGCCTCTGATGATCAGGGAAGGGTCGTTGACGAAATCAATGACCCGTTCTCCCCCCCTGGTCCTGTTCTGGTCAGACAACATGGAGACCACCTGCGAAGGAGGTGACACCCCGATTGAATCAGCCACGGACATCGCCTCTGCCAGGGAGTAACGAAGCCCCTTCCGAAGGCTCAGGACGAGGACCCTTCCCGGTTCGGCGGAAAGGGTGCCGTTTTCCCTTGCCAGTGTATTGACTATCGACCAGGAATAACTGTCGGTCGAACTCCCTTTTTCCACCTGCGGGTCCGGAATACCTTCTCCGCTCCACTCAGGAAGAGTGCCAGAGGGAACCTTCAGGGTTATCCTCTGTTCCCACTGGGGAATATCAAGATCCACTAGGACAGAGTCCTCGATGTTCATCCTTGTGGGGAAGACCTGCCTGTAGGACAGGACAAAAATATTTCCGTCCAGGCTGTTGGGAACCCTTACCTCGATAAGGGAAGCCCCGTCTCTGGATGTTTCCCTGGGTATAAGGGGATACTGTATCTTCCCTGATCCGGGGTCATACAGACCAGCTTCGGCGACGGAGGCCTCACCTCCTTCGGGGACAACGACCTCCCATTTTCTCCAGCTGTCGGGCAGCCCCTTCTCTTCATGGATGAACCATAGGGTGGTTCTCTCCATTCTTCCGTCCGCAAGCAGTCTGTAGCTGATATCGCGAAGGAGCACAAGGCCCTGGCCAGAGCCGAGAGATTCCAGGGAAGGTGCTTCCCTCAGCGATCTCGCCAGCTCTGCGGGTATATCGCGGGCATTCGCAACACCACAGAGGCCCATAAATAGAACCAGTAACATCATGGCCAAAATCGTTCTGGGTCTCAAAAAACTCACTCCCATCATTTCTCCAGGAATAGGCTGCTCTCCATCATCTCTTTCAAATGTTTCTGCCGCAGCAATGCTTGTATTTTTTGCCGCTCCCGCAGGGACAAGGCTCGTTCCTGCCTGTTTTCTTAACGCTCCTTGCGGGAGGCTTTCCGGTCTGGGTATTCGGCACCGCGCTTCCCGGGAGGGAGAGCAAATTTTCCCGCGACTCCCTGCCCCGGCTTGCCGGAGTCTTTCCGGAAGTTTCTCCCGTCATCACGGTGACCTTGAAGAAATAGTCGGCGAAGGAGATACGGACCCTCTCCATCATACTCTGGAAGAGATTATATGACTCAAACTGGTATTCAAGAAGCGGATCCTTTTGCCCTATCGCCCTGAGCCCTATCCCCCTTCGCAGCTCATCCATCGACAGGAGATGTTCTTTCCAGGCGGAATCGAGAACGCTGAGGAGGAGGAAACGGATCATTCCCGTAGAGTTTTCATCACCCAGGTCCCTGAATTTTTCTTCGAACCTTTCATGGAGATCCCCCATGATATTTTCCCGGGCCGACTCCAGGTCTTCGGGTTCTTCAACACCGGAAATATGCCTCTCGATCCCCGGCCAGAAAACACCCTTCAGCTGAAGGGCCACTGCCTGGGGCTGAGGCTCCCCTTCTTCCGGAAAAAAACTCTCGAGTATGCTGTCGAGGGCATCCTCTATAAGTTGTCTGCCATGTGAAGTCAGATCCGGCTCGGAGAGGATCCGCCTTCTTTCGGTGTAGATCGCCTCTCTCTGCTGGTTCATGACGTTGTCGTACATGAGCAGCTGCCTTCTCATGTCAAAATGGAACTCCTCAACTCTCTTCTGGGCAGATTCGATGGCTCTGGTCAGGAGGCCGTGTTCTATATACTCTCCTTCCTCCAGACCCAGTTTTTCCATAAAACCGCTGATCTTGTCAGACCCGAAAAGACGGAGAAGATCATCCTCAAGGGAGAGATAGAAGGTGCTGCATCCCGGATCACCCTGGCGTCCGCTTCTGCCCCGCAGCTGGTTGTCTATCCTTCGTGATTCATGCCTTTCGGTCCCGATTATCTTGAGTCCCCCGAGCTCTACGACCCTGGCGTGCTCTTTTTCGCACTCTTTCTGTTTTTCCTCCAGAACACGGGAAAATTTTTCGGGCTGGGAGTTTTCATCGAAACCCTGCCTTGCCGCCTCTTCCCTTGCCAGAAAAAGAGGGTTGCCGCCAAGAACGATATCGGTTCCTCGCCCGGCCATGTTGGTAGCCACCGTCACAGCCCCCAGGCGGCCTGCCTGGGCGACTATCTGGGCTTCCATCTCGTGGTATTTTGCGTTGAGGATCCTGTGGTCTATCTTCCTGGCCTTGAGCATCTTGCCCAGCCTCTCGGAACTTTCAATCGATGTGGTCCCGACAAGCACAGGCTGTCCCGTCCCGAAGGTCTCCTCTATCTCGTCCGCTGCGGCAGCAAATTTCTCGTTCTGGGTCCTGAAGATAACATCGGGCCGGTCCTCACGTATCATGGGCTTGTGGGTAGGTATTACCAATACCTCAAGACCGTAGATATCCTTGAATTCCTCCCATTCTGTGGCGGCAGTCCCGGTCATGCCCGCGACCTTCCGGTACATCCTGACATAGTTCTGAAGGGTTATTGTGGCCAGGGTCTGGTTCTCTCGTCCGACCTGCACCTTTTCCTTGGCCTCTATCGCCTGGTGCAATCCGTCGGAGTAACGTCTCCCGAACATGAGACGGCCTGTAAACTCGTCGACGATCACTATCTCCCCGTCCTTGTTGACATAGTGGATATCCTTCTGGAAAAGATGATGTGCCTTCAGGGACTGGATTATTCTGTGTCCTAGTTCCGACCTGTTGTAATCGGTAAAAAGTTCCGGTATCTCGAGGATCTTCTCGCACCTGGATATACCTGCCTCGGTCAGGGCTACGTTCCTTTCCTTTTCTTCAAGTTCAAAATCTTCACCCTTGCGCAGACGCCTGGCAACTTCATCGGCCCTGACGTAAACCTCTACGTTGTCCTCCGATGGCCCTGAAATGATCAGGGGAGTCCGCGCCTCATCTATAAGAATGGAGTCCACCTCGTCGAGAATAATGAAAGAATGTTCTCGCTGTACCAGTTGCGCCGAGTGCACCGCCATGTTGTCTCTCAGGTAGTCGAAACCGAATTCGCTGTTAGTGCCGTAGGTCACATCCGCGCTGTATGCCTTGATCCTCTCGGCCTGATCCATGAAAGAGTATATGACTCCCACAGAAAGCCCAAGGAACCTGTAGATAGGCCCCATCCACTCGGCATCTCGTTTGGCCAGGTAATCGTTCACCGTTACCAGGTGAACGCCTCTGCCCGTAAAGGCATTGAGCACGACAGCGAGAGAAGCCACAAGGGTTTTACCCTCACCTGTCTTCATCTCCGCTATCTTCCCCTCATGGAGAGCCATTCCCCCCATAAGTTGGACGTCGAAATGTCTCATTCCCAGAGTCCTTCGAGAAACCTCCCTGACGGCGGCAAACACCTCGGGCAACATGTCGTCGAGAGACTCTCCCGCGGCGCACCTCTCCCGGAAAGTTTTTCCCAGTGCGGACAATTCTCCGTCCGAAAGATCGGACATTGAGGATTCAAGACCATTGATGCGGGACACGACTGAAGCGTAACGCTTCAGCGCCCTCTCGTTGTGGTCAAGGCCAAGTTTCTTTTTCAATCCTTCAAGCATTAATTTCACCTCGATCGGCTTCGGAAAGCGGGGAAACCTTCCAGACTGACATTATATTCCCCGCCAGTGGGGAGGTCAAAAAAGGATGCTGAAACAAAAAGGGGGCGGCCAGGCCGCCCCCTGGGAAAAAATTTTAAAGCGAAAAAGGTTCCAGATGAGCAAGGAAATGGTGAAGCCCTTTCACAGGAGGAGCGTATGCAACCCGAAGACCGTAACGGATGGAATCCCTTCGCCTGTAGACGTTTACTATTGATTCTCCAACATACTCCATGTGGCTGTTTGTGTAGGTCCTCCTGTTGATCGCCAGTCTGTAGAGTTCCAGCCTGGGGTAGACTATCTCTCCGGTGGTCTCGTCCTCAGTCGCGAAAGCAAGGGCCCCCAGACCGATCCCCCTTATTGCGGCCTCTCGGTATATCTCAATACCCAGAACATCGGCGGGATAGCATTTCTGGGGAATATGGGGAAGGAAAGCCGCCGCGTCGATGAATATGGCGTGTCCTCCGGCAGGTTTTACGAACGGGACTCCTCCGTCGTCCAGGATATCGCCGAGATATCTGACCTGGGCTATCCTGTGGGCCATATACTGCTCATCGGTCATCTCCCTGAGGCCAACCGCAAGAGCTTCGAGATCCCTTCCGGCCAGCCCCCCGTAGGTCGCGAAACCTTCGAAAAGGATCACTCTGGGAAGGAGTTTCTGGTACATCTCCTCCGTCCTGCAGCAGATCATTCCGCCAATATTGACCAGGGGATCCTTCTTGCAGGACACGGTAATGGCATCAGCGGTATCCATCATCTCCCGGAGGATCCGGGAAACCGACATCTCAGCGAAACCCTTCTCTCGTTCCTTGATGAAATAGGCATTCTCGGCCATGCGCGCGGCATCCAGGAATACTGGGATTCCCTCCCGTTTCGCGACCTCCGAGACAGCTCTGAGGCTGGAGAGGCTTACGGGCTGTCCACCGCCGGAGTTGTTGGTGACCGTAATCATGATTAGGGGTATCCTGTCCTTGCCGTATTTTTTGATAACTTCCTCGAGTTTGGCAATGTCCACATCCCCCTTGAAGGGGTGAAGGGAGCTGGGGTCGAAGGCTTCGTCGATCACACAGTTTACCGGTTCGGCTCCCATGTTGAAGACGTGGGCCCTTGTGGTATCGAAGGGCATATTGAAGGGGATAATGTCACCTTTTTTGACCAGTGTACCAAATGCCACATTCTCCGCCGCGCGCCCCTGGTGAGTGGGGATCACATGATCGAAACCAAGCACTTCCCTGACGGAATCCTTGAGGGCAAAGAAACTGTCGGCGCCCGCATAGGCCTCGTCACCCCTCATCAGGGCAGCCCATTGCTGCTTGCTCATTGCTCCGGTGCCGGAATCCGTGAGGAGATCGATATAGATATCTCTGGATGTCAATCCGAACATGTTGAAATGTCCGCGTTTCAGAGCTTCCTCTCGCTGTCCCGAGTCCGGTACGGTAACGGGCTCCACCATCTTGATCCTGAAGGGTTCGGGCTGAATCGGTCTTGCCATACAAAAAACCTCCCTATGGCTGTTCTTCAGCTCGGCTGAATGCTGCTCGACGGAGCATCTCTTCTGGCTCTTTCGGGGAATTATAACACCGCCCCGGGGAGAACACCCGAGGCCTTGAAAAACAGGAAAATCAGGAGAGTACTTTTCTGCCTTTCAGCAGGTAGTCCATTCCCGACCAGAGAGTCGCTATCATGGCGACCCACATCGCAAGCAACCCTCCCGGGACATTGAAAATAACCATCAGGATGGCAATGATCTGTGTTACAGTCTTGGCTTTTCCTCCCCGGGATGCCGGGATAACCACTCCCTCCGAAACGGCAACCATCCTCAAACCTGTAACGAAGAACTCTCTGGAAATGATAACGACGACTATCCATGCGGGAAGGCGCTGCAACTGTACAAGAGATATCAATGCCGCCACAACAAGGATCTTGTCGGCAAGAGGATCGATAAGTTTGCCCAGGTTCGTTACCATGCCATGTTTCCGGGCAATATATCCGTCAACGGTATCCGTAAGAGCCGCAATCGTGAAAACCAGCCCCGCAAGGATATCCCCGAAGGGCAAACCGAAAATATTACCGAACTGCCCTCTCAACGTCAGAAACACCATGACCAGAGGCGCCAGAAAAACCCTGGAAAGACTAAGTACGTTCGGAACGTTCCACACAGTCAATCGCCGTTCACCCCCTGGCTTCCTGCCGCGACCCTGAAGATACCATAAAACAACTGCCCGGAGCCGAAACTCCGGGCAATCAGGTTAATTTCATCCTCCAAGGTAGGCATCCCTGACACTGGGATTGTTCAGCAATTCATCTCCGGTTCCGGACAGGACGATGGATCCGACCTCCAGGACATATGCTCTGGAGGCCACCTTCAGTGCAGCGTAAGCATTTTGTTCGACCAGAAGGACTGTCTTCCCTTCCGAGTTTATGGTCTCGATTATTGAAAAGACTTCCTTCACAAGAAGGGGAGCCAGCCCCAGTGAAGGCTCGTCAAGCATGAGCATCTGCGGTGCACCCATAAGGGCCCTCCCCACTGCCAGCATCTGCTGTTCGCCACCCGAAAGGGTCCCGCCTTTTTGCCAGGTTCTTTCTTTGAGTCTTGGAAAAAGCTGGAACACCCAGTCCAGATCCCTGGATATCCCCTTTGTGTCCGAACGGCTGAAAGCCCCGAGCTGCAGATTCTCGTAAACAGTAAGATTTGGAAGGATCCTGCGCCCTTCAGGCGCCATCGTTATACCGGCCTTGACTATTTCCTCCGGTACCCATCCACCGATCTCAATGTCTCCGAAAAGGACAGAACCCCGGCTCTTTTTGATCAATCCCGCTATGGCCCTCAGCGTAGAACTTTTGCCGGCCCCGTTTGCCCCAATAAGGGTCACGATCTTCCCCCTGGGAACCTCCAGTGATATTCCCTTGACGGCATGAATGCCGCCGTAATGAACGTTAAGGTCGCTGATCCTAAGCATCGCGGACGAACTCCTCTCCAAGGTAGGCCTCGATGACCCTGGTGTTGGACTGTATCTCCGCGGGCTGGCCCTCCGCAATGGTGACGCCGTAGTCAAGCACCCACATATGCTCGCAGATCCCCATCACAACCTTCATGTCATGTTCTATGAGCAGTATCGTGAGGTCGAACCTTTTGCGGATGTCACGGATGAATCCCATCAGCTCCTGCGTCTCGTGAGGGTTCATGCCTGCGGCTGGTTCATCAAGGAGCAGGAAGGAAGGATCGGTCGCCAGGGCTCTGGCTATCTCCAGCCTCCTCTGCGCTCCATAAGGAAGGGCGCCGGACTGTTCATCTGCCAGTTTTTGAAGACCAACCGCCTCGAGAAGGAACATGGCCTTATCCCTGACTTCTCTTTCTTCTTTCCAGTACAAAGGGAGATTCAGGAGAGCATGCCACCATGTCGACCTCTGCCTTACCCTCGCGCCAACCATGACGTTCTGGAGGACCGAGGCAGTATGAAAGAGCCTTATATTCTGGAAGGTGCGCGCTATGCCTCCGCCGCAGACCTTGTGCGGCGGCCAGCCTGTAATCTCTGTGCCTTCGAAGAATATCTGCCCCTCGGTTGGCTTGTAGAAACCGGTGATCATGTTGAAGCAGGTCGTCTTACCCGCTCCATTGGGACCTATAAGCCCCACTATCCTGCCTTTCTGTACCTGTATGTCAAACTCCCTGACCGCTGTAAGGCCACCGAAACGCATGGTGAGGTTTTTTGTTTCAAGAACGATCCTGCGCTCACTCATCAGGCGTCACCCCTCTTGCCGAAAAGACCAAAGAACCAGTCCCAGCTGAACTCGCGCTTGCCCATGATGCCCTGTTGTCTGAACAGGATTATGAAGAGCAAAGCCAGCGAAAAGACCACCATTCGCATCCCCGGAATTGCTGGAACCGTTATTGAGCCAACAGAAAAGGGGTTCTCGACGATCCGAAGCCATTCAAGAAGCACCGTAATGACGACGCCTGCCAGCACTGTTCCCGTTAACGATCCAAGTCCTCCGGCAACAACAATCATCAGAACATTGAAAGTAAGTATGAAGAGGAACATCTTGGGATCGATAGTCGTTAGAAGGCTCGCGAGAAGAGCCCCCCCGACCCCGGCAAAGAACGCCCCGATAGTGAAGGATGTAAGGCGGTATCTGAATGTGTCTATACCCATGGCCCTTGCGGCCACCTCGTCATCCCTTATTGCCTTCAATGTATTCCCGAAGTTGCTCCTCACCAGCCTCATGATCACGAAAAGGGTAATGAGGCACCATCCGTAGTTCCACCAGAGATTGGAATAGGACGGGATTCCCTTGAGCCCCAGTGCCCCGTTGGTAACCCTGGGCATGTTATTGGCAAGAACACGAATTATCTCGGCAAAACCAAGTGTGGCTATCCCCAGATAGTCCCCGCCCAGCCTCAGAACCGGAAGACCTATCAGGACACCAAAAAATGCCGCGACCAGTCCGGCGATGACTATCGCAACAATAAAGGGAGCATGCATTACCGAGAATGGCCACATCGGTGACTGAAGCAGGAACATAGCCTGTTTGTGGGCCGCGGGAAGGATAAGTAGTGAGCACGTATAGGCACCTATAGCCATGAAACCTGCGTGGCCCAGCGAAAACAGACCGGTGAATCCATAGATAAGGTTAAGACTCAGGGCAAGGATAATGTTGACGGCAATGAGGTTGAGGATCTGTATCTTGTAACCGTCGAGACTGCCGCTTGCCCAAAAGAGGAAGATGCCCAGCAGCATCACCGCAACGCCGTTAAGGGTATAGTTTCTCTTCATTCTGGCGTCCATTACACCTTGTCCTCCAGCTTCTCACCCATAAGCCCCGTAGGCATTATGAGAAGAATTATGATCAGCAAAATGAAAGCAAAGGCGTCCCGGAAACCGGCGAGAGCCGGGAGGAAGGCAACAACCATTATCTCGATGAAACCAAGTATCAGGCCTCCTATCATCGCGCCCTGAATAGAGCCGATCCCGCCAAACACCGCGGCGATGAAAGCCTTGAAACCCGGGATGACACCCATTACCGGCTGAAGCTGCGGGTATCTCAGGGCCCACATGATCCCCGAGGCCGCCGCCAGCGCGGAACCTATACCAAATGTTATGGCTATGATCCTGTTTACAGGAACTCCCATGAGCCGGCTTGTCTCGATGTCCTTGGAAATAGCCCTCATTCCAAGGCCGGGCTTTGTTTTATATACAATGTAAAGCAGCCCGAGCATGAGGACGAACGAAAGGACAGGAACGACGAGCGTCAGTGGAAGGATTCTTATCTTGCCAACGATTATTACCTTTACCAGCCAGTCCGGTCTCTGGACCTGACGGGGAATTGCCGAGAAGACGACTATGGCAAAGTTCTGAAGAAAAAACGATACGCCGATCGAGCTTATGAGCGCAGAGATCCTTGGTGCCTCCCTGAGAGGTTTATAGGCCACCCTGTCGACAAGTATCCCGGCGAAAGAAGTAACCGCTATGGCTCCTATGACCGAAACTATCCAGGGAAGGTGAAACAGCGTAACACCCCAGAACACAAAATACGCCCCCAGCATGAAGATCTCACCGTGAGCGAAATTGATCAGCCTCAAAATCCCGTAAACCATCGTATAACCGATGGCGATCAATGCATAAAGGCTTCCGAGGGTGAGGGCATTGAAAAGATGCTGGACAAACATTGCCAAGCTCATATGAGCTCCCCCTTGTTATCACGTAAAAGGCGGGGGAGGAAGATCCCCTCCCCCGCAGTAATCCGGCCGGTAAAATCTCTCTTGGGAGACCCCGCCGTAATGACTGAACCTGCTGCTAGAGTTCCGGTGCTATTGTCGCGATGTACTGTTTCTTTCCGTCCTTGATCTGGACTATCCCGATCGGTTTCTCCGCGTCATGGGTCTCGTTGATGGTGGTGAGACCGGTAACACCCTCAAAGTCTTTGGTTGCCGCAAGGGCAGCGGTGATGGCCTCGGGATCGGCGCTTCCGGCGCGCTCGATGGCATCGATAAGGATCATGTAGGAATCATATCCAAGGGCCGCATTGACGTTGGGATCGTCGGTCCGTTTCGCCTTCCAGTCATCGGTGAACTTCTGGGCTACAGGGTTCATGTCCTGCATGGAGGGATCATAGGGGAACGTGGTGTGAACGAAACCCTCAACCGCGTCTCCGCCTATCTCTACTATCTGCGGATTGTCCATGGCGTCTCCACCCATGATCTGGAACTCGACACCAAGTTCCTGTGCCTGCTTCATGATGATGGCACCCTCGGCGAAGTAGGCGGGAATGAAGAGAATGTCCGGACCCTTGCTGATGATCTCTGTAAGCTGGGCAGTGAAATCCTGGTCACCCGAGTTGTAGTTCAGTTTCGAGACGATCTCTCCACCAAGCTTGACAAAGGACTTCTCGAAGAATCCCGCGAGTCCGACGGCATAGTCGTTGGCGACATCGGTCAGAAGAGCAGCCTTCCTGGCCCCCAGCACCTTGTGGGCATAGGTAGCCGCACCCGCGCCCTGGAGAGGATCGATGAAACACACGCGGAAGATGTACTTCTTGCCCTGGGTCACGAGAGGATTGGTGCAGGATGTCCCAACCATGGGAATTCCGGCTTTCTCCGCCACCTCTCCACCGGCCATGGCAAGTGAGGAGCCGTAGGTCCCTATGACAGCCACAACGTTCTCTTTGTCGATAAGCCGCTTGACAGCGTTTGCGGACTCAACCTTGTCTGACTTGTTGTCGACAACAAAGAGTTCGACCTTCCTGCCCAGAACCTCGGGTTTCTCCTCGTGGGCCATCTTGACTCCATCGAGCTCAAGCTGTCCGCCAAAAGCGTTCTGTCCCGTCAGAGGGAGATAGACACCGATGCGGATCACATCGGCCTCGGCTACCGGTTCCTGTGCTTCCTGAGTCTGTTCGGGAGCCGGAGCCTCGGGAGCTTTTTCTCCCCTGGTCATCATGAAACCAAAAACCGCAATTACAACGATCAGCCCTAGCAATAGACCTTTCTTCACTTATGCTCACCTCCAGATAGATGTACACCGCAACCATGATTCTACACCAAACCGCCGCCAAAAGGCACCAGTAACTATAGCTGCACTTAAGGTCCCGTTCACCTCTTTTCCCTGGAGAAAGGACGCCCCGGCCGGAAGAGGTTAAACCAGCCACTATTGCCTTCTCCGTTCCTCCGTTATTTCAGGGTTTACTCCAGGTAATATTATACTCTCATGACCTTTAACGCACCAATACTCCCGGGAAATTACTCTCCAGAAGGCCCCTGTCCGGAACAGTCCCTTCACGCAGGGACAGATCAAGGGTCTCTCCAGGCCTGAAGAGCTGTATCACCCACCCGGGACCCCGTCCCACCTGGTCCCTGATCTCTTTAAGATCTTCAATTGACATGATGTCCGGAACGAAGGTGGTCCTGGTCTCATGGGGAATACCCGATCGGCGGACAAGATCCAGGGACTTTGCCACCTCATCGGAACCGCTGCCCGTTATTCGTGGGTAGTCATTCCACGGGGCCTTGATGTCCATCGAAAGACCTTCGACCAGACCTTCGGCTATGATCGTCTCAAGCATTCCGGGATTGCTCCCGTTAGTATCAACCTTGATCTTCAGGCCAGTTTCCCCTTTGAGGAAAGAAAGGAAAAGGGGAAGCCCTGAGTGGATTGTTGGCTCCCCTCCACTGATCACGATGCCATCGAGAAAATCTTTTCTTGAAAGGATTTTTTTGACAACATCATCGGCATCGATGGATCCTTTCGTCGCAAAAACAAGATCCGCGTTATGGCAGTAGGGGCATCTGAAATTGCACCCGCAAAGGAAAAGGACCGAAGCGACATGTCCGGCCCAGTCGACAAATGATACCGGCAAAAACCCTCCGATGGGAACTCCAGGCTTCATTTTTCAGACTGCCGTCCTTGAACGATCCCTCAGTTCGGCCCTTTTGCCCGCGTTCCAGGACGACGTCCTCGTAAAATATCCGGTGATCCGGGTAATCCCGTCCACATCCATGCTTCCGCACGCGGGACATGAATCCAGCAGTCCCCTTTCCATCTTTCCGCATTTGTTGCATATCGTAAACTCCGGGCTGAAAGCGATCTGGGCATTCTCCGAACTTTCGTAGGCCTTTCTCACAAAAGACGCGAGCGCTCCCGGGTCTGGCCTGTGTTCTCCCATCCAGACATGAGATATCGCTCCCGCATTGATCATAGGGTGAAAACGGCCCTCCATTATCACCCGGGATACCGGATCAAGATCGGCGTCATAGGCAAAGTGAGTGCTGTTGGTGTAATAGATCTCACCACTTGAAATATCTCCCTTGACAAAATGGCGCGCATCATCGGGGAAAAATTTCAGGTCGAGCCTGGCCAGCCTGTAGGCGGTACTTTCGGCAGGGGTCTGCTCAAGAACTATTTTCAGTCCAAGCCTATCGGAAAGTTGGCGGCATTTTAGATCCATATATCTGGTCACAGCAAGACCCAGGTCCATGGCCTCGTCGCTCATGTGCATCCTCGTACCCGTAAAGGAGTGGATCATTTCATCAAGCCCCAGTATGCCTATGAGGTGACTGCTCTTGCTCATTCTGAGGTATGACTCTCCATCGTGGTCGACACAAAGAACGGACAGGGGCCCCTTTGAACCCAGTGCCAGTATCTCCTGAAGAAATCTTCTCTTCTGGACATGTGCCTCCGCCGCCGTCTCCATGGCCCTGTCGAGGAGTTCAAAAAGGGTCTCCCTGTCTCTGCCCGACCTGTAGGCTATCCTCGGGAGATTTATGGTAACGTTCTGGAGAGCACAGTAGCGCATCTTCCACGGCGTTTTCGCTTCCGCCAGGTCCTCCTCGGAAAGTTCGAAACTCAGCCTGCAGCACTCGCTCAACTTGGCAACCCCGCCCCTGTCGAATACGAAATAAGTACTCCCCTTTTCCGACGCGACAAGACAGGCAAGTTCAAGAAACTTCTCCCAGCCAGGCTCCTCGAAAAACCTGTCGGTGATGTGAAGGAGCGGTTTGGGAAAAAAGAAGGGCTGTCCCCGGCTGTCCCCCTCGAGGTAGACCTCGAAAAGGGCGCGGAGGAAATCTTTTGATTCCTTCCTGTAATCGTAGTAGGTCCTGCCCGTCGGAACTCCCCCGGGACCCAGGGCTGGCACATCCCTGAAATGGTCGGGGATCTCGTAGTAGAGATTGATGTCCGTAAACGCCACCTGTCCTCCCCTGCCTCCCGCCAGCTGGTTGAACTCGAATATGAGCATCTGGGCGAGCTGCTTCACTTTCTCGTATGGAAGACCTTCAAGGAAAGGGGCAAAAAAGACATTCACAGCGTCCCAGCCTATTGCCCCGGCGAAGTTGTTCTGAAGTACCGAGGTCATCTTGAGAATATGGGCAAGAAGAACGTCCGGGTGGCGGGCGGGCGAGGAAACACTCGTTATCGAAGGGATATCGATACCGTATTTTATGACGTAAGCCATACTCTGCCCGGAACAGTAGGGGCGGTTTACCATCCCGAGGTCATGAAGGTGGATGTCTCCCCCGAGATGCGCCTCGGCCACCTCACGCGAAAAAATCTTCCCTAGGGCATATTCCTTGAGTATCATCTCGGCTACCGAGAGATTTATGGATTCGGGGTTGTGGGAGGTATTACTGTTCTCCCTGTTGGGATGCAGCATCATCGACTCGAGGTCGAACACCGGGAGACCCAGCCTGGAATGATCGGCAAGTTTGGCATCGAGACCCCGGAAAAAGAGCTTTACGTTGACCATCTCCCTGATGATCGCGGTGGTGACCCTTTCCCTTCCATGTATCATAATATCGCTCTCAACCTCTGCGGCGATCTCTCCAGCCACCGAAGGATCAACTCCCGCCTCCACTACAAGGGCATCACGGATCCGCACGACATCCCAGGCTGAACGGTCCTCCTGTCCAAAAGCCTCCACCATGAGAGCCAGATCGGTGGATTCTTCTTTCCCCGAAAAAATAAGCATCTGTCTTCCGCCTGGAAAATCCCCGGGGGACAACTTTTCTTCCATCATGATCCGGGAGTCGGAGTCTTTCATGAATGACCATTCCTTTCGTCGTGAAGTCGGGAAATTTCTTCGACAAAACTGGAGATATCCGTAAACTCTCTGTATACAGAAGCAAACCTCACGTAGGCGACCTTGTGAATGTTTCTCAGTTCATTCATAGCCAGTGATCCGACCTGGAGACTGGAAATTTCACCCTGACCCATCTCACGCAGCGTCTCTTCTATCCTGGAGGCCGCTTCCTCGATCTGCTCCAGCGGAACTGGCAGCTTTTCGCAGGCCTTGGCTAGCCCCTTGAGAAGCTTTGCCCTGTCAAAACCCTCCCTCTGGCCACCCTTCTTGATTATCCAGAGAACGGGCCTTTCATCCAGACGCTCGTAAGTGGTGAACCTGTTGAAGCACTCGGGACACTCACGACGCCTCCTTATGACCTTGCCTTCGCTTGCCGTCCTCGTCTCGAGAACACGGGTCTCCATGTATCCGCATTTTGGACAACGCATGGCCCCACTCCCCACATTTAGTTCATTGCCTGGATTATACCACTATATTTTGTGTATGTACCCCTGTTCAAGACAAAAAAAAGACCCCGCTGTAAACGGGGTCTGAAAAAAGAGGCGATGTCATTTGCCTAAAGAGAGCGAAGAATATTCTCTACGATCTTTCTCACCCTGGCGCCTTCCGCCCTGCCCTTCAGGGCAGCCATACAGGGACCCATGACAAGCCCCAGATCCGACGGGCCTTTTGCGCCAACTGCGGCTATGGTCTTTCCTGCTTCATGGATAATATCTTCGTCGCTCATGGAGGGAGGCAGGAAAGATGAGAGCAATTCCGCTTCCATCAGTTCCTCTCCGGCCCTTTCAAGAGCTCCTCCGGCCTCGAACTGACCGGCAGATTCCTTACGCTGTTTTACCAGTTTTCTTATTACGGCGAAGACATCTTCCTCAGAAAAAGGCTCTCCACGGCCTTTTTCTATCCTTGCATTTTCGACGGCCGCCTTGAGCATCCTTAAAGGCACGAGAGAGGACTGGTCCCGCCTCTTCATGGCGGAAACTATCTCCTGATGTATCCTCGCCTCCAGTTCGGTCATCGAACCTTACCTACTTCCTGCGCTTTCTGGAAGCATCTTCCCTCTTCCTCTTCTTTGCCTCGCTCGGTTTCTCGTAATGCGAACGTCTGCGGGCCTCGCGCAACACGCCTCCTTTGGATACTTCGCGCTTGAAGCGCTTGAGGGCATCTTCGAGGGACTCGTTATCGCGTCGAACGACCTGTGTCAATTGCGTTCCCCCCCTTCTCTTCTCACTCAGGGTTAACCTGGAGGCCAACCGAAAGAGCGTCCGGCAAGCAGATGCACATGAAGATGAGACACCGTTTGCCCGGCCCCAGCTCCACAGTTGACCACGAGACGATACCCGTCAGGGCCCAGACCCATATCACGGGCCACTCTCACCGCCGCCCCCATCACCGAAGACCAGACCGATGGATCGGCCACCTTGTCGGCGGATTCGACATGAATCCTCGGTATGACAAGAAGGTGCACCGGGGCTATCGGGTGAATGTCACGTATAACTATAACATCTTCGTCGCTGTATACGACATCCGCCTTCTCAAGGCCCCTGGCGATACGGCAAAAAATACACCTTTCGCTCCCGTTCCCCATGACCGCACCTCGCCCTGAATATATCGGCCGGTTTCCTGTATGAACGCAATCCGCAATTCCTGGTAGGGAATTATATCACACGACGGCCCTGAGAACCCCATCCAGAGAATCCGTGACAAAAACGCTCCTGATCATTCCCGGTTCAGAGTCTCCGGGGCATTCCACACGGACATAGTGGGAGGAAAAACCCTCCATCATGCCCCCGGTTCTTCCTTCCACAAGCAGATCTACCCTTTTCCCGATCCATTTTCCAGAATATGAATCGAGAAGATCTTTTCCCAGGGCTATGGACCTTTCCACCCTGGACCTGATTTCCGGACCCTTCAGCCTACCCGGTATAGAAGCAGCGACGGTGCCATCCCTGGAAGAGAAAGGAAACACGTGAAGCCTCCCTGTCCCGGCAGACACGAGCAGGGACAGGGTCCTGTCAAAGGCATCTTCACTTTCGCCCGGGAACCCGACAATTATATCCGTACTGATGTGAAGGTCCTCACCGAAAAAGGAGCGGGCCATTTCAACATGGGCCAGGAAATCTTCGGGCGTGTAGCCTCTGCGCATAAGCCTGAGTATATCCGGGTCACCGCTCTGCAGAGGAAGGTGAAAGTGGGGACAGAACTGTGCCGTTGCGGAAAGATCCCCGAGAAGAGTTTCGGTGACGGCAAAGGGCTCCAGAGAACCAAAACGTATCCTGGCTATGCCTTCGATATCCCCACTTCTTTTGACAAGTTCTCCCAGGGGCATTCCGGAGTTCCTGCCGTAGACTCCCAGATTTATCCCGGTAAAAACTACTTCCCTGCACCCCGACAGGGCTATCCTTTCCACTTCCTGGAGTACATCAAGGGGATCTCTTTCGACCCCTTTCCCCCTGAGAGCGGGAATTATGCAGTAGGAACAGCCATGATCACAACCATCCTGTATCTTGACGAAAGCCCGTGTCCTGGTCTGTGGCCTCAGAAGGCGAAGATCCTCCCACCCGGAGAAATTTGAAACATCCACCATCTCGATCCTGGGCTGTTCCGTTCTTCTGCCGGAGAGAAGCATCTCCCTGACAATGGCGGGGATCCTGTGCTTGAGCCTGTTTCCTACAAGGCAGTCAACACCCAGACCGGCCGCCTCCTCGATCGTTGCTTTCTGTGCCCAGCACCCAGCAGCAATGATGAGCGCGTCTTTTTTCTCTCTTCTGAGACGCCTCAATATCTGCCTGCATTTTCTGTCGGCCTCGGAGGTAACGGAACATCCTACGAGAACGGCAACGTCAAAATCTTTTGTTTCGGATCTTGCCGCACCAGACTCAACGAAGGAACAGCAAAGCGCCTCGCACTCAAAAAGGTTCGTCCTGCAGCCCATGGGAATAACCCTGAATTTAACTCCCCTTAGCGGATCCTTCACAACTTCTGACCTCCAGAGAGCAAGGCAAGAAAAGCGACTGCAACCACAGCGGCCGTGTGAGCCCTCATGACCCGAAGACCCAGGTTCACCGGGATAAAGTCATGTTGCTGCAGAATATGTATCTCCTCTTCTGTCCAGTCTCCCTCAGGTCCGGTGGCGACGGCGGCAGTTCCCGGCGGGCTGAATTCCGAAATTTTTGAACTTGCCCCCGCAACGGCGACGAATCTCGCGGATGGAACAGGGAGAGAACCGAGGGAAGATATACCGACAGGATCCAGGATCCGCGTCGGTGTCGGCGCGCAGCATTGCTTCGAGGCCTCGAGGGTTATTTTTTTCCAGCGTTCCATTTTTCGGGCTATCTTTGAAGGTTCCAGGATCGGTACCGATCGTGTGCAGACAAGGGGAACGATAACCGAAGCACCGACCTCGACAGACTGGGAAAGAAGACGATCGAAGGAATCTCCCTTGAGCAGACCCGCCAGAAGCCAGATTTCCGGCATCGGTTCCTCGGGCGTTTCCCTGACCTTGACACCTCTGGCCAATGTCCCACATGTCTCCAGGCGCAACAGTATTCTTCTGCCCGGCAAAAGACCCTCGAAAAACTCGCCATCCCTGCAGCGCCTTACTGTCAGCAGATGCCTTCCCTGTTCCCCGTCCAGGACCCAGACGGAATCACTTTCCTGAACAGAATGCTCAAGGCGTACGCGAGGCAGCGACACCCCACCAGTCTCCCTTTGTCAACTCGGTAACCGGTGACAACCCGGCTGAGGAAACCTCCACCAGGAAAGGATCCCTTTCCTTAAGCGTAAGACCCGAAAAGACCGCCACTCCACCCTCTTCCAGCAGGGAAGGGACAGATGGAAGCATGGAAGCCAGGGGGTCAAAAACAATGTTGGCACAGATAATACCGTACTTGCCCGAGACACCGGCAAGCAGATCTCCCGTCTGTACAAGGACCTTTTCGGGCGAAATATCGTTCAGTCGAAGATTCTCCCTTACTTCGTTGATTATGGCCGGGTCGTTGTCCCTGGCCAGAACCTGGCCCGCCCCCAGAAGGGCGGAAGCGATGGACAGGATCCCTGATCCGGTTCCGATATCTGCTACGGAAAGACCGGGCTTTACGGTCTTTTCCAGCAGTTCCAGCGCGATCTGCGTGCTTTCGTGGTATCCGGTACCAAAAGCGCTTCCGGGATATATATATACAGGGATCTTTCCTTCGGGTTCATTTCCCCGGTGCCACGGAGCCATCACAATGAAATTATCCCCTACAGGAAGAGGGGGAAAGGCCTCTTTCCATGCCGTATGCCACTGCCTGTTCTCTATACGCCCCATGTCGGCTATCCGGACCCCGGGCCACGGGGATATTACTTCCTGCACTCTCTCCATCCAGGATCCCAGATCCCTGGTGTTCCTGTAATAGGCCTTGAGGGCGACCTTACCCGGCAATTCCTGCATCTCCGAGCCTATACTTCCCGAAAGTTCGCCAAGGGATACAAGATCTTCCTCGCTCTCTGAATCCCCTTCAATAGTTATGTACCACCAGAAACCTTCATTGGACGACATAGACGCCTACCCCCGGCAAGTTTGACTTGCAGATGAAATACGGGAGGCTATGACGCCTCCCGTCTAATGGAAAGTCTACCACGGAAAAAGCATTTGCGGCATCAGCCGAAAAGATTCCGGATTTTTTCCATAAAGCCCGCAGGCTCTACTCCAACATCCATCTCCTGTGCCAGGGCTTCGGTCAGAAGGCGCTCCTTTTCGGATAGTTCGGTTGGAATGTCAACGTAAACATGGGCGAAAAGATCCCCTCTCCCAGAACCTCTCAGCCTCGGCATGCCTTTGTTCTTTATCCTGACAGCCTTCCCCACGGGGGTTCCAGGGGAAACTTCGAGTTTTTCTCCACCCTCGATACCCGGAATTTCCACAGAGCATCCCAGTACCATCTGGGGGTACTTCAGGTTGACTCTTGTATGGAGATCGTCCCGGTCGCGTTCAAAAAGCGGGTGCGGCTCAACCTTGATCGATATGAAAAGATCTCCTGGTGGGCCGCCGGAGGAGCCCTCCCTCCCCTCCCCGGCGATGCGGAGCCTGGTTCCCGTATCAACTCCGGGAGGGATCTTCACTTCGACGCGGTGATCGGACCTTACCTTACCGCTTCCCCCACAGTTCTTGCATCTGCTTTCTATCCTCTTGCCAGAACCTCCGCAATGCGGGCACTGTCCAACGCTGACGAAGGTACCAAAGGGAGTTCTCTGCTGTTTTTCCACCTGCCCGGAACCTCCACAATGGGAACAGGTTTTTACGGAGGTACCCGGCTCCGCCCCGGATCCTCCGCAACGTCCGCAGGTATCCATTCGGGGTATGACAACTTCCCTGCCCAGGCCTCTGAAAGCGTCCTCGAGGGATATTTTTATACTCATTTCAAGATCATCGCCCCTTGAAGGGCCAGCTGGTCCTCTTCGTCCGCCTCCAAAAAAACTCCCGAAAAGATCCCCGAAAATATCCCCAAAGGGCTCGAATCCTCCACCAAAAGGGGATCCTCCCGGCGTATCCCCTATGGTCCCATACTGATCGTAGGCGGCCCTTTTCTGGGGATCTCCAAGGATCTCATAAGCAAGGTTTATTGATTTGAACTTCGATTCCGCCTCGGGATCACCCGGGTTGGCATCAGGATGATGCTTTCGGACAAGTTTCCTGTAAGCCTTCTTGAGTTCCTCCTGTGTCGCGTTCCTTGATACACCCAGGATCGCGTAAAGATCCCTTTCATCTCCTGCGGGCAAACCGTTTCACTCCTCAGACCTTTCCGTTGTCTTCGAACTCTGCGTCGACGGTCTCTTCGCCGTCGCTGCCTTCTGGTTCGGTACCATCGGAGGCATCCTCAGAGCCGGCCTGGGCGTAAAGCCGTGAAGACATCTCATGAAGGCTCTTCGTCAATTTCTCCGCCACCTGGCGGATACCCTCCGGGTTCTCTTCCCCGAGGGCCTTTTTGACATCTTCTATCTCTCCGCTGATCCTGGTTTTCTCTTCTTCGGTCACTTTTTCCCCTAGATCGGAGATCATCTTCTCCGTGCTGTAGATAAGAGAGTCCGCCTCGTTGCGCGCATCGACAAGTTCCTTTTTCTTCTTGTCCGACTCCTGGTTCTCCTCGGCTTCTCTCGTCATCTTCTCGATCTCGTCCTCGGCAAGTCTCGAGGACTGGATCGTGACATGCTGTTCCCTCGATGTTCCCTTGTCCTTTGCGCTGACATTGAGAATGCCGTTTACATCGATGTCAAAGGTAACCTCTATCTGGGGGATCCCCCTCGGTGCAGGCGGGATACCGTCAAGGAAGAACTTGCCCAGGGTTACATTGTCTCCCGCCATGGATCGTTCTCCCTGAAGAACGTGGATCTCTACCTGGGGCTGATTGTCGGAGGCCGTCGAGAATACCTGGCTCTTTGAGACCGGTATGGCTGTGTTTCTGTCAATTATCTTTGTAAAAACGCCTCCCAGGGTCTCGATCCCGAGCGAAAGGGGCGTGACATCCACCAGGATAATATCCTTGTGCTCACCTGTAAGTATGGCTCCCTGGATCGCGGCGCCAACGGCGACACACTCATCGGGGTTGATCCCCTTCGTAGGTTCCTTGCCGAGTAGTTCCACTATCTTTTTCTGGACCATGGGCATTCTGGTGGCACCCCCGACAAGAAGGACCTTGCTTATCTCCTCGCGGGTCAGGCCCGAATCGTTCAGCGCCCTTTTGGTCGGCTGAACAACCCTGTCCAGAAGGGACCTGGTTATCTCTTCGAAACGGGCCCGCGTAAGGGTCATCTCGAAATGCTTTGGTCCACTGGCATCGGCAGTGATGAAAGGAAGGGATATGGATGTCTCCGACATTGTCGAAAGTTCTACCTTGGCCTTCTCGGCAGCTTCGCGAAGCCTCTGCAGGGCCATCTTGTCCTTCGAAAGGTCTATCCCCTCACTCTTTTTGAACTCCGAAACCATGAGATCCATGATCTTCTGATCCCAGTCATCACCTCCAAGCAGATTATCGCCGGAGGTCGCGAGAACCTCGATAACCCCGTCCTCGATCCCGACATCCAGAACAGAAACATCGAAAGTTCCGCCTCCAAGGTCAAAAACAAGGATCTTGTTATCCCCGCCTTTATCAGTACCGTAGGCCAGGGCTGCAGCAGTAGGCTCGTTGATTATGCGAAGAACCTCCAGACCGGCAATGCGCCCTGCGTCCTTGGTGGCCTGCCTCTGGGCATCGGTAAAGTAGGCCGGAACAGTAATGACCGCCTGCCCGACCTTTTCGCCGAGGTATTCCTCCGCGTCCCTTTTGAGTTTCTGGAGGATCATCGCCGATATCTGCTGCGGGTTATGGGCTGTATTGTCAACTTCAACCTTGTGATCGGAACCCATGTGGCGCTTGATCGATGATATGGTCCTCTCAGGGTTTACTATGGCCTGACGTTTGGCCAGTTGACCGACAAGTCTCTCCTTCTCTTTAGTGAAAGCAACTACCGAAGGGGTTGTCCTTGCACCTTCGGCGTTAGTTATCACCGTAACATGGTCGCCTTCCTTTACAGCGACACAGCTGTTCGTTGTTCCAAGATCGATCCCGATAACCTTACTCATTCAAACATCACCCCGTATGTCGTTTATTGTTCTGTACCACGCTGAATTGCTCTGGCAACCCTTACCCTTGCAGCCCTTAAAACTTTCCCGGCGATGGTATAACCGGGCTGTAATTCCTCTGTTATAACCCCATCGAGGGATTCGTCTTCGATCTCCTCTATCGCTACAGCCTCATGAAAGGCAGGGTCAAAAGGTTGTCCCCCCGTCTCTATCCTGGAAAGGCCCAGGCCTTCCAGAACCGAAAAGAACTGGTTCCTCACCATCTCCACGCCTTTGAAAAGAGAGTCGAAATCCCCCGATGGAGACGAAAGAGCTCTCTCAAGGTTGTCAAGAACCGGTATCAGCGCTTCGGCGGCATCTTCAGAGGCAGATCTGGCGAGACGTTCCCTGTCCCGTTCCACCCGCTGGCGGTAATTGAAGAAATCCGCCCTCGTCCTGGCAGCGGCATCCTTGAGCTTTTCGTTCTCTTCCATGAGCTTCTCTGCCAACTCCCTGGAGGCTCTGAGCTCATCTACATTCTCTTCCCCATCCTGAAGGTCGTGCCCGACAACTTCCTCTATTTCATCGCCCGTAGGCCCCAGGGCCTCCTCCTGTTCTTTTTCGGAAAACTTGCCATCTTCTGCCATTTTCATTGAAATGCCTCCCTATTCGACTTCTACGTCCGCGGAAAGAGTATCCAGTATTCCCTCCAGAACCGATATGGATCTCTCGTAATCCATGCGCACGGGGCCGATCAGCCCCACGACAGCCTTTCTTCCCCCGGTTTTGGCCGAGGCCATTACTATTGAGCAGTCCCGCATCTGAAACACGGGATTTTCATCACCTATGGTTATGCACAATCCCTGCTCGGCCGAGCAGTCGTTGACCAGTTTGCTCATAGACTCGCCCTCCTCCAGGAGGGCCATTATTGCCTGGAGGCGACCCAGATCGCTGAAATCGGGCATACCAAGGACATTGTGGGTCCCTCCAGTAAAAAACTGGAAGGTCTGGTCCATCATTATTCCGTCCATTTCAGAAATGGCAGACCTGCAGTTCTCGGCGTACTTCTCGAGGGCATCCTCAACATAGGACTGGAGAACACCCCTTACGTCCTTCCAGGAACGACCTACGGCAACTACCGAAACCCTTCTGGAGAGTTCGTCAAGGGCTTCCTGTGTCATATCACATGGCAGAGTTACGGTCTTGTGGTGGATCAGACCACCCTTGAGCACAAGAAGGATCAGCAAGGTCCGGTGCCCCATCCGAACGAATTCGACCCTCTGAAGCACTGTTTCGCTTACAGGGCCAAGGGCAGCCACACCGATATAACTGGTTATCTTTCCAAGGAGCCTGGTGGCATAGACCAAAGCCTCCTCGGCATCCTTTCTTCGGGCCCTCAGTTCCCGGACCCAAAGGTCATCTTCCAGGGGAAAGGAGCGCTGTCGTCTGAGGATAGCGTCAACATAAACCCTGTAGGCCCTGGGTGTCGGTATTCGACCCGCGGAAGTATGTGGCTGGTAGAGATATTCCATCTCTTCCAGATCTGCCATTTCATTCCTGATAGTGGCCGCGCTTCGGTCCCTCAGGTACTTCCTGGATATGGTCCGGGATCCTATGGGTTCTCCTGTCTTGATATATTCGTACACAACAGCAAGAACAACCTCAAGATGTCTTTCACTCAGCACCGTAAACATCTCCCTGGATGTCATTAGCACTCTCAATACTGGAGTGCTAACAGCTTTGGACCCGAAAGGTAGATTAGCAATCGCATCGCCTATTGTCAACACTGGTCAGATGAAAACCTCCCCAAATCGTCCCCTCTTTAGCCTAAAATAGTCCCCGGTTTTCAGTATTCTGCTACTTTGGAGGGACCTCGTTTTGTCCAACGGAAAAAGAAGGACCACAATAGTACTTGTAAGACACGGAGAGTGCGAAGGTAACAGGGAGGGTCTTTTCAGGGGTAGAACCGATTTCCCTCTGAACGGATCGGGGTTGGAACAGGCGAGAGCTCTGGCAAAGGTTCTTTCGTCACAGGATATTTCCGTAGTGTATTCGAGCCCCCTTGCGAGGAGCATCGAGACGGCCCGCGCAATCGGCGAAGAAGGCGGGGTACCGGTTGAGATCCGTCAGGGATTTAACAACATGGCCCTCGGCAAATGGGAAAACCGAAAAAAGAAAGAAATTGAGCAGGAATACCCCGAGGAGTGGAGGCTGTGGCTTTCTCACCCGGAGAGACTGCACATTTCGGGTGCAGAGACCCTCTCGGATGTCCAGCGCCGTGCTTTCGCAAACCTGGACAACCTGGTAAACATCCACGAGGGAGAAACCTTCACAATCGTTTCCCACAGGGCTGTCCTGAAGCCCCTTCTGGCAGCTGCAATCAACATCAGGGATCCATATTTCTGGAGGATCCATATCGATACCGCTTCCTTCTCGGTAATGACCTTCGAAAAAGAAAGAGGGTACTGTCTTGTTTCGCTCAACCAGACATCTCATCTCGAACACATTATCAGCGAGTGGGTCTGAGCCCCAGCGGCCAGATCTCATCCTTCAAACAGGAGAGCAGGAAAATAATGACCGTATACCGCTTCCATCTCCAGAACGACCATGACCTGCGCAAGGCCCTCTCCCTTACAGGGGCCGATGTCCGCAGTATGCCCTATTTCGATCAGAAAAGAGAGATACTGGCCTTTCACCTTGCAGATATCGATTTCCGTGCCGCCAACGCCCTTAAGCAGGAAATGCTTTCCAGAGACGGTGACGCCATAGTCCACCGGGGGGCGATCGACGGATCTGTAGCCAGGTGCGATGTAATATTGATGGGAACCCGCAAAGTCTTCAGTAGCCTTCTCGAAAAACTTGGAGCCATGCCCTACTGGGGCCTGGATGTCGTCAGAGAAGAACTTGAAGCCGCCACCGGAGCTGCCAATATCAGGAAGTGGGAGATCCCGCTTCCGGGACGACCTCCCCTTGATCTGGGCGGCAGAACGGCCATAATGGGAATAATTAACGTCAACGACAGCTCCTTCTACAGCGGAAGCAGGGCATCCACCACGGAGGCATGCGCGGACATGGCCGAGAAAATGGACATGGAAGGAGCGGACATTATAGACCTGGGGGCCGAATCGACAAGACCCGGATCCACACCTCTATCGGGTCCCGAAGAACGAGACAGGCTGATACCGGCAATAAAAGCTGTGCGGGAAAGGGTTCCGGAGGCGTTGATCTCCGCCGACACTTACCGGGCAGACACGGCTTCCGAGGCTATCGAGGCGGGAGCAGACATTATTAACGACATTTCCGGTGGCATTTTCGACCCACTGATGTTCCCTCTCCTGGCCAGGACCGGGAATCCTGTCGTTATTATGCATGCCATGGAAGTCCCTGACGGGATGCACAAAAAATATGCCTACAGGGATCTGATCGGGGAAATAACGGCTTTTTTCTTCGACCGTATAAGGTCCGCCGCAGAAGCGGGGATCTCGCCACAGAGCGTGATCCTGGACCCGGGGATCGGTTTTTCCAAGAATTCCAGCCAGAGCCTTGAGGTAATTGCACAGATCGATTCCTTTTCCACCCTCGGAAGACCGATTCTCGTCGGACACTCAAGGAAGAGTTCTATCGGAAGGGTACTGGAACTGGACAAACCTTCCGAGCGCCTTGAGGGAACCCTTGCCATTTCGGCCTTCTGCGCCATGAAGGAAGTCCCCCTTGTGAGGGTGCATGATGTGGGACAGAATCTGCGAGCCGTAAAAATGATAGAGGCACTGAAAGGGGGAAAGGCCTGATGCGAGCGGGATTATCTCTCGGCAGCAACCTCGGAGACAGGCTTTCCTGTTTGCGCCAGGCCTTGAACCTCCTTCGGGAAAAAGGGCTCAGGATACTGGCCTTGAGCGATGTCTACGAAACACCCCCATGGGGAGTGGTCGACCAGCCGGCTTTTCTCAACGCGTGCATCCTTGTCGAGTCCGATGATGAACCCGGGGAAATGTTGGAAAAACTCAAATCCATAGAAGACGAAATGGGGAGGATCGACAGGTTCCGGTGGGGACCCCGGGAGATAGATCTGGACATTCTGTTCATGGACGACATCGCGGTAAACGAAAAGGACCTCGTTATTCCTCACCAGGAGATGCACCGGAGGGCCTTTGTCCTGGTCCCCCTTATGCAGATAGCACCGGACTGGGTCCACCCCCTTCTCGGCAAAAGCGTGAAGGAACTGGCCGAACAGGTCGAACATAAAAATATTGAGAAGATAACCAGTCTTTGATATACCCATCTCTTAAGGAGTGATAGCATTGATCTCTCGAATGAAAAAAACCGCGTCCCTTCTATCCGTCATGTTTGCGATCGCGGTCTTTTTCCCGGCTTCTTCCCATGCGCAATATCTCAAGATACTCTCGGTACCGGGCCATCCTGTCAACCTGGTTCTGGAGGTAAGCGAGGGAGTCATAACATCGGCCCTTTTAAGATCACCCGCAGGTATACAGAAGATCCTTCCGATCGAGGGATACGTCTATTCAGGCGAAAACGTCGTCGAACCATACGCCGATGGTGACTTTAGAAAAGATCTTTTGTGGTCCATAACACTGACAAGACCCGGAGATCGATCCAGAGGAATATACCTCTGGATCGGCGTGACCACAAACACCCCGAGAGCCTGGGTAATAATCAGCCCTCTGGGACAGACCTATTGGGATTCCATACCCGTCAAGGTATACGCGCCAAGGGGGATAGGGCTTTTCGTCTCTCCGAACCTCCCCGCATACAAGGATCTTCCACAGTTCGGGGGAAGCAGGACTCTGACTTTTGTCTACACAATAGCTCTCACAGGTGAAGGCCCCAACTTCCAGGTGATCCCGGAGGTCTATAGACAATTACACAAGATCACCGCAATGGTAAGGGACGCGGAGCAGATCCCCGAACGCAAGGAGGCCTATTCCCTCCTGCTTTCGGATTACGAATCGCTGTCAAGGGGAGGAAAGCCCTCAACGGAGGTCATCCAGAACTTCACATGGAAGAGAATTCTCAACCTCGACTGGAAGTGAGCGACGCCAAATAATTTGAGGCGGGGCTTTTTGCCCCGCCAGTTTTTTCCCCCGATAAACCTACAGATCCAATGTTTTTTCGAGGGTACCGATCTTGTTGCATACCGCTTTTACGGATATCTTCGACCCCGGGCCGAACCTGCCGATCGTAACAACTATCTTCTCCCCGCCTTTATCCCATTGCTCCAGATAGACCAGATCCGCCACGGTGTTGCCATCGACCGAAACGGTTACGCTCTCGATAAAGTGTGTCGACACATCGCCGACAGGGTGAACGATACCTATCGAAAGAACTCCGTCATCCTTCGAATATTCGATCTCCATAGATGAAGGGGGGTGTCCGACAGCTGTCGTCGCGAGCAACAGAAGGATCCCTATTGCCGCTGCGGTCTTTTTAAACTCCATTATCCTTTCCTCCCTTGCTGTTTTTTCGCCTTCCGATCCGATCATGTCAGATCAATGAGGCCATATAATCTTTTATCCTTTCGGGGCCGTATTCCCTCATGAAAAGCGGCCTGTCGTCCTCCTCGTACACCGCCAGAGAATCTTCGAAAGTCTTTCGGTCCCCGTCCCGGAAAATTACCCCGAGAGGATAGGGCGCCTCCTCCATGGCCCTGTCGAGGGCTGCCTTCCTGTCACCCGGATCGTGTCCCGCCGGGATCTCGTAAGTGTTCTCCCTGTACCAGGCAAAGGTGTTTACGCGGTTGAAGGATACGCAGGGCTGGAAAATATCCACCAGAGAATACCCTCTGTGAAGTATCGCCTGTTTGATAATACTCACTGTCTGCTCCACATTCCCCGAAAAAGCCCTGGCCACAAAGGACGCGCCCTGGGCAACAGCGATCGCGACGGGATTGAAGGGCTCCGGAAAAACTCCGTCCACCTGTACAGGAGTTACAAAACCCCTGGGGCTTGTGGGGGAAGCCTGTCCCTTGGTCAGACCATAAACCCTGTTGTTGTGGACGAGGTTCGTGATATCCGGATTTCGACGGATCGTATGGGTAAAGTGGTTTCCACCCTCGCCATACATATCCCCGTCCCCTCCGATCGCAAGGACCGTAAGGTCACGGTTCGCGGCCTTCATTCCAGTCGCGTTGGAGATAGACCGTCCATGCAGGCCATTAAAGAAGTGCCCTCTCATAAAATGAGGCATCTTGGCCGCCTGTCCTATGCCAGAGAACAGGACCACCTTCTCGGGGGGAATATCAAGCTCGGAAAGGGCTTTTTTCAAAGCCTCCATTATCTGAAAGTCTCCGCATCCAGGACACCACTGGTTGTCGATCCCTTCCAGATCATATATTCTGTGATCCATCTCTAACCTCCCTGTCCCAAGCGTTCTTTCAGGCCTTGAGCTACCGTCTCGACAGACATCTGGAGCCCGCTGTACCAGAGCACCTTTTCTTCGATCAAAAACCCTGTTTCCTTTCTGATGAGCCCGGCAAATTGTCCCGTCGCGTTACCCTCCACAGCCACGACCCTTTCGGCACTCGCCAGAATGTCCACCGTATCTCTGTGGAGAGGGAAAACCTGTCCAAAATGGAGATGAGCGACCTTTCCACTATTTGTCTTTTCAAGGGCTTCCCTAACTATGTGACAGGTGGATCCCCAGGAAACCACAAGATCCCTGAAATCTTCAGGCCCCTCCAGGGTCGGTTTCTCGGCTTTTCCCAAGATACCCTTCATTTTCCGAAGCCGTTTCTCCACCATACTTTTTCTCAGTTCAAAATCCTCCTGAGCATGACCCCATGCATCGTGTTCGTGGCTGTCTGTCCCGACCAGTTCCATTCCAAAACCAGGAACGCTCCTCGGGGAGACTCCATCAGGAGTGTTTTCATATCTTCTGTAGCCCGGGACGGCCTCGACAAGATGCCTTTCAACTCTGAAGTCTTGAAGGTCAAATGGAGGGATGTTGTAGAAAGAGTTCAGGAAATACTGGTCTGTCAGAACAAATACAGGGATCTGGAACTCTGCCGCCAGGTTGAAAGCTTCTCTCGTGTATCTGAATGCCTGCTCCAGGGTCCCCGGCGCAAAAACTATTCTGGGGATATCCCCGTGGCCGCAAAAAACGGCAAGGTTAAGGTCTCCCTGTTCGGTCCTTGTGGCCATACCCGTAGCCGGGCCGGGACGCTGACCTATATGGAGCACCACCGGGATCTCGGTTATTCCCGCCAGGCTTACTCCCTCTGACATCAGGGAAAGCCCACCGCCGGAAGTACTCACCATTGACCTGGCTCCCCCGTATGAAGCACCTGTGGCCATGTTTATCGCCGCGATCTCGTCCTCGGCCTGCTCCACGGCAACGCCAAATTTTCTGGCATGCCTGGCCATAAATGTCAGAACACCCGTAGCGGGGGACATGGGGTAGGAAGCGATAAAATCGCACCCTCCGGCAATAGCCCCGAGGGAAACCGCATCGGATCCGTTGAGCACCATCTCCTTAGCGCCAGCGGAGGGATTGGGGATCTCCACCACGATATCCCCCGAAGATCTTAGTTCTGAAGCGATCTCAAGTCCTTTTTCAAGGGCGGAAAGATTATTTCTCACTATCTCGGCAGATTTTCCAGAGAATTTCTCCTCAATAATGGATCTTATTATTCCCGTCGGCAGATCCAGCAGACCTGACAGAAGGCCTACGGCCACCACTCCGGTGTAAACCGCCCCGCCGGATTCCCTCCCTTTCTCCATAAGAGGGACATTCATGAAAATACCGGGAGAATCCCCGAATTCGTCCTTCAGTTCCTCAATATCACCGAGAATAAGGGTCCCGGGCGATATTCTCTTCCGTATGTTGGGCCTGATACCCCCGTTGAGCGGAAGCAGAATATCTATCCTGTCCACAAGGGCGTTCACCCTTTCCGACGAGACCCGCAACTCCGTAGAGTTGCTTCCACCTCTTACCCTGGACATATATTCCCTGCTCGCGAACAGATTCAGGCCAGACCTTCTTAGAGAATCCACAAGAATCTCCTCGACAGTCTGAACCCCCTGCCCCGCGGCACCACACAACACAATGGAAAGATCGCTAAAGCCTTCATGCGGGAACTGCGGCATCAAACAACCCTCCTTCTGACAATACACAGAGATAGCCCTATCGCTGTTAACTGATTTAAAGCACTGCCTGAGACTAACACGGATCAGCAATGTTTACAAGGAAATTTCAGCCCCTTAAGCAGCAGGGCAGCAGCACTTGTCCTATCTCACAAATACCTCGTACCCGGCATCAGAAAGAGCCTTTATGACTTTTTCGTCGAGAGGGTCATCCGTATAAATAACCTTGTTTTCGAGGGAGACATCAAACCCCTCGACTCCAAGTGAAACCAGAACCTCCGATATCCTCCTCACACAATGTCCGCAGGACATGGCGGGAACTCCATAGACCAGCCTTTCTCCCATCAATGCTCCTCCTTCCTGATCCTCAGCGAGTTGAGAACAACCGATATCGAACTCATGGCCATCGCCCCTTCGGCTATGGCCGGATGGAGCAGCCCTCCCATTGCCACGGGTATAGCGACCAGGTTGTACAGAAATGCCCAGAAAAGGTTCTGCCTGATGACCCTGAAGGTCTTACCCGATATCCTGATGCACTCCACTGCCCTCGATATCCCTCCACTCATTACTACAACGTCGGCACTGTCTATTGCCAGATCCATCCCTGAACCTATGGCCATACCGATATCGGCTCCCTTCAGCGCCGCCGCGTCATTTATCCCGTCCCCTATCATCAAAACCTTCGCGCCCTCCGACTGGTATCGTCTCACTATCTCCAGTTTTCCTTCCGGCATGACACCGGCATATATTTCGGAAATACCAGTCTTCACCGCAACTGACCTTGCGGTGACCTCATTGTCCCCGGTGAGCATTACCGGTGTGATCCCCATTCGCTTCATTTCTTCCACGGCCTTTACAGAATCCTCTCTCAGGGGATCCTCTATGACCAGAAAACCCGAGGGCTTTCCATCTCTGTTAACCTCAACCACCGTCGCACCTCTTTCAAGATATTCCATGTAGGCTTCGGGCAAGGGCGGTTTACCTATCTCATACACAGATCCCTCGACAAGGCCCCGGACACCCTTCCCGGCAATCTCTACAATATCCGATGGAACGGGCAGGGTCCCTTCAAAAGCACCGCCTATCGCCCTGGCAAGAGGATGATCCGAGCGTCTCTCTATGGCAGCCACAGCCGCAAGAACTTCCCTGGAAAGGTCATGGAAGACGACTTTCGGATCCCCCTCCGTCAGAGTTCCCGTCTTGTCCATGATGACTGTCCCTATATCCCTGGTTGTCTGGATCGCTTCAGCGTTCCTTATCAGGAGCCCCCGCCTGGTAGCCATTCCGGTCCCGGCGACAAGTGCCATGGGCGTAGCCAGACCCAGGGCACAGGGGCATGCGATCACCATGGTTGCCACAAAGACGAAAACCCCGAAAGAGGCCGGACTATCTGTCTCGAGGATCCATGGGAACCAGTGTCTCAGGGTTTCGAGTCCCGGATAGAGTTCCCTGAAAAACACGAACCAGGTAAAACCCGATATAAGGGCAAGAATTGTGACTACGGGGACGAAAACTCTGGTTACGGCATCGGCAAGAGCCTGAATGGGTATCCTCGAACCCTGGGCCTCCTGAACCAGCGATACCATCTTCGAAAGGAATGTGTCTTCTCCCGTCCTTGTTACAGATACGAACATTTCCCCCGTAAGGTTCATGGAACCCCCTGTTACGGACGCCCCCTTTTCTTTCATTACGGGAACAGACTCCCCTGTTATCATGGATTCATCAACGGAGGATCTTCCGGAAATCACATCCCCGTCCACAGGGATGAGACCTCCCGGGCTGACCCTTACGGTCATTCCGCTTTTTACAGCCTCTATCGGGATGGTCATTTCTTTGCCATTGACATCCACCCTGGCCTCCCTGGCCCTCAGTTTCAGCAGGTTCTTGATCTCCTTCGCCGCCCTGTCCCTGAGGGAGGATTCGATAAAGCGACCCAGGATGTGGAGAGCCACTATCATGGCTCCTATGCTGCCAAAAGAGGCCACGGGAACTCCTGTAACGTGCAACAGGGAAGTCAGCCAGGCTGCTATTGAACCTATGGAAATGAGGGTGTCCATGTTGGTGTGCAAATGGGTCAGAGCTATCCATGCGCCCCTTATGTTGTTCCTCCCGCTGCGAAAAACAACGAACCCGCCGGCAACAAGTTCCATCATCGGGAACCATGCCATGTGATATCCAGCCATGTGCATTATCATCAGCACTGCCAGCGGGACTGTTACAGCAAGAGCCTCCACAAGGTTCCTTCTCGAGTCGAGATATCTTTTTCTTTCAAGGGCCTCCGGCATCTCATCGGTCACCCCATATCCAACCTTCTCGACAGCTTTTTCGAGATCAAGTCGGTTTGTCTCCGGGGAGTGGATAATGAAGGCCGTCTCGGTCGAAAGGTTCACCGCCGCGAAATCTACGCCTTCAACCTTCCTGAGTGCCCTTTCAACCGCATTAGAGCATGCCGCGCAGGTCATTCCGGTGATCCTGACCGCCGTTTTGATCCTTTTTTCCTGTGCAAGATCGTCGCTTTTCATCGGATCCTCCAGGTTCCAGGAATAATATTGAGCTTTTATACCCTTCATGGTATATTTACCATAAAGATGTAATGACTGTAAAGATTATAGGTTATCAGGAGGATAAAATGAACCCGAAAAAGGCCTTGGGAACAATAATAATTTTGTTCGCTCTACTGGGCCTCGCGAGGGCCGCTTACGAAATACACCGGGACATGGCCGTTAGGGCGGACTCATTATCCATCAAGGCTCCTCAAGGTTCGGTGCCCAAAAGCGAGGTTGAATACACCATCTACTTCTTCGAGGGCAACACTCCCTGCCCTGTGTGCGAAAAGATACGGGCAATGACCCTGAACCTTAAAAGTTCCGGAAACCCTTCTATCTCCAGATTCTCGATAAAGGAGATAAACGTGGATGAGCCAGGCAACGAAATCTACATCCTCGACCTGGGCCTCTTCTCAACCTCAGTGGTACTGGCGAAAGAGAGCGATGGACTCATATACCGCTGGAAGAATCTTGAGGCCGTATGGGATCTCTCTGGAGACGAAGATTCTTTCAGGAAATACCTGATCGAAGAATCTGATTCGTTTCTGGAAGGAGCGGATACACGATGACCGGCATGACACTTCTTGCTGCGCTCTGGCTTGGGATCCTGGCATCAGTGAGCCCCTGCCCCCTTGCTGCGAACATGGCGGCCTTTTCCTTCATCCAGAAAGACGTCACGACATCGAACAGGATAATGTTGTCGGGCATTCTTTACTCGGCGGGGAGAATGGTGGCTTTCGCCACAGCAGGCCTGCTTGTAATATCCGGGATCCTGGCTATACCGGAAGCTTCCATATTCATGCAGAAACACATGAACAGAATTATTGGACCCATACTTCTGATAGTCGGGGTTTTCGTTCTCGACCTTCTGGAGATCCGCTCCGGCAAGGGTATTTCCAGAAGCCTGACTTTGACGGGAATGTTCCGGGGATCAGGAGGAGCATTCCTTATGGGCATTCTGTTCGCCATGGCCATGTGCCCCGTATCGGCAGCCCTCTTCTTTGGCGGTCTCGTCCCCCTGGCGGCGGAAGCCGGTTCAAAGATCCTGCTCCCCGCCCTCTTTGGCCTTGGCAGCGCTCTCCCTGTAGCGATCCTCTCCTTCGTTTTTTCTCTTGGGACACGGGCCGTATCAAAAAGCATGGGGGCCGTATATACGATCCAGAAAATGGTCCAGACCGTCTCGGGTATTGTGCTTCTCCTTGTGGGAGTATATTTCTCCCTGACATCTACCTTTCCCATCTTTTGAGCGAAATCTGCTTCCACTTCCACTGAGTGCAAGTTATAATGATGTCACCGGGTAAACCGACAATGTTCACGATGAAGCGGGGAGGTGTTGGCAAGTGAGAAAATACAGGTGTCTCCATTGTGGCCATGAATTCGTAGTGGAGGACACGGCGCCGGGGCTCAAGTGCCCAATGTGTTACAATCGTTTCGTCGAACTGATCGAGGGCTCCCGCGTGAAGGGAAAATCATGGGGGAGCAAAAGCTTCAGTGTTCCCAAAATTGGTGGCTAGAACAGGGAAGAGATCGAACGTTACTTCCATATAATATGAGGCTCGATAAAATGAAGCATGGGGGCGGCATCTGCCGCCCCCATGCTTTTATCTGGTTTTGTAACAGAAGATTATACTGATTACTCCTGGGGCTTCGGGCCGTTGCCCGAAAGGGCCTTCTTGGCTTCCATGACCAGCATTACAGCCAGGACCACAAGAACAACGGAGATTCCCGATAGCAGCAGGTTGTTGAGGTTCGTCTTGATCAGGAAGAAGAGCGCAGCCATGGTCGTGGCCAGCATGAAGAAGAAGGGATACATGGCAAACCTGTTGTCCTTCTTGAGACCGTTCTTGACCCAGACAGCCAGAGCAAGGAGAGTAAGAGCGGCCACGAGCTGGTTGGAGGCACCGAATACCGGCCAGATCAGCGCCCATGCGGCCTTGCCACCGGTCTTGTAGTAGAGGAGGAAGAGCGCGCCGAAGACGCTTATCGCCGTCGCGACGTATTTGTTCAACTTCATACCGGTGAATTCCTGCAACTGGTACCTTGCAAGCCTGGTGGCCGTGTCAAGGGAAGTGAGCAGGAAGGAGTTCAGCGCCAGCAGACCGAGAGATGTTCCGACTTTGATATCGATGCCGATAAGACCGGCGAACTGACCGATACCATGACCGTAGGTGACCGTAGGACCACCCTCCATTATGCCACCGGCGACCATTACCGTTCCGATGGCTATAACAGCGACGAGGCCTTCAATGAGCATGGAGCCGTAGCCAACGAGCTGGGCATCCTTCTCGCTCTTGAGCTGCTTGGAAGTTGTGCCGCTTCCGACCAGGGCGTGGAAACCGGAGATAGCCCCACATGCAACTATGACAAAGAGCATTGGCCAGAGGTAGTTGGTCCCTCCAGCATAAAAACCCTTGAAAGCGGGAAGGTCTGTAGAGAATTTTGTGCCGAAGATCATCCCGATCGCGCCAAGCAGGACCGAGAAGTAGAGCATGAAAGAAGCAAGATAGTCACGGGGCTGAAGCAGCAGCCACACCGGAAGGACCGAGGCAAGGAAAACGTATGCTGTGAGTATGAGCCTCCATGTGTTCACATCGTAATTGAAAGATGTCTGGACCCATTCGGCGGAACTCCCGTAGAATACCGCCCCAATAACGATGGGAACCATCACAAGGGTGGTAACCCCGAGAGGAATACCTTTCTTGTAGATAAGAACTCCGAAAACAACTGCAAGGAAGATGTAGAGTGTTCCGGAGAAAGCCACTGCCGGGTCCGCGGCAAAGGTGTTTGCCGAGAGCTGGAGGAAAACGGCCACCACAAGGACAAGAGCCAGCCATGTGAAGGTAAGAAAGAGCATCTTGCCCCTTCGGCCTATCCACTTGTCGACGACTTCACCCACCGAAAGTCCCTTGTGGCGCATGGAAGATACGAGAGCCCCCATGTCATGGACACCACCGAAAAAGACGGAACCCACAAGGCACCAGATGTAGGTCGGCAGCCAGCCGAAGAGCGCAGCCGCTGTGATGGGACCAACGATCGGGCCCGCCCCGGCTATGGACGCGAAGTGGTGACCGAGAAGGACCGAAGGATGGGCTGGTACATAGTCGACACCATCAAAATAGACTTCCGACGGCGGTTTGTTGTCGTTACTGAGGCCATACAACTTTGCCTGGAAGTTGCCGTAGGTAAAATATGCTCCTACAAAAAAGACAGACGCAAAAATAAAAAGCATTGCAAGCATTTTAGTTCACCTCCGAAAAAGTTTTTTTATAAAACCTGAAGGATCTCCCTTTTCTCCTTTCCCTGCGAACACCCCCCTTTTTCCGGGATCTATGATCCTTTCCTTTACAGGATTGATGCCCTCAAGTATCTGGTCAAGGACCACCCCTGCATTGTTGGCCAGGGTACAGAGATCCGCAAATTTGCGGTTGGGCAAGGGGTCGCCGGGGCGATATCCCGAAACCTCCACCCATCCCTTGAAACCAAAGAAAAAACTCCTCTGGAACATTTTTTCCAGACCGTGATCTCCAAGTACAAGAATCCGGTGGGACATCACATCCTTCACCGGTTGCCAGTTATCAAGAATATGTCTTGCGGCAGCCCCGGCATCGGGGGCCCTGAGGATATAATCGTCGGAGTAGTACCTTGCCACCTCCCCCATGAGGGAACTCTTCCTGAAAGTCACCCTGCGGGAAACGCCTCTGTATCCCAGACCGGACCATTCCTCGAAACCGTACTCGCTCCAGAAGATCTCAAGCATCCTGGGGTCGTTAAGTATGTCCTTCAAAAATTCACCGTCCAATCCAAACGGATACATTATACGTTATACTTTCCTGATAATTCAATAGTATTGACTGTATCAATTTTAAAAAAGGAGTAACGCGCGGTGGCAACCTTTTCTTCAATCCAGTTTAGCACTATATCTCTTCTGTGGGGCATTCGGACAGATAATGATCTTTTTCACAAAAAATCCCGCTTTTTCGTATCTTCATTTCTCCCGGGATTCTGTCCGGCTCCTCTTGCATTTTCCCCTTCTGTCCGGATATAATGTCCCCTGTTCCACGGGCGACTAGCTCAGCGGAAGAGCGCTTCCCTCACACGGAAGAAGTCACAGGTTCGAACCCTGTGTCGCCCACCATGTTAATAAGACCGACGGGGAACGGCATCTTGCCGTTCCCCGTTTTATAATGAATCAGCAAATATTTTTTCTTCTCTAGAGCCCCTGAACTATCGACTGCTCCCTGCTTGGGCCGACACCCACCAGCACGACGGGCACCCCGGTCTCCTCCTCGATGAAACTGACATAGTTCCGTGCGGCAGCGGGAAGATCTTCCATTTTTCTGGATTTCCCGAGATCCTTTTTCCATCCGTCCAGATACTTGAAGACAGGACGCACGGAATCCAGAAAACCCGTGTTACCGCTGAAGTGGATTGTTTCATCCCCTCCGGTCTCGTAGGCTGTACATACGGGAATCTTGTCGAAACCGGACAGCACATCGAGCTTGGTGAGGGCTATGGCGTGTAACCCGTTGACTCGTACAGCATATTTCAGAGCGACAAGATCCAGCCAGCCGCACCTCCTTGGTCTTCCTGTAGTGGCCCCATACTCTCCGCCCCTGTTCCGGAGGGTCTCGCCGTCCACATCGGTATCCTCCGTCGGGAAAGGTCCTTCGCCCACCCGAGTGCAATAGGCCTTGACCACCCCGGTGACACGATGGATCATCGATGGCCCTAATCCGCAGCCAACACTTCCTCCGCCCGCGACGGGACTGGAACTTGTCACGAACGGGTATGTGCCGTGATCCAGGTCCAATAGCGTGCCCTGCGCCCCCTCCAGAAGAACATTGCTGCCAGACTCAACAGCATTGGAGATCGTAAGTGAAGCATCCCCGACATATGGAGCCAGTTTTTCGCCCCAGCCTCTGGCCACCTCAAAAACCTCTCCGAATGCCATCGGGTTCTCGTCAAAGATCCTGGTAAGGTACATGTTCTTGATTTCCATGTTGAATGAAAGTTTCTCGCGGAGAACATCCTCGCTGAGAAGATCTTCCACCCTTATTCCGCACCTGTTGACCTTGTCCATATAGCAGGGCCCTATGCCCCTCTGTGTTGTGCCTATCTTCTTGCCCGAACCTCTCAGGCGCTCCTCCATGCCATCCATGGTCTTGTGATAGGGCATAACGACATGGGCAGCCCCGCTGATCACGAGGCGGGCACGATCCTTGCCCCTGTCCTGGAGTTCCTTCAGCTCCTTCAGGAGCTGCTCCGGGTCAACCACAACACCATTGCCTATGACGCATGTCTTGCCCGAGTAGAGCATCCCCGACGGAAGGAGATGAAAAACATACTTTTCTCCTTCGACGATCACTGTATGTCCAGCGTTGGCTCCGCCCTGGTATCTCGCGACAACATCCACACGGGAAGCAAGGGCATCGACCACCCTGCCCTTCCCTTCGTCACCCCATTGCGCTCCGATGATTGCTTCTACCCGACCCTTCATCCGGTTACTCCTCCCAGCCGCCAGTTCTTTTTTGCTCCAGATACTCCGGCACGGTCACAAATTTTACATCCTCGTGCGCCTTTTCGTACAGTCGCGGAAGAAATTTCAGTGTCCCCGGCCTCGCATGGCATATTATCACTGCACCGCCAGTCTTTCTGGCGATCCCTACAGCCTTGCGGAACTGGCTCCACATGAAACCTTCGTTGTCTTCATGATCCATAAAGCTCCTGTTAAGGGTCGCTGGCACCCCCATCTCAACCGCAACGGGAAAACCCACCGAATCTCCCGACGTTCTGCTGTCCACAAAAAAAAGGCCCTCAGCCGCTATCTCCCGAAGGACAGCCCCCATGACCCCACGATCCTGCGATGCTTTGGACCCTCTGTGATTATTAAGACCTGAAACCCCAGGCAAAGACCACAGGGCATTCCTTACAGCCTGCCTGATGCTCTCTTCGGACATTCCAACCCATACTAAAGAATGCCTCTTGCCGTCATCTCCAACAGCCTCCATCGGAAGGTGCAACATGAACGGTATATCTTTATCGAGGGCTATCTCCGAAGTCCTTCTGCTCTCGGCAAGGTATGGGATTATTGCCCAGGTCTGAGGCAATGGGATCCTCGCAAGATCCCGGGCCATCTCGACGGAATAACCGAGATCATCGACGATCACGGCGATCACTGGCCGGGAAACATCGCACCACCCATTCGAAAGGGGCATGTGTGAGAAAACCCCCATAGTTACGATCAGGAGAATAAAACCTCTTTTCAATCTCCCGGGGGACATTCTTATCATTCCCCGATCAGCGGGCTATAAGCAGCAGTTCTTTTATTGCCCTGTTAAGCTGTTCGTCCTTTTCCCTTTCCTTCTCCGGACCTCCCTCAACCTCAATATCCGGCGAAAGGCCCACCTTATCTATCATTGTCCCGGAGGGGGTGAAGTACCTGGCTATGGTCACGAAAACTCCGGAATCATCGGAGAGGTTGAAGAGTGTCTGGACCGAACCCTTTCCGTAGGTTTTTTTGCCGACAACCTGGGCCCTTCCCTGATCCTTAAGTGCCCCGGCAAGTATCTCGGAAGCACTGGCGCTTCCCTCGTTGACAAGAACCACTACCGGCTTGCGGGTCATCATCCCTGGACGAGCGAAAAGGACCTCATTCGCCCTGTCGAAACGTCCCCTGGTGCTCACAATCACCCCGTTGTCCAGGAACATGTCCGCAATATCGACACAACTGTTGAGAAGTCCTCCAGGGTTATTGCGAAGGTCCAGGACAAAACCCCTGGCTCCCTGCTCTTCCAGTTTCTTAAGGGCTGTCCCGAAATCAGGAACCGTCTTCTGGTTGAACTGGATGATCCTGAGCAGGCCGACTTTGTCAGGAAGCATCTCCGACTTGACGGTCTGTATGGATATCTTTTCTCGAACGATGTCGAACCTGAGAAGATCTTCCACGCCTTCCCTGCGAATCCATATGGTCACACCCGTCCCCGGCTCTCCGCGAAGGTTGTTGACCACCTCGTTCTGGGTCCAACCCAGAATGACCTCTTCTCCTATCTTGACGATTTGGTCCTGGGGTTTGAGGCCAACCCTGTCGGCGGGAGTATCCTCTATCGGGCTTATAACAAGGGTCCTCCCGTCGCGCTGTCCTATATAAATCCCGAGCCCCCCGTATTCCCCCTGCATCTCTATCTCTTCCTCGTGCAGTTCATCAGGATCGACAAAACGGGTGTATGGATCGTCAAGGGCAGCGACCATCCCTCTTATTGCTCCATACAGGAGTACTCTCTCATCTACATCTTTTAAACCTTCGACATGGTAAGTCTCGACGATCACACGCGCCTGCTTCATCAACCACAGATCCTGGAAACCAAAGGGGGACGCGCTGAAAACATCCCCTCCGCTCCCGGCACCAGCTGAAAAAACCCAGCCTGCAAGGATCGCTCCCGTTATCGCCCCGAAAAGAATATCCCGCACCCGTCGAATCATTGCCGAACTCCCGCCCCTCGTTATCTTTCAGTTATCTTGCCAGGTAGCCAAGGGGATCCTTCGCATCCCCGTTAACGCGAACCTCAAAATGGAGATGGGGTCCCGAAGTAACCCCAGTGCTCCCTACGTTTCCTATGATCTCTCCATTCTTGACGATCTTGCCCTCCTCCACCCTGATCTGCGAAAGATGGGCATAGACGGTCGTTAGATCCCTTCCGTGATCGATGATTATAACCTGTCCGTATCCCCGGAGCCACCCGGCAAAAAGCACCTCGCCCGGAGCAGCGGTCTTGACGGGTGTTCCCTCTCCAGCCCTGATATCCACTCCTGTGTGCATCATCTTGGTCTTGAAGACCGGGTGAACCCTGGAGCCGAACTTGCTGGTTACGTCTCCCCTCACAGGCCAGGCCAACTTGCCGCCCGTGGGGAAGACCGGCGTAACCACACCTGCCCTTGTTTCCTGCATTTTTCTTTTCTGGGCAAGAAGTTCCCTCACCTTGTTCTGTAGTTCTTTCTGGGATTCCTCAAGTTCCCTGGCAGCTTTCTCATGCAGTTGTTTTTGCCTGAAAAGAGTATCGAGGGATTTTTTCCGTTGTGTCTCGGAATTTTTCAGCGACGACTGCTGTTCTCCAAGTAATTTCCTCTGGTTATCAAGGAGTGTTTTCTGCTCTCCCATCTCCAGCCTTGCAGCCTCGAGTCTTTTTCGGCTCTCTGAAGTCTCCCTGATTATCCTTTCATCTTCACGGGCTATCCTTCCGAGAAGAAAGGCATTGTTCATGGCCTCGTGAGCGCTGGCAGCCGACAAAAGCAGATTGAACTCCGCGACACCACCATACTTGTACAGGGCCTGGAACCTGCCGGCAAGATATCTTTTGGCCTTTTCCAGTTCCGACACGGTCTTTTCTATCTCCGAGTCGAGCTCCCCGATCCTGATCTCCGTCTTTTCCCTCTGGAGATCAAGCACCGCTACCTTCTGTTTCAGAAGGGTGATATTCTGGTTTATCTTCGAAAGTTCGTCAAGGAGCCCCTGTTCTTTCTTCCGGGAATCCGCTATCTGTCGCTGATGGTAAGCGATCTGCTTTTCGATCGCCTCCAGGCGGTTCTGCTCGGTCCTGATCTTCGAATCGATCTCTGATGCCACGGCCACTCCGGAATAGAGAGAAAAAACCGACAGAAGGATCAGCAACGTCAGGAAACGGCTATTCAACTTCATTATCAGCACCCCCCATCGGGGTCTAGTGAGACCTCGATGCCAGCCTGATAAAACGCGAGGCGGCAAGCCAGCTGCACATCCATCCCACAGTGACACCGGCACAAACCAGGACCAGCCCGAGTCGAAGAACGAGTCCCGTTCCGGAAATAAGTCGAAGAAAGGGAAGAGATCTTTCAAGCGCTTCTATAGCCGCCCCGTATGAAAACCAGATCAGAAGAGCCGATAAAAGGGCTCCGAGTGTCCCAAGCACTACACCCTGTAAAACGTAGGGAAAGACAACAAAATTTCTGGTGGCCCCCACAAGGAGCATCGTCGAGATTTCTTCCTTCCTGGCATATACACTGATCCTTATGGTATTGAAAAGCACAAGAGAGGCGGAAGCCATCGATACAGCAAGAATGATCACCGATAGTTTCGACACAAACGATGATATACGCTCCAGCCTGTCCGCTATCGCCCCGGAGTAGACCACATCCTCGACCTCCGGCATGGAGATCAGTTCTCTTGCGATCACCGAGGCAAAGGCAGCTCTTTTAACCTTGACCTCCACGCTTGGAGGCAGGGGGTTCTCGTCCAGGAGGGTAACCGCCTCGGCCTGCTTGCCAAGCTTCGCTTTCAGCTTTTCCAGCGCTTCGTCAGATGTAATTATGTTTACGGAAGACACCGAATCGTAGGATGAGGCCTTCCTTGCCACGGATTCCAGAGCCTCAGGAGTATTCTTGACATAGGCCTGAACCATCAGGTCACCCTCGACAGCGGCCACAAGATACCTGGTGTTGAGAACAAAAAGAACGCTCGCACCCACCAGAAAAAACACGGCCACAGAGGTGAGCAGTGTCAATACGCTCAGACCCCAGTGTCTGGAAAGCAATCTCCATGTGTCCCTCAGTATGTAGTTAAAGGTCGCCATCGACCTCGTACCTTCCCTTTCTTTCGTCTCTTTTGACAAGGCCCTTGCGCAGCTCGACCACTCTCTGCCTGTAGGCATCGACAATATACTGGTTATGGGTGGCAACAATGACAGTCGTCCCTGAGGCATTAATTGAAAGCAGAAGTTGCGTTATCTCCTCTGCCTTGTGGATATCCAGATTGCCCGTGGGCTCGTCGGCCAGCAGGATCGAGGGCGAGTTGGCAATGGCCCTCCCTATGGCGACACGCTGTTGCTCGCCTCCCGAGATCTGCTCCGGGAAAAGTGAGCGTCTGCGCCAAAGGCCCAGTCTGTCGAGAACATCATTGGTCCTCTTCTGCACATCCGATGGGGGCACCCCTATCGCCTCCTGCACAAAAGCAACGTTCTCATAAACCGTCAGGTGAGGTAAAAGCCGGAAATCCTGGAACACCACTCCGATATCCCGTCTAAGGTAGGCCAGATCGTAGGAGGCGATCTTCCTGATGTTGGTGTCACCCACAGTTACCTGCCCCTTGGTGGGGATTAGTTCCCTTGTAACCAGCCGCAGAAGCGTTGTCTTGCCGGAACCGGTCGGGCCTACGAGGTAAACGAACTCACCCTTGGCAATGGTAAGAAAAACATCCTTGAGGGCTACGATGTCGGGAGTGAACTGTTTTGTGACTCCGGCGAAGCGGATCTCCATTCTCTACCTCCTGCGCATCGACCAGACCTGTGCGGCCTCTCCGACGATCTCTCTGAAAGTAAGGCCATAATACTCCTGCAGTTCGGGGGGCTTGCCGCTCTGTCCGTACTTGTCCCCGATGGCTACAGACCTGACAGGAACGGGATTCTTTTTTGCACAGAGCGCCGAAACGGCTTCACCAAGACCTCCAACCTCATTATGCTCCTCGGCTGTCACACAGCACCCCGTTCTTCTGAGGGAGGCCAGTATCAGGGGGGCAGGCAGGGGCTTCAGGCTGAAACAGTCCAGGACCTCGGCGTTGATACCCTGTCTGAAAAGGATATCCGCCGCCTTTAAGGCTTCGTGCACCATGATACCACAGGCACATATAGTGACTCCGTCGCCTTCCCGGAGCAATCGTCCCCCTCCGATCTTCATCTCCGAACCAGCCATCGCCTCTACCGCTTCGACCTTTTCCGAGCCAAGGCGGATATACACGGGGCCCTGATTCAAAGCTCCGAGAGAAACCATACTGAAAGCCGAAGAGGCATCAGCTGGAACCAGGACGGTCATTTGAGGAAGGCTTCGCATTATCGCGATATCCTGGTTCATCTGTTGAGAAGCTCCATCTTCTCCCGCTGAGAGGCCCGAAAACGTTCCCGCAAGAACCGCTGAAAGACCCGGGATCGACAGGCTCGCCCTTATCTGGTCAAAGGCCCTCGGGGCCATGGAGGCGGCACGGGAACAGGCGAAAGGTATCTTCCCGGTTAGGGATAGTCCTGCTGCCGTCAGGATCATGTCCTGTTCGGAAACTCCGCAGTTGAAACTCCTTTCCGGAAACTTCTCTTCAAAGATCGACACACCGCATGAGGCGGCCGTGTCCGTATGAAGAAGGACCACCTCTCTATTCTTTTCCGCGAAGTCAACAAGCCCCTCTGCAAAACCTTCAAGAGTACTGGTCAATGATCTTCACCCCTTCCAAAAACAGCAGAGGATGATTCCATCTCCCGCAGCGCCTGCTCCATCATGTTCCTGTCAAGGACCTCCAGCGGGCCGATGCAGCCCTTCTCCGCCAGGGAAAAACCCTTTCCCGGGATCGTATGAGCCAGCACCGCGCAGGGAATGCCCTCCGTTGAGTTTTTGGCAAGAGTCCCGGCGAAGGCGGATTCAAGGCCATCCATATCGTGCCCGTCCGTTTCTTCAACACGCCATCCAAAAGACTCGAACCTGTTTCTTACAGGCTCGATCTCTTTAACAGAGTCCTCTCCCTGGTGCATCCCGGAACTATTCATGTCAACTATTACAGTAACTTTGTCCAGGCCCAGGTTTGCTGTCTGCATGACCGATTCCCATACGGATCCTTCCTGAAGTTCGACGTCGCCCATGAGACAAAAGACCCTTTGTTCTGATCCGTCAAGGCGCAAAGCAAGGGCCATGCCGTTGGATATGCCGAGACTCATGCCCAGTGAACCTCCCGAGGCATCTATCCCCGGGGTCCTCGGAGTTTCCGGATATCCCTGGAGCATCGAACCCAGCCGCCTGAAATTCCATAGTTCCTTCCTGTCAAAGAAACCCCTGTTCGCCAGGACCGAGTAAAGAGCAGGGCATGCATGGGGTTTGCCCGGAACGAAGCGGTCCCTCCCATGCCAGAGAGGTTCAGCGGGCCGAATATTCATTTCTTTCCAGTAAAGAAAGACCAGGATATCTACAACCGAAAGAGACGCGGCCAGGTATCCCGACCTCGCAACACCCGTCATCCTTACAACATCTTTCCTTGCCTCAACAGCCTTTCTCTCCAGGTTCCGCCTTTCGGAAATATCCATCTCTCTCACTCACCGCCGAGAACGGTCCCGAGCATTTTCGCAAAGGACTCTTCGATCATTGAACTCGATTCTGTCACCTTTTCCTTTGTGCCGGAACACATAACCATTTCAGGAAGGGGGCCCTCTCCACTCCATACAGGAAGCCCCCAACGGGACGCAAACCCGGAAACTTTAGGATCGTATGGAACGGCCACGCACGGCATCCCCGCCATTGCGGAGAGAACACAGAAATGCAGTCTCATCCCAAAAGCCTCGGAACCGAATCTCCAGGTCTCCACAACATCGTCAAATGTCCTGACCCTCCTTATGGCAACGGGCGAGAACAACCCGTCACCGGAGAGTCTTTTCATTTCTTCCAGATCATCATCAGAAAGAGCCACACCCATTAAAGGCAACCCGGTCCTCTCGCCCAGGATCCTGGCGGCAGATGCCGCCGTGGCTGGAAGAGAACCGGGCCAGGGCCTGATGTTGACAAGCAGGTGATCCCTGCCGCCACCGTTGATATCCATCCGATCCGAAAGGGTCAGCACCGTATCCGGAGCGATATTTCCCTCCAGACCATTGGCCTTCAGCCAATCCAGGGAACCCTCGTCCCTTACACACCTGACCCTGCATAGTGAAAGAGCATCCCGGGCAAAAAATGAAGCAGCGCCGCTTATTAACGGCCCGATAGACTGTCCGAAAGCCCACGGGATGCATCCTGCCAGAACCGCCATTCTCACGATCCCCCAGTAATAAATGCAGGAACGGATACTGGTGGAATCCTGAAACAGTCCGCCCCCGCCAAGAAGCAGGGTCCTGCTCTGTCCCAGGGTTTTAAAAACTTTCAATGGATCCCACCTGGGAACCAAAACTGTTCCATAACTGCCCTCGATATTGCCCGATGCGCTCAGCACGGCAATTCGGTCGGAAGGAATGCCGTTCTTTATCAGGAGACTTACCAGTCCATGGGCAATAAGTTCATCCCCAAGGTTCCCGAAACCGTAGAAGCCGCAAATAGTCACATCGAGGGGGCGCTTCACCCCGCGAGGACCTCCCGCCACCTGCGCCAGACCGGGAGGACGAGAAACACGAGAATGGCCGAAAGCACGAGGCCTACGAGCAAACCCGTCCACAGACCGTTAAAAACTCTCAGGAATATAAAGGTCGTGTGGGTATGGAAATGGCAGAAACTGTTGACCACCGATGAAAAGGCAAGGGTCGTGCCCAGCCTGAATATCTCACGATACCCTGGCCAGATATCCATGCGTCTCACCGTGAACCAGAGAACAAGAGCAGGATATCCGGCGAAGATCTCCTTGGTCCTTGGCCTGGCTACAAGGATCTGTTCGAGAAGTTCCCTGAAGCGGATCTCCCACCCGGGAACGAACGAAACATTGCCGCTCCGGAAAACCATAAGCCCGGCAGCAGCAAGGATCCCTCCTATGAGTGCCAGTTCGCCCCAGTGCGGGGGGCGGGACAGGACGTTTTCAAGTGATTCCGGGTGAACACGCCTCTTGAGGTCATGTAAAAGCACCAAAAGCGGCGGAAGAAGAAGGGTCAGTTTCACCCCGGAAAAAGCATCCATTCGAAGCATATACCATGGCGTGCCGAAAAAACCGGCTATGGCAAGCCCGGATGCTACTGCCACCCCCACGGACATGAGCACTCCCCTTACGGGTTTTCGGAAATTCTCAAGTGCGAGGAGCGAAGCCTCGGTGGCGGCCAGAGCCGCGAGAAGGGCCCCTGAGAGTTTGATCACAGGAGATATCTTCAACATCAAAAAAGCCAGAACCACAGACAGCCCCAACAGCGCTACCAGGGTTTTGGTCCCGAAATCCCTTTCCGCGCCCAGGTATCTCGAAACAAGCCTCATCGAAAGAAGAACAAGGGCCAAGGCGCAGGCAAAAGCAGAGAAAAGACCGCTCCTCCACAAAGGAAGCGTTTCGGGCCAACCGTTGCCGATCCCCAGTTTTTCGAGACGTCCAGAGATCCTTCCACACTCATTTGCGAAACGGTCCAGCCTGGATCCCGAAAGAAGATCAGAGGGCCTGAGATAAAGCAACTGCACCGAACGTTCCCGGGCAGCCCTGACAAAGCGTTCGACAAGATCGTCCCTCGTCAGTCTGCGGCTTACTATCTCCTCCTTGCGGACGCTGTGCAGGGAGAGGACATTTGGAAACAGGGCCCTCTCAAGGAAACCGACACCTATCTGGCGTGAGAACTCCACCTTTGCCACAGAGATCTCTCTTTCTCCAAGCAGCCTGGACAGAGGTCCAAGTTCCGGATAACCCGCGACAAAGAGCCCCGCCGGGACGACGCTCCTGATATTCGGGAACCCGTCGAGAACAATTTCAACTGAATCTGCTACAGAATCACCCGAGATACCTGGCGTCGAACCGGGACGGTATATTAGAGGCATCCCTGTCCCTGAGGCCATTTCGAGTAGAGGATAATCGGGCAGGATGCCGGCTTCGAGGGTCTCTGAAAGGGAAAAGGGAAGAACCAGCAACAGGTCTTCATCTTTATCTACTTCTATAACTCCCGGAAACCGGGTCTGGACAAAAAACCTTATCCTGTCGTCAAGTTTGTCTTTTTCTGAAAAGAGAAGGGCCGCAGAATCCGGCCAAACTCCCTCGGGAAGATCACCGTGGATAAGGTTGCGGGCCGAATCAAACTCCACCGGGAGCATCCCGGACAGAAGTTCCTGCCCCGTAAGTTCTCCAACAGCCAGGGCCGTAAGCCCTTCAGCCTCGAGTCTTTCGACTGCTTGCTCAACAGGAAGACCCGCCTCCCTGGCCATATTGGCAACATCTCTCATTTCGACGACAAGAGCAGCCACGCTTCCTGATCTTTCTGCCGATATACGCGGTACAAGTCCCAGGGCACCGATAATTGCTACAACCATCATCCCTGCCGCAAGAACAAAAGACTGCCTGACTCTCATCCCCTCACCTCCACTGCTGCTCAAGAGATATCCCTGCCTCCTCGAGGAGTCTGCTCAGCCTGAAAAGGGGCAGGCCCACGACGTTGAAATAACACCCTTCGATAGAACTGACAAGAAGCGAACCCCGTCCCTGTATGGCGTAGGCTCCCGCCTTGTCAAGGGACTCACCGGACCTTACGTATCTCTCTATCTCCTGCTCCGAAAGCTCTCGAAAAAAAACATCCGTAGACTCAAATCCGGAAACAGAGACACATCTGTGCCTCAGCGCAACCCCGGTCATGACCGTATGCCTTTTCCCGGAAAGCATTGAGAGCATCCTTGCCGCATCCTGGGCATTCTCTGGCTTGCCGAGTATTAAATCACCAAGGACTACAACCGTATCTGCCGAGATCACGAGTGCATCTGGACATTTCCGGCAGACACATTCCGCTTTCTCATCTGCAAGCCTTACCACGAGACCAGAGGGAGATTCCCCCCCGCTGACGACCTCATCGATATCAGGTGGAACAATACGGAAAGACCACCCGAGATCGCCGAGGAGGGCAGCCCTGCGAGGACTTGCGGATGCAAGAACTACATCTTGCGGGAAGGATTGGTCTATCATCATCTGATCATCAGCACGCCTATGACCCCACCGATGAAAGTCCCAAGGTTCAGCCTGAAAAACAGCCGGAAACCAAACCGGGCAATAAGGACATCGACATCGCCGATATCAAAACCGATGTTGACTACATTGCGGAAAAGATTCTCCGTCGCCTGGAAACCCTGTAGATAAACCCCGAGAAAACTTCCCAGAATGACGCAGAGGATAAGGATCCACCACCTTGACGACCCCCCGGACCTGGCCATCTTCATCACCTCCCGAAAATATTGACAGCCAGGACAAACGCTCCGGCGATAAGACAATAAACCGCGAACACCTTCCATTTCCCCCTGACCACTACTTTACGGAGAAGTGAAAGAGCGAAAAGACCCGAAAGAAAAGCAAGGAGCACCCCGATCCACCACCCCTGCGGAAGGGAGCCGGAAACTCCGGATATCCCTCCGGCATCGGGGAGTTCAAGGATCGCCGCTCCCAAAATGGCGGGAAGCGAAAGGAGGAAAGAGAAAGAAAAGGCTTCTTCGCGTCCCAAACCGGACTTCAGGCCCGCGATTATCGTCAGGCCGGACCGGGAAAGTCCCGGAAATGCCGCCAGCCCCTGTGCAAGTCCAACCATCAGCCCCGTCGGTACTGACACTTCGCCATCTTTGACACTGATACCGTTTCCGTACCATAGAACCGCACCTGTAAAGACAAGGGCTAACCCTACAAACAGGGTATTGCCGAAAAACACATGTATAACGGGCCTCGTCACCAGAACAATCGCCACCGTAGCCACCGAACCTGCCAGGACACTCCACCCGTACCTCCAGCCGGGATGATCTCTTCCGGCTCTGGAAACCAGTCCTCCGAACCATCCCAGGGCTAAATAAAAAATCTCCTTTCTGAAAAAAACAAGTGTAGCCGCCATGGTAGCAAGATGCAACATCACATCAAAGGCTATCGCGGGGTCCTGCCAGCCGAACAGGGACTGGGCAATTACCAGATGTCCGGAACTGCTCACTGGAAGAAACTCCGTAAATCCCTGGAGAAGACCAAGGAGCGCGCACTGGGAGATCAACATCCTATTCCTCCTTGCCTCTTACCAGGTTGATATCCTTGACTATGAGAGCAATGTTGTTGGCGTGATCTCCCACCCTCTCGAGGTTACTGAGGATATCTATGAAGATAACCCCCGAACCCGGGTTGCAGACTCCCTGGTTGAGTCTTTCTATGTGCCTCTTTCGAAGGCCCCGCTCCATGGCGTCAATCTTGTCCTCCAGTCTGAAGACCTTTTTTACCTTATCTCCATCGGATGTCTCCAGAGCCTCCACCGCAAGGAGCAAGGCCTCCTCGGCCATGGATATCATCGCGTTGAACTCCTCCATGGCGAGATCCGAGAAGGGAAGGTTATGCTCGATCTTGTATTCGAAAAGTTCAATAAGGTTTTCCGCGTGGTCTCCGACTCTCTCAATATCACCAACACCGTTTACGAAGAGGGACAGTGAAGAGGAGAGCACTGGTGGAAGGCTGACCTGCATGAGGTCGGCGGAATAGGCCGTTATCTCCCTGGTCAGGTCATTGACGCAGCGCTCAGTCTGGTTTACCTGTTCTATCATCTTTCTGTCGCTATCCACGAATGCCTTCTTGACATGCCGGATCATCTCCAGCGTCAGAAAGCCCATCCTGACAAGTTCCTTTCTTACCGCCTCCACTGCCGCTATCGGAGATGCCGAAATAAGGTTCTTGTCCAGAAACCTCGGCCCCATCATAAAGAGCACCCCGTCATCGGGAAGAACGGTCCTTACAAGACGTACAAAGGGGTTGATGAAGGGCAGGAACATAAGGGTATTCAAAAGGTTAAATATTGTGTGGGCGTTGGCCAGTTGCCTGGCGATGTCGGAGGAGGTCAGCGTTACGAGATGTCTGAAAGGTTCAAGGAACAGCAGAAACACGATCACTCCAATTACCTTGAAAAAAACGTGCGCGAAAGCGGACTGCTTTGCGGATCTGTTGAGGCCAATGGAAGCGAGAACGGCCGTTATCGTTGTGCCGATATTGTCGCCGAAAAGTATCGGTATCGCCGAGTCCAGCGTAAGAAGTCCCTGGGATGCCATAACAATGGTAAGACCCACCGTCGCGGAACTGGACTGGATCAACATGGTCAGCAGGGTTCCCGCCAGGACTCCCAGGATCGGATGATGCTGGAACGCCAGGAAAATATCCTGCCTGTCGCGGAGGAAGTACATAGCGCTCTCCATGGTCTGCATCCCCACGAAAAGGAGCCCGAAACCCACTATGCCATTGCCAATGTATTTATGTCTCTTGGTCCTCCCGAAGACGGCAAAGATCATGCCGAACCCGATGATAGGCAGGGCAAACTCCTTTATCTTGAAGGCGATTATCTGGGCCGTTACCGTTGTTCCAATGGATGCTCCCATGATAACGCCTATCGACTGCTTCAGGGTCATCAACCCCGCATGTACAAAACTCGCCGTCATAACCGTTGTCGCGCTACTGCTCTGGATCAGAACCGTCACGATCGCGCCCAGCAAAATTCCCTTTACCGGAGAACTGGTGAGGGCAGATATCAGGCGGCGCATTCTGTCCCCGGCAAGATCCTGAAGAGACTCCCCCATCAGTTTGATACCAAACAGAAAGAGGCCGACCCCTCCCAGCAAGTTAAAGAAAAGCCCAGTTGACAAGACTGCATCTCCCCCGATTCAAAAACGTCACTTTCCCTGAAAAAACCGGCTCCTTCAGGAACCGGCCCGGGTTATCATGATCTTGATAACCGGCGGCGTACGGCTGAATCTTTTCAGTACACTCCTTGCCCTGTTTCTTACCCTGTTCGAGACCTTGTCGATATCCTGTGTCTTGCCTTCATGCAACTGGGCCACGGACTCCATCACTGCATCCTGGAGGTCTTTCGCAAGCCCCCCTGCGTCATTCATATGAATAAACCCTACACTATCGATCAGCGGCGGAGCGATAAGCCTCTGATCCCTGTCCAGGGTTATCGAGATAACCACCAGGCCTTCTTCGGATATCTCCTGCCTCTCTCTCATGAGACTGTCCTGCATCTCGCCAAGAGCCATGCCGTCGACCAGGATCGCTCCCGAAGTGATTTCTCCTCTTTTTACCTGGGCCTTTGTTCCATTGATCGAAAGAAGGTCTCCATTCTGAAGGACGAAGGTGTTCCTTGCCGGAATATCCATCTCCTGCGCAAGCCTGGCGTGTCTTACGAGGTGGCGGTATTCTCCGTGCATGGGGACAAAGTATTTTGGCCTTACCATGCTCAGCATCATCTTGAGCTCTTCTCTGGCGGCATGACCGGAAACATGAACTTCCTGGTCGCGATCATAGATAACCTCGCATCCGCATTCAAAAAGCCGGTTGATCGTCCTGCTCACAAGTTTTTCGTTTCCCGGGATGGGAGAGGCAAAAACAGCCACCACGTCCCCCTGGCCGAGATTGACAAACCTGTGTTCTCCCTTGCTCATCCTCACCAGGCCCGAAAAAGGCTCACCCTGGCTCCCGGTAGTAAGAACTATAAGCCGGTTGTCAGGAACCTTGCCGACATCCTCCATCGGAACGAGTATGTTTTTGTCCACATCTATGTAGCCCAGCTCAATGGCGAGGGTCACATTCTGGATCATGCTTCTCCCCATCAGCGCGACCTTTCTATTGAAACGTGAAGCTACCTGAAGGATCTGCTGGGACCTGTGAAGGTTTGTGGAAAAGGCAGCAATAACAAGACGGTTGTTCCTGTGAAGCCGCAGCAATCTTTCCAGGGTCCTGCCGATTATTCTTTCGGACTGAGTAAACCCGGGTCGCTCCACATTTGTGGAATCCGAAAGCATGAGCAGTACGCCCTTGCTGCCGAATTCAGAGAAGGTCGAATAATCGGTTATTCTTCCGTCCACCGGGGTCGGATCAAGTTTGAAATCTCCCGTATGGACAACCGTTCCCACCGGAGTCTCAATGGCCAGTCCAACTCCATCCGGTATGGAATGGCACACGGCAATGAATGTAATATCGAAGCATCCGAGGCTGAATTTATCACCGGCTGAAAACTCGAAGGACTTCGGAGTGTAGTCGGGACAAGAATCACGGAACTTGGCATCAACCATGCCAAGGGTCAGTTTTGTTCCATATATTGGCACATCCAGCCTCGGGAGGATCAAAGGAAGGCTGCCGATATGATCTTCGTGTCCGTGGGTCAGGACCATCCCCCGTATCCGGTCCCTGTTCTCGAAAAGATATGATGCATCGGGTATTACAAAATCTATTCCAAGCATTTCCTCATCGGGGAACATGAGGCCACAGTCTACGACCATAATATCCTCCCCGTATTCAAGGACGAACATATTCTTACCTATCTGTCCAAGCCCTCCGAGGGGGATGAAGCGCAGTTCACTGTTTCCTTTTTTCTTCCTGCCGCGCCTTTCGCGCGACCTTGTATCCACCATCATTTCACCTCCGGTTGACTATCCTACCACGTCCCGGCGGCTTAGTCCCACGGAAAAAAGTCCTGCCGAACAGTATTGTTGATGTAAGCAAATATCTTCCGCTCAATCGCTGTAGTCTTTCCCGTCTCTGTTTCCAACATCTCCCGGAGCGCTCTCCTTCGTAAAGAGGCTCCTGGATCTGATTATTTCCCTTTCGGGGGCGGCGTTATGATCCGGGCGTTTCGATACCACCTCCAGGAGGGCCTCGGCGCTCCCTTCGGCATTAAAGGCCTTGATGAACCGCCTGGCCCAATCGGCCGTATCCTCGACAATGCTCTCCCTGATTTTTTCCGGAAGAGCCATGATCTCATTGTGAAAGGGTTTGTTGGCCTTCTTGTAATCACCGGATTTCCTGGAGAAACCCTGGTCATCGGCCCATGTGACCATCCGTTCCCACAGTTCGGGAGGAACGCCTCGGCTGTTATTCTTGACGTAGGCGTCGTCCCGGACCAGGGCATTACCCGTAGACGGATCCATCTCCAGGCCAAAGACGATATTCTGCCAGAGGGTCCCCACATTGCCCTTGTTTATGCCAAAGTTTACGAAGCTGGACACCTTGTCGAGAGGTGTACCAGATATTCCGTGCTGCGCTATCACAGCCCCGAAGGGAGCGATCGATTCAGCGATCTCCTTTGTCCTGGAAAGATCGATACCCTCCTCCTCCCCGAGTGAACTGTCGTAGGTTCCGTGCTTGCTGCCGTTTGAAATAGCAAGAAAATCCGGGAACACCCCCCATGAATTGAGTCCTCCCACGAAGAAGAGCGCCTCCTCGACAGTCGTTATCTCGCCGGGGCCCTTAATCTCTCCCACTTCCGCCTCAAGTCCCAGGTAGGGGGGGACATGCATCGCTACATCCCTTGTAAAGCAAAGGTTCTCCCAGTCCGGGTTATGAGAGGCATCGATCGCGACCGATGTCCAGCCATTCTCCACCAGTTGCCTCAGGTGAGCGATGGACCGCAGAAGATCATCCCTGGACTTGATCGCATAGTGATCCACATGGAGGCCGAAAACGACACCTCCCCCGAGTTCCGCCGAATAGCGTGCGGCAAGACCCGGCACATTGTCAAAGGTGCAGCCGCAATAAGTCGCTTCAGATTTGGCCAGCTCCAGCATCACCACCGCGTCCATCTCTTTTGCGGCCTTCAGAATTCCCTTTATGGTGAGGGGGTTCCTGACATTGGCGGCCATGACTATCGACCCCGTCTTCCTTGCTGCGGCCGCTATGTCCCTGCCGCTGACAAGGGCAAGAGGTTCGGTACCGAAAGCCGCCTGTACGTTCAAAGGTCTTTTCTCCAGAAGTTCCCGGAACGATCTGCTGTCTACGTTCATACCGCGAACACCTCCAGTAATTGTCTGTATTCATTGTACACTCAAGAATGGCCCTTTACTCCCCTGAACTTTCTTTCGTCCTGATTCCGGCCAGAATCCTGATCCCGGGTCATTGACTACTCCACTTGACCCGTGATAATATATCCGTCGCGCTCGGGGAGCGAATTGCCTTGGGGGATCGTCTAATTGGCAGGACGCTAGACTCTGGATCTAGAAGTCGGGGTTCGAGTCCCTGTCCCCCAGCCAGATTTACAAGTGGCCCCATCGTCTAGTGGTCTAGGACCCAGGGTTCTCAGTCCTGTAACACGGGTTCGAATCCCGTTGGGGCTACCAGTTTTTTCAGGGCGGACGCCAATGTGTCCGCCCTTTTTTCTATCCCGCGGCCTTGAGATTATAGACGGGCCTCAGTATGGCGGATACATCCACCGTCTCCGCAACCTCTTCTTGAATATCCTCCCAATTCCTGTAGGCCATTGGCGATTCATCTATCGTCGCGGAACAGACCGACGTTGAAAATATACCTTTCATGCTCCTCTGGAACATCTCCATGGATATGTCCCCGTCACTGAGCCTTCTTTTCATCTCCTTGCGGCCGAAAAGACGCCCGGCCCCATGGGGAGCGGAGCAGTTATACGCGGGGTTACCTCTGCCTGTTCCCCTTACTATTCCCGAGGACATGCTGAGGGGGATCACTACCTTTTCCCCATTCCGGGCCGAAATAGCTCCCTTTCGGACTATCCCGTCCCTGTCGCTGATGTAGTTATGGACACTATCGGTGATGGAAGCCATGTCGGGCTTCAATCCATAGAACCCAAGGACCGAGTCCAGTATCATGAAACGGTTATGTTCGGCAAACTCCTGGGCAACTGCAAGCCATTTCATGTAATCCCTCCCCCCTCTGTCCATGGGGAGATACTCCAGACCCTGCGGAATACCCTCCCCAAGGCCCGAACCGCGGAGAAAAGACCTCGCCATATCCTGGAAATATCCTGCAACCTGGTAGCCGAAGTTACGGCTCCCGGTGTGGACAGACAGGAACAGATGGCCATCTCCGTCTTCGTCAACCTCTACAAAATGATTCCCGCTCCCGAGAGTTCCCAATTGGGTGAGTGCAGGGGCCGACGTTCTGTTCCGGAGGATCCTCCCGTAGAAATCATCTGCGAGACCCGCAAGTTCCTCCATTCTCCCGGCTCGACGGGGAAAACGTCCGCCGAAGCGATCAAAGACAGACCTTCCTCCGTGATGGTTGGGCCCCAGTGGGACCACTTTCCTGATATGGGAGTCAAGGTCCCCGAAACGCGCGTTCCCTCTATCAACACCATCCATTGGCGAGAGCATGACACCACAGCCGATATCAACTCCTACGACGTTTGGGATCACTGCATCCCTGAATCGCCCCGTAAAGCCTATCACGCACCCCGCACCAACGTGACAGTCCGGCATTATCGAGACGGGACCATCTACCGCCGGGTGTGAAGTAATGGCCCTTATCTGATCCATGGTCTGCTCATCAACATTCCTGGCGTGAACTTTAAGGTCTTTCATCATTACCCTCCTTCTGCTATTTTACACAGAGACCTGTTGCTTAATCTCGTTGAGAGTAATTTTTACAGTTAGGCAGCAACGATCCAGGAAAGGAGCGCCACTAATGGAAAGTTACACCTTCGGAAACGCTCTTGAAGGATGCTTCGTGTTCAGGGGTGACCGGATCCTCGTGAAAACAGGACCCAGGCCCTCACTTCCGCAAATTGCGGAAATCAGGAATATGGGCTGTTCGACAATATCCGGAAAGACCGCCGCAGGACAAAGGCCGGGCAATTGCTGGCTGGAAGTTGGAGAATGCGGCCCCATACCCGGAGATATGGAGTTCGTTTCACTCAGGGATATATGGGGAATACTGGGGGAAAAAGCTTTCTTTGAAGCCGGAAGAGCCTTTCAGCTTAAGGAGTGGCATCGCCAGAACCAGTACTGCGGACAGTGCGGTTCACCGATGGAAGACAGCAAGGCAGAGACCGCCAGAATGTGCCCCAACTGCGAAATGATCAGCTATCCCCCCGTTTCGCCGGCTATCATTGTGGCCGTCGAGAAGGGGGAAACACTGCTTCTGGCCAGGAGCCCCCGCTTCCCGAAAGGACGCTACAGCATCCTCGCCGGATTCGTCGAACCGGGGGAAACCCTTGAAGAAACAGTGGAGCGGGAACTCATGGAAGAAGTCTCCATCAAGGTTAAGAGCATCAAATACTTCGGAAGCCAGCCATGGCCCTTCCCGCACTCTCTGATGGTGGGCTTCACGGCAGAATGGGAGTCGGGGGAGATAAAGATCGACGGCGTCGAGATAGAAGACGCGGACTGGTACAGGATCGATTCATTCCCGGAGATCCCTCCGAGCATAAGCATTTCGAGGAAGCTTATCGAGGACTTCATAAAAAGGAAAGGTCAGCCCGCCCACCCGGTTGCTGCGTCAAGGGACTAGCGACTGTTTTTTTCTCTCTGCTGCTGGATGATGTCGACCATGTCACCGAATGAAAGCACGCCGAGGAATTTCCCACGCTCACCTGTCACCGCCACGTTGGCTATCCCGGAGGAGACCATAAGCCCCAGGGCCTCCTGAACGGTGTTTGTCGTACGAACGCTCGAAGCCGTCTCCAGGATATCCAGGACCGGATCATGGCCATCGCTCTTTCCCGGGTTATCGACCCTGGCGCTCCCACAAAGCCTTCCGTCCGCTACAACGTAGACGAACCGGTCACGACAGAATTTCAGTGACGTATCATGGGCCACCCTTCGGGCATCATCTATCGTAGCGGCAATATCAACTACAGGAAGACCCTCGGACCTCACGGGAACATCTCTCACCTTCATGAAGCTGAACATCGAAAGAGGGTTCCCGGCCCCAACGAAATCCGCCACGAAATCATCCGCGGGAGAAGAAAGAAGATGCAGTGGCTCTCCCTCCTGGGCGATGGCTCCGTCCCTCATTATCGCGATGCGGCTGCCCATTTTCATCGCCTCATTGATGTCGTGAGTAACGAAAACAATGGTTTTTCCAAGCCGGGCCTGAAGATCAAGGAACTCATCCTGCAGTGCTATCCTCGAAATGGGATCCAGCGCCCCGAAAGGTTCATCCATCAGGATTATTTCCGGATCACCCGCCAGCGCCCTGGCCACTCCTACTCTCTGCTGCTGCCCCCCGGAAAGCTGGCGGGGCCATTTATCCCCGAACTCTTCCTTTGGAAGGCCGACCAGATCCAGGGCCTTCCCGGCCAGCATCATGGCCTTGCCACCTGGAACTCCCTTGAGTCTGGGAACCACCGAGACATTCGCCGAGATCCGCATGTGAGGAAAAAGACCGATGCCCTGGATAACGTATCCCATACGCCTCCGCAGGGTCACCGGATCCATCTTCGATGTATCCTCACCGTCAATAAGGATCGACCCTCCGGAAGGTTCGACAAGCCTGTTGATCATCCTGAGGATGGTCGTCTTGCCGCACCCCGAAGGGCCTATCAGAACAAGGATCTCGCTCCGGGGAATATCGAGATCAACCCCCCTTACAACCTCGGCTCCTCCATAATTTTTCCGTACACCTCGCAGGCTGATGGCTGCCCCGGGGAAAGAGGTAACCGCCTGAGGGGGTATGGCGGTCATTTTTTGGGCTTGCCCTTCTGAAGTTCTTCCTCCCAGGTTATCAGGGAGTGGTAATAGATCCTGTCCCCGTCGTCATCCAGACCTCTTGTAAGTTCGCTGATGTGAGTATGCCCCGCGTGAACTTTTTCGAGAACGTGCTTGACCGCCTCTTCGGGCAGGCTTGCGGCCCCACAGGTATAGATATCAAGGGCGAGGTAACCCGCCTCCGGCCAGGTGTGAACGGAAAGATGGGACTCGCTGATGACAACCACTCCACTGACCCCATTGGGGGGAAACCTGTGGAAAGATACAGCCCAGACGTGGGTGTTGGCCTTCCTGGCCGCTTCCACGAGAATCTCCTGCATCCTGTCCACTTCGCCGATAACCTCGCTGCAACCAGATGCTTCTACAATGTAATGTATTCCCCGGGGGTCCATAGCCTTACCTCACTTTGCTCTGGGATAGCCCTTCGGAAGACAACCGCACCGAGGGGCACAACGGCTGACATCATACCCCCTGGGGCCAACTTCGTGAAGAACTCAAAAGATCATTCCTCGCCAATATTATCCGGCATTCCCTCGACATAATCACGTATCTCGTCCCTGACTCTCCGGAAAAAGGCAAGGACCTCCTCCTCTGTCCCTTCCGCGCGGGAAGGATCATCGAAACCCCTGTGAATGATCCTCGTAGCCTCTCCGGGGAATATCGGACATGTATCCCTCGCGTCACCGCAAAGAGTAATAACAAAATCAAAAGGGATATGAATAAGTTCCTCAACATGCTTGCTCTGATGCCTGGAGATATCCACTCCAGACTCCCCCATAACCCTTACGGCTACGGGGTTCACCTTGCCAGGTTCCGTCCCCGCGGACCAGACCTCCATGGTCTCTGACTTCAGGCGCCTGCCCCAGCCTTCCGCCATCTGGCTCCGGCAGGAATTATGGGTACAAAGAAAAAGGACCCTTTTCACCTCTCAACACCTCACTTTTCCCGGCAATGGGCTCCTCCACTGTTCTGCCCCGACCTGTGAATTTTAATCTGTCAAGCTTTTCAAAGTCAAAAACATCTTTCCCGTTCTCCCTGAAGAGATCCTTAAGCATTATCATGTTATCATGACATCAGTACAATTGTTTTTCTTTTCATAAGGGTTGCTCAACAGGAGGCAACAACATGAAGATATGGTTCAAAAGATGGCTGGCTTATCTGTTTATCCCTTTCGGGATTGTACTGCTTGCCCTGCCGATTAGCACCCAGAGGGTCTCTTATCAGGAACGTGAGGCCCTTTTTCTGGGCGTAACAGGAACGATACGGGAGATCAACGGAGAACAGACTCCACTTCCCGTGATCAAAGAAGAAGATCTCTCCGGTTTCCCTTCTCTCAAAACCCTTGTTGACGAAATCTCGCAAAAAATGGACAGGTTTGGCTGGGAACACACTCCTATACTTCAGCGACCCGAATTCCCCGTGGAAGAGTGGGAAGGGTTCGTTTCCCTGAACGCTCCCGGGGGGAAATTTCTGCTCTGGAGCAGAATTTTCGAAGGCCGGATATCTTTGACAGGAATGCAGGTTTACGAAGAGATCCCCTTCCTCGAAGAAGGCCGCAGGATAACCGGCCTCATTCTTCTTTTTGCGGGACTATACTCGCTTTTCAGTGCATACCCGAAAAGAGGATCCGGCATTTACATCGGCAGGAAAAGAGACGTTATTATCTGGGACACGGTGATAACAGGGTTCGCTGTCCTCTTCTCTCTATGGTTCCTCGACATGGCTTTTGCCCTCCTTTTCGGGGTCGCTCCAAAATGGAAAGAGGAAATATCCTGGGGGATGGGTACATTCATGGTCGTTTTCGCAAACCCCTTTCTGGCCCTCGCTACCAGCGCTATGTCGGCCCAGGTCCTGCAGATAAATTCCGACGGCATCATACTAAAGGGGCTTTTCATCAAATCAGAGGTCAAATGGCCAGATATGGAAACCATAAGAGTCACAGAGTCTTTCTCGCCTCGAAAATCCGCCGGGGTTGCATCTTCGCACAGGCTGATAAAGTTTCTGGTGATAAGAGGCAGGTCCGGGAGAATTTCCGTAATGGAGCCCCCGTCTGCATCTACGAAACACAAGATCATGGCAGAGATAAGGGAAAAAGCCCCTGCCAGGTTTGGAAACAGCATAGATATGGCTGAAAAGGAATGGGTAGCACTTTTTTGATTTCTTCATGAACCAGACAAGGATCATTTGCCTGCTTGAAATGTTAAAATATTGAAAGAGTCAAGGATCATCAGGGAGGTCGAGAGACATGCCCGTAAAAGGGAAAAAGATTCTGGCGGTTTTTTCCACGGCGGTGATATTGGCCTTTTTGAGCCCGGAAATTCTTTCGGCGGTCACCTTCGAAAGCAAACCGGCGGATGGCGGCAAGGTTTCTATCACAAAAACCCAACCAGAGGCAGCGTCGTCAAAAACAGAACAAACATCCGGGAAACCCCTTCTTTACTCTCTGGAGCTCGCTAAATCCCACAAAGAACGTCTTGCCGAATCACTTAATCTTATGCATCTGACAGGATTGCAGGCTGTCAGAGCTATCAACCTGTTAAAAGAAATTGACGGCAAAGACCTTCCGGACAACCAGATTCTTGCAAGACTAAAATATGCCGATGCATCCCTCGGCGCTGCCGAAAACGCCGCAAACAAGGTCAAGAACGACATCGAAATAATCCGCATCGCCTCCAGATATGACCCGACACTTCGTCATGAGATCGCGCTCTTCTTTCAGAATTACTTCGCTATTCCCGCGATGGCCGAGGTGATATTCTCGTCATCTTTATCTGACTCCGCAAGTAATTCTGACATTAGAAGTTCCGGAAAAAGCGATGTTGCTTTCCATCCAACTGTTTTGGACCCGATCAAGTCCATAGAACGTATAGAGGTTGCCGATGCTACTGCCGACAGCACCTCCTTCTCAGAAAACGCTCCGATCGCAACAATAAGGCCCCATGGAGGGTTTTTTGAATCCTGTATGCAAACGATATACAGCGCGGCCCACACTCTTGGCAGCGTGACCTCAAAGATGAAAAAAGACATCGGTGAAGGCATCAGTTCCCTTACCGGGGCTGTTGGCAATGTTCACACAAAAATTGGCAACGTCGTCGGGCAGAAAAACTGGGCAAACATAATGGCAGGAACAAAATTTGTTGCCACAACGGGGGGAGCGGTAGTGGCCCTTGTGGTAGCCGCACCGGTTGTGACAACAGCAGCGGGAATGACGGGACTTATGCTTGCCACAGGAGCCTCTTTTACAGGCGCTGGATTGACCCTCGTTAACGACCTCCAGACCATTGAAAATGAGAACCCTGATCCCATGGTCAAGAATCTTGACGATGCGGTAGCCAAAATAAACCAGGGAACAGCTTTCATAGGCCTGGCAAGCGGAAGCGATACTTTTGTGAACCTTCTGGGGGTTACGGGCGAAGAGTTGGCCGGAAGCACACCGGGGCAGGAAATGTCCAATGAGCAGCTGGCGAAGTTTCTTGACCAACCGGAACACAAAAATGCCTTGAAAAATCAGGGGGTCCTGATAGAAATGTTGAACGACAACCTTATCCTTGTCAAACCAGTTGTGTCTTCTTTCGCAACCATGACCGATGACCAGATATGGGCTCTCTTCCCGACCTCTGCTCAGGTGGGAATGGATGGTGTCAAGCCGAAACTGGACAAGTCAAAGTCCGATAATCTCAGTGCTACATACACCAAGGGATGGGGAGTCGGAATATCGGGGAGACACTGTGTCATTCATCTGACCCTTTACGGATCCTCCGAAATAAGCAAGGAAGTCTGGAATGCTTTAAGGGGAACGGTTAAGGGTGAAACGGTTAAAAACGTCGGAGACGACGCTTACATCATGGACCTGGGGCCTGACAACAGTTACAGGGCCGTGGCCAGTTTCCGAAATGCTTCTGTTATGATGACCGATTGTATTTTCAACCAGACCTCAGACGGCATCAAGGTCACTCGGTTAGCGGTCAACTGGAACTACGTGAAATGGATCTTCAAAAACATGGAAGCCCTGCCGGCTGCACCTGTCCCGGCGGGTGTGGAGACGTCGATAGAAAAGTTGAGGAAATAACCTGTTCCTTTCTTCAGACGCTAAATTGCGAGGAGATATTCAAACCCCGATGACGCCTTCAGGATGTTACGGGCCGCGGCGCTGCAGCGGGACGGCGCGCCACGAAAAACTCGTAGGCGTAGAAGTCGGAATAGAGGCGATGCATTCGGGGCTCCTCGGCGAGTTTGTCGAGAATGGCCGGGGCATCGGCATCGTCGGCATATTTTCCGCGCAGCTCCGCAATGCGAACCTCCATAGGATCGTAGAAATCGTCCCACCACGCCTCATCGGGCAGGGTGAAGTGTCCGGCAAGTTCGAATCCGCGATCCTTTATCGCGGCCAGATCGTCTGCCAGCCATCCCATGGTCGGGTAATCCATATCGAAGACTGCCTTAACCTCCGGGAGCGGGTCCTCCCTGCGCCAGACCGCATCGGTAAAAGCAAGATACCCGCCGGGGCGAAGCATAACATGGCAGACGGAAAGAGCGTTCTCGAGCCCGATGTTGTAGAGCGCGCCTTCAGACCAGACCAGATCAAAACTTTCAGGCGGCTGCTCCGGAGAAGCCATATCTCCGACGACAGCACTGACGCGGTGCGAAAGACCGCGCTCCGCGATGGCTGTCCGCAGCCGTTCGACGCTCGGGGCATGGCTGTCGACCGCAATGATCGAACCCGAAGTGAGTTCGGCGATCTGTAGAGTCTGTCCGCCGACACCGCACCCCAGATCGAGGATCGCGGGGAATTCCGGCAGTCCACGGCAAAGGCCAAGGGCTCTGGCTGCGCAGGAACGGCTGCCGGGACCCTGGCGGGGCAGGTTCTCAAAAACCTCGAAGAAGATCTCCCAGAAGCGGGGACTTGGTTCGTCCATGATTATTTCTGTGCCTCCCTCTCTTACAGGTTCAGACCTTAAACTTGGTGAACCTGTCAAACAGGCCAGTTTTTTCAGAGCAGGGCTTATTGCAAAAAAGTGCAGGTAGACCCCTACAGGTTCCCGGTCAGGGATTGGCCGCTTCTACCCCGCCGGGAATGACTTCTGTGACGGAGCCTTCCCTTGTGAACATCTCCTTGCGGTCCCGCCAGACGATAAGGCAGGCAGCAACGATAAGCATGTATGTGTCATAGGGCTGCGCGTCCGGAAAGATCGGGTTCATAAGGGTGAAATGGAAAAACGCAGAAAGCAGGATGCTGCCGCGGGAACCATTGAACAGCGAAGTCGCGATGACGCTTATTGCCAGGCACCCGGCAAAAAAGGCCGCAAAGGACCACTCGCTCTGCTGGGTTCCGCTCAGGAGGAATGCCGGCATATGCCACAGCCCCCATATTGCGCCAAGGATAAGTCCGGCCCAGATCGGCGAGAACTTCCTTTGCAGAAGAGGAAGCGCCAGCCCCCGCCAGCCGAATTCTTCGACGGGTCCCTTGATGGAGGCGAGGAACAACCCCAGGATCAGGGCCTGAAATGAACCAAACGGGAAGGGCTCGGTAAAAAGGTTACCCCTGATCGCTGAGCCGGCAATGAAGATAAGCGGAACCCCGACCAGCAGAAAAACGTACCAGCCCCGGCTGCAGCGCCAAAGCAAGGCTCTTCCCAGAAAGCGCCCCAGGCCCGGAAAACCGCCATTGCGGAAAACAAGAGCAAACGCCGCGATCGCTGGCGAATAGACTGCCAGGAAGAAGAGCGGATGATTGCCGGTAAGCTGGCCGAACATGGCTGTCATAGGTTCCTGGGCAAATATGTACAAGGCGAGAATGCTCCAGGCCAATCCAAAGGTAATAAGGAGGAACGGGGCAAGCGAACGGAACGGCACCGGGTATGCTTCACGCACTGAGGCTGTTGGGGATTTCCTTGATACCTTCATGGCTGTCCTTCCTCTCTTGTTCCGTCAACGGGCCGGGTGCTCCCCAAGGGCCGAATTATTGAAGATATCAGTATATATCATAGGATCCGTTGCCCTCCATCTGTCAACGCCTTCGCTCCGCTTCTCCCGGCATATCAGATGCGCCTGCTGATCAGGACGGAGAACAACATATCAAAATGAACTTTATCCGCACCCTTGATCAGCAATCTCTGCTCCTTCAGTAATTCCATCCCGTTCGTTTCCAGCAACTCCGCAATGTAACCAGGAGCATGCCTGAATATTGGCACGCCCCAGGCTGTCGGCTCATGGATATAATCCGATGTGGTCTCCTGGGGCGCAATTGAAAAAGCAAAGATCCCTCCACTTTTCATAACTCTCCCTACCTCAGAAAACAGGGCCTTCATATCACCCCAAAAATGCAGCACCCCGCAACAAAGGACATGGTCAAAAAAATTATCTTCATAGGGTATTGCCTCACGCGTCACATCACAAAGCACCAGTTCTTCCGTAAACATCTTCGATAGACAGGCATCCAGCATCTTCCGCGAGTTGTCCAATCCGTAAACCTTCAACCCGATCCCGGAAAAGTTTATCGAGGCCAGACCAGTGCCTATTCCGATATCAAGAAGTTTTTCTCCCTCGCGGACGAACTCGAACCCCATTCCGAAGATCACTTCGTGCCCATAGCTGCTATAGGCCTTGACCTCCTCATCATATTGGCTGGCCGATTCACCGTGAACAGACTCATTCATATCAGGACTCATAAAGGTTTTTCGCTCCCTTCAGCCGAAGAATTCAGGCATCTTGTCAATTGCGTACGGGCTGACACATATAAGGTCTGAACACCTGTTCGGGCTTACATCTCCAGCTCCCTGGAGATCGCGATATTCTCCAGAAGCCTACGATCGTGAGAGACGACAACAAGGGCCCCGGTGTAGGCGCAAAGAAGTTTTTCCACGGATTCAACGGAGTCCAGGTCAAGATGGTTGGTCGGTTCATCGAGGATCAGAAGCTGGGGAACGGGAACTCTGTGTATCGCCGCAAGAAGCGCCACCTTCAGACGCTCTCCACCACTAAGGTTCCTGTTCTTGACCCGGAGCATTTCCCGGGATATGCCGACCTGCGCAAGCCTGGTCCCCGCCTCCCCCTGCTCCATACCGGGGTCGGCTGCGCAAAGGTGCTCTATGGGAGAAATATCCAAAGGTACCGACGTGAACTGGTCCAGGTAGGCATAGTCCACCATGATCCGGCACGAACCTGAAAGGGGTCGGGTTTCTCCCATGAGAACCCGCAGCAGCGTCGACTTCCCGCTCCCGTTGGGACCCGTGACGGCGATCCTCTCCGGACCCGCAGCGGTAAGGCTGATTGGTTCCCCGTGAGAACCAAAGGGAAGGACCACCTCGTCCAGCCTAAGCACGATCTTGCCGGCATGGACCGCACATCGGGGCGGGATAAGCACCACCGTGTCCTCTATCCGGGCCTCCAGGAAGGCTTTCTTTTCCTCGGCAGCCAGTACCTCCACCTTCTCCGCAGCCGCTGAGCGGGTCTTTCCCTCGGTCTTTTTTGCCATTGATCTAATGGCATTCATGGCTATCCTGGGAATTCCACTGTCGGGAGCGCTCCTTCGTCCCGCTGATGATCGACGTTGCTGTCTTTCGAGCAGCATGCTCCGTTCCGCTTTTGCCCTTTTTCGTTCGGTTTTGACCCTTTCAAGATTATCCAGGGCCGCAGAGCGCTGGAGCCTCCGGGCCTCGAGGAAAACATCCAGGTTCCCCCCGTAGCTGTCCAACCCTCCCGACGACAGTTCAAATATCCTTTCGACCACCTCAAGGACCGCCCGGTCGTGGCTTATGACCAGAAGTCCGCCTTTCCAGGTCCCTAGGTATTCTATGAGTGCCTTACGGTTTGGCTGGTCAAGGTGGTTGGTAGGTTCGTCGAGGATAAGGAAATCAGCCCCTGAAAGGAAGGCCCCGATAAGGGAGATGCGGGTGCACTCACCTCCGCTGAGGCGGGTGGCGGGAAGATCGGGCAAAAGATATCCCAAACCGGAGATATCCAGTTCCCGCAAAAGGCGTTCTTCCATATCCCAGTTGCCGTCAGCTATCTCCAGGTCACCTTCCTCAGGGTACCCGGCGGTTATCCGATGAAGAGAATTAAGGATCTTTTCCTTGCCGGCCAGATCGGCAACGGTGGAATACTCCGAGGGGTCGACAAGCTGGTCCAGGTAGCAAACCGTCCCCGAGCGGATCACCCTGCCCGAGCCGGGAGAGATCAGCCCAGCCATGATCTTTGCAAGAATGGTCTTTCCGGAGCCGTTCCTCCCTGCAAGGGCCGAGAACTCCCCGCCGAAGCTTTCGGAAATGTCCTTGAATAACACCCTACCGTCTGGAAGGGTGTAGGAGAGATCCTGGATCGAAATGTACGGACTCAAATCGTGTTCCTCCAATGGAATCTGCCCTCGATACCATATTGGCAAGTTTAACCCCGGATACCAGGCAGCACAAAGAGATCTTCATCGGGATCTGTTTCGAAGAGCTTTTTAAATATCGCTGGTAAGGGTTGGCTGAACCTATTCCCCCATGACCTTCACGACAACGCGCTTCCTTCTCTGGCCGTCAGCCTCCAGATAGAAGACCCGCTCCCAGGGCCCAAGGTCCAGCTTGCCCTTCGTGACGGGTATCATTGCCTGATGATGGACGAGGATCCTTTTGAGATGTGCGTCGGCATTGTCTTCGCCCGTACGATGGTGCCGATAATCCGGTTTTGCGGGAGCCAGCTCTTCAAGCCATGCCCAAATATCCTGGTGAAGCCCCTGTTCGTCATCGTTGACTATGATACCGCTGGTAATATGCATGGCGCTCACCAGGACAAAGCCCTCGCTGATCCCGGACTCCAGCATGATTTTCTCTACATCCCGGGTGATCGGCACGATCTCCCGCCTGTTTTTGGTGTCGAACCAGAGGTACCCGGTGTGGATCTTCATCTCTTGCCTCCATTGACTGAGGTGATTTTTTTCAAGTGCCGAACGTTTTTCCGGACCTTATCAGAATCTTGAGAATTCACTTTCACTCCCCGCCTCGACGGTCATATCGCGGGGGATTATGAAGAAAGCCGACTCCCCCGACCTCAAAGAAGTGATCCCGGTTTCCGCATCTGTAAAGTACTCTCTCTCTTTTGAAGGGATCTGCTTCGGGCCTTTTTCTGTCTTAACGGACAGTTTCTGCTCTCCCCTTCCCCTCAGGACAACAAGCTGCCCCTTCTCAAGGCCGAAAGCGTCAAGAAGGGACTCGAATATCCCCTCTTCCATCGCCGCTATCGGCCCCGTACGGTCCTTCCGTATCTCGAAGTCGATCTTCTCCGCAAGGGCGATAGATGAATATGCATCTACCATCTGTTTTTTAGCGGCCGAAATATCACCTGTTTTTGAAAGGATCGCCCCCTTGGCCTCCGAGAAAAGGAGGGAGAAGAGTTCCTTTACGTTGCCGTTATTGATCGCATACATAGCGTCCACGACGGACATGACCGTCCCGAAACCCATGACATCCAGGGCAGTTCTCAGGATCTTCGCTTCCGCCGTATCGGCTCTGAAGGGATTCTCCAGGAAGAATATCTGCATCGCGTCGGCCGGAAGCCCTGTCTCGATATTGAAGTAGGCCCGGGCAGCGGGATGGTTCGTCCGGAAAACTTCCCGGCCACTTCCATCGACCAGGGACAGCCTTGCCTCGTAATAATGATTGCCGGTGGTCATGGGTCTGATCCTTGGGTAGCCCTGGTAGCCTTTCAGGGAGTTCCCGGACATCCACAGCATGTTCATCTCGCCCTTGTCCCTGAAAGACCTGACCTGCATGTCCTCTGAAAAAAGCGCCTCGGGATACTTTTCAAGTTTTAGCTGATCCAGAAGAAAATCGGGAACTGTACCGATGTTCTCGACTTCCAGTCTCACAAAAAGCATTTCCGAACCCGATCTTTCATCAACTCCCCAGAAGCCGACAACCTTTTCCAGGTCCACACCGGGATTCCAGGCATCCTTGATATTGACCCTGAAAGGTATCTCTTCACCGGCATTGACGGTGCCTTTGCCTTCATAGGCGCTTTCCATGCGTTCAAAAACCAGGTTGAATCCCGTCGTCACTTCCGCTGTAAGGGGAAGGATCATTTTCCGGGATCTTATCTCTATTGTCTCAGTCACCGGATCCACCGGAGGTTCATCGGAAGCGTAGAAATATTGAACTTCAGCCCATCCTTCCGGGTCGGTCCTGGTAACGACCTTTCGAGCCTCGATGCCGTCAGGAGACCGCAGCATCCCGTGGTTGTCCCCTTCCCGGATAGAAAAGGTCACCTCAGTATCTTTCAATGGCTGAAGATCCTCGTCTTCAAAGTTGGCCGCGATAAGGGCGGGAAATCTCCTGTCGGGGGGAACCATCCCGTGAGACGAGACGATACCCGAGATACCCGGTTGCACGAACACCTTGCCGCGCTCTGGGGTGAAGTTAATATACGCCATATCCTCAACGTCTAATTCTTCCGCTCTGGCCGTAACCGTCGCGGATGTGACCACAAGCCTTGCATCTTTTAAAAGGCTGCCTTCAGGCGCCGTGAAGGTCACCGTTGCATTTCCATATTCGTCGGTAACCGCGGAAGCCGACGATAGAGTCCCGGGGATAACCCCGTCCTGTTCATTGACAGTGAAATAAATGGTCTTGCCAGCGACAGGACGGGAAGAAAGGCTGTCACCTGGGTCGTATTCATAAAGCAGGGCACTTACCTCGACGGTCGATTCACCGTCTGGGCTTACAGTTCGAGGATCACTTGCCGCTTTGACGGCATATTCCACTGCCCTGTCCGCTTCTGCCGGGGGCTCTCCCGCCTGCCAGGCGTAGACATATTTGAATGTTTTACTCCAGTAATGCATTGATGACAGGTTCCTTGCGGTTACTTCGACAACAAAGTACTGGCTGTTGCCGCTTCGAGGCCCGGGAGGGAGAAGTTTGGCAGTGGCAGTCACGTGCGAAGGCCCCTTGTCGGATACTTCGATTTGCCCCGCAAAATTACGGGGGCGCGCTTCCTCAACAGAATCACTACTATAGGAAAAATAAACAACCAATTCGGCGAAAGGGCCGACGTCTGAAGGATGGGATATGGAATAACTGCCGACCGAAAGCTCAAGGGGTACAGATACCTCCTCCCGAAGTATCAGGATCTCGGGGATCTCCCCCCAGCTGCCCGAGACGGAATACTCCATTTTCCAGTTTCTCTTCTGGTCCAGAAAGGTTGCTTCGAACTGACCGGGGCCCCCCGAAATGGTCCCCAAAAGCTTGCTGCCGTCGGAGTTTTCGATCCTTGTTTCATGATGTTCGACATCAACGTCGATCAGCTTCCAGTACCCCGAACCGGAAGCCTCCGATGGGGAGGAGACAAGGATAATGGACAACATCAAAAGGCACAGCACAAATAAGACTGATCTCCTGTTCATGACAACCTCCCGAATGACTGGCATTATCGTTCAGTGAAGTCTGACAAGGGTCAGGTTCGAGACCTGTCGGAAACCTGAATATTCAGTTTTTCATTTGACCTCCTTGATATATTCTTGCCAGTATATGCTAAATTGTCTTTTCGCCACGAAAAATACTCCTTTTGATCTTCCAATGTTTCGTAGGAGAACCAATTTCCCGAGGTGGTCGATGTCGAGGGCTATCGAAACGATATTGGATATTTTTGAAGAGATCATCCGATCTGAAGATTGTCCAAATAGTTGACCCCTATTATGTTTTCCCATTCTTGCCTATCTTTATTAAACTTGTCAAAAGCGTGGATTTGAAACCATAAAACGGACGGATAGATCCTGTTCTTTTATGTTCTGGAAGATCAAAACAGTTCAGGGATCCGCTCAATCTCCCGCGATTCCCGGCAGTAAAGGAAACGGCAGGAAAGAAAACTACCTGTTTTTACGGCATCATGATACAATGTCAAACAAATACTAATTGTGCTTTGTAAATTGAGGGGCCCATCCTTCAGATTGGAGGTTTTGAACAGATCCATCAAGCTAAAAAAACCACCCCGAAAGAGGTGATTTTTTTGAAAAGGAATAGTTCTTCCACCATTATTGCTACGTTTATTGTTTTTACCCTCTTTTCAGCACCCCCGGCACATTCAAGTCTTTTGGCTCCTGTCTATCCAGGGTCTGTCAATATTGAGCATGGCCAGGGGCCGATCGGAAACCCCTATGTTCCTGATACCCCAATGGCCAGGCAATTCTATTCCAAGGATGATATTGACAAAGTGCTGGATTTTTACGTTAGTCATTTCGGAGAACCACACCACACAACCGGGGGCAAGGGAATCTACCATGAGTGGAAACTCAAGGAGATTCCCGGGCTGATAGGTCGCATGTACATCGCTACCGATAACCGGGAGTTTTCAACGGAAAAACTGCCGGATCAGGAGTTATTGTCAAATCTGGTGTATGAGCCATCAAGCGGCGTCCTTGTCAGGTTG